>JAFGJL010000033.1 GCA_016929115.1 Candidatus Omnitrophota bacterium | reverse complement strand
TCGACCTGCACGCCGGCCAGATACAGGGATTTTTCGATATCCCGCTCGACCATCTTTTCGCGGTAAAGATATTCTGCGATCATATTAAAAAGCTCGGATTGAACGGGAACCTTGTAGTGGTGTCGCCGGACGTCGGCGGCATAAAGACGGCCCGCGCCTATGCCAAGAAGCTCAGGTGCAACCTGGCGATCGTGGACAAGCGGCGCATCGACGACACGAAGGCCGAGGTCATGCACATCATGGGCGATGTCAAGGGAAAGCACGCGCTCATAGTAGACGACATGGTGGCCACCGCAGGCTCTCTCGTAGAGGCGGTCGCGGCGATCAAGAGGCAGGGGGCGTTAAACGTCTACGCCGCCGTCACCCATCCGGTCCTCTGCGGCCCCGCGATCGACCGCCTGAGAAAATGCCATCTCAAAGAGCTCATCGTGAGCGATACGATACCCATCGGCCCCGAGAAGAGGCTCAAGCACATAAAGGTCCTGTCCGTGGCCTCGCTCCTGGCCGAAGCCATCAAACGGATCCATTGCGAGGAGTCCATCAGCGTGTTATTTACCTCAAGGTGATATTTCAGAGTTAACGGTTGACAGTTAACGGTTGACAGAAAGGAAGTCGGGACAATATGGAAAAGGTGATACTGAAAGTAGAGACGCGCGACGACACCGGCAAGGCGGTGGCCAAGAAGCTGAGGAAGGAAGGGCTCATACCGGCGGTCGTCTATAGGGGCGGCAAGGACGCCATGAACCTCAAACTCCCGTCGGGAGACATGGAGAAGGTCCTTCATACCAAGGCCGGAGAGAACGTCATCATCACGCTCAAGGTGTCCGGCGCCAAAGCGACCAAGGACAAGACGGTCGTCGTGAAGGAGATCCAACGCGACCCGGTCAAGGACTCTATCCTTCACGTCGACTTTAACGAGATATCGCTCACAGAGATGATCAAGGTCAACGTGCCCCTTGCGGCTAAGGGCGAGGCGCCGGGCGTCAAAAATGACGGCGGGACCTTAGAGCACGTTATCTGGGAACTGCAGGTCGAGTGTCTGCCGACCGACATCCCCGAAAAGGTCGATGTGGACGTCTCGAACATGAACATAGGCGACTCGGTGCTCGTGAAGAACCTCATGGTGCCGGAAGGCGTCAAGGTGCTGAACGACCCCGAACTCATCGCGCTTATAGTCAAGCCCCCGAAGGTCGAGGTCCCGAAGGAGGAAGTCGAGGCGGAAGGCGCGGCCGAGCCGGAACTTATCAGGAAGAAGAAGGAAGAGGGAGAGCCTGAGGAAGGGGCGAAGGAAGCGTCGCCCAAGGAAGCCAAAAAGGAAGAGAAGAAGGAAGAAAAGAAGTAATGAATCCCATCCTTTCTAAGACGGGTAAAATAGGTGGAGAAAAGACGGGATGAAGTTCATAATCGGCCTGGGGAATCCGGGCCTCGCATACAGGTCGACCAAGCATAATGTCGGGTTCGCTGTAGTCCAGCGCATAGCAAAGCAGTGCGGCATAAAGGTAAGGCGCAAACTCCACCACTCGATAGTGGGCGAAGGCAGGATAGCCGGTGCTGACACCATGCTGGTATTGCCGCAGACCTATATGAACCTTTCCGGCAAGGTCGCCGAAGAGCTTTTAAGGGAACATGACTGCTCTCCGGCAGACCTCCTGGTAATCTGCGATGACATCAATCTTAAGCTCGGCAGGATCAGGCTGCGCTCAAGGGGCTCTGCCGGCGGCCATAAGGGCCTCAGGTCGATCATAGGCGCTTTAGGGCGCGACGATTTCGCGCGTCTTCGCGTAGGCATAGCCATAGACGTCCATAGGGGTGATATCACCAATTACGTCCTGACGCCTTTCAAGAGGCGGGACCTCAAGAACGTCTCGCATGCCCTGGAAATGGCAAAGGACGGCGCCATCATGTGGGCCGAAAAAGGGATAGACGAGGCGATGGCCGGCTTTAACGCGAAGAAGGTCGCCACGTCCTGATATCCCCGAATAATCGTTGCGTTACCTGGTATAGTGTGGTAGTATTTTCTAACAAACACGAGGATAATATGGAGAATTACGAAGGCCTGTTCATCGTGAAACCGGACCTCAGGGACGAAGAGGTCAAGAACGTCTGCAAGTCCATAGGCGATGCCATCGCGAAGAACGGCGGCAGTGTCCAGAAGGAAGAGGAATGGGGCAAGCGGCCGCTGGCCTATAAGGTCAAGAAGAGCGGCGACGGTTACTATTATAAGGTCGATTTTTCCGCTCCGCCCGCTGCCATCATGAAGCTGGAGACGGCCTACAAGCTGCATCCCGGCATACTGCGGACGATGATAACCAAGAGGGGTTAAAAATGGCGGCCAGTCTCAATAAGGCATTTTTGATGGGGAACCTCACAAGGGACCCGGAATTGCGGTACGTGCCGAGCGGTACGGCCGTCGCGACTTTCACCGTTGCCATGAACAGGGTCTACAAGTCGCAGACCGGCGAGAAAAAGGAAGAGACTTCCTTTGTGCGCGTCGTGGTATGGGGCCGCAGGGCAGAGGTCTGCGGCGAGTATCTGTCGAAGGGCAGCCCTGTGTTCGTCGAAGGGCGCCTCCAGTCCCGCTCCTGGGAAACGCAGGACGGACAGAAGCGGAGCACCATCGAGGTGATAGCCGATAACGTCCAGTTCCTGAGAGGCGGCGACAAGCAGCAAGGCCATCCGGCCAGGACGGGAATACCGCCGGAGGAGGTCGAGACTATCAACATGAACGAGGATCTTAGTTCGATCCCGGATGGCAGCACACAACCCGGCGAGAAGGGCAAGGGCGCATCAGAGGCCGGAGAAGTTCCTTTTTAGGAGAGAGATATGTTCATCAAGAAGAAGGTAGAGAAAAAAGGCAGAGGCAGGGGAGGGCGCGGGGACCGCAAGGGGCCGCTGAAAAAAAGGGTCTTCAGGAGGAAGCCGTGCAAGTTCTGCATGGATAAGGTGGAATCCATCAGTTATCTTGATTACCAAAGGTTTCAGAAGTTCCTGACCGAGCGCGGTAAGATCGTGCCGTCAAGGATCACGGGCACGTGCGCCAAGCACCAGCGGCAGCTCGCCAAGGCTATCCGAAGGGCGAGGGTCGCGGCTCTTCTGCCGTTCGTGGCTGACTAAAAGCGCGATATCAGCGAAAAATAGGAAGAGACTTTTATGAAAGTCATACTCATAGAAAACATCGAAAGGCTGGGCAATATAGGGGATGTCGTAGTGGTCAAGGAAGGGTATGCCCGGAACTACCTGTTGCCGAACAAGAAGGCTAAGATCGCGACGGCCGGCAACATGAAATTCCTGGAATCCTTAAAGAAGAAGCGCGCGGCCGAGGAAGCGAAGATGCTCGAAGCCGCCAAGGCCCTTGCCGGGAAACTCGAGAGCCTCTCCATAACCATACCGGCGCAGGCGGGGGAGGAAGAGAAGCTCTTTGGCTCCGTGACAAGCGACATGATCTCGGTAGCCCTCGCGGCCGAGAGCTTCACCATCGACAAGAAAGACATCATCCTGGAAGAACCGATCAAGAAACTGGGCGTCTATCAGGTAGCGGTCAAGGTCCACCCCGAGGTAAAGGCCGCTTTAAGGGTCTGGGTCGTGAACAAAGAGCCGGAGAAGTGAGCCGGCGCCGTTCATAGTTCGGAGCGAAAAGACAATGGGCGCAAATGATATGATCGAGAAACTGCCTCCTCAGAACGATGAGGCGGAGGTGGCCACCCTCGGGTCGATGCTCCTGGACCATGACGCGATATCGCATGCTATTGAGCTTGTCACGGATCAGAGCTTTTACAAAGAATCCCACCGCAAGATATTCCGCGCCATAATACAGCTTTACAACGATAACAAGGCCGTCGACATCATCACGCTTACAGAGCAATTGAAGAAAGAGGGATCGCTCGACGAAGTCGGCGGGCCGGTCTACATCTCGACGCTCGCCTCGAGCGTCCCTACCTCAGCGAACATCGCCCACTACGCGAAGATCGTAAAGGAGAAGGCGGTCTTGCGCTCGCTCATAAACGTCTCGACGCAGATCGCCTCGGAATGCTACGACAGCTCGCGCAACGCTGACGAACTGCTGGACAAGGCCCAGCAGCTCGTCTTTGACGTCAGCTCCAAGAAGGTCGACGCGAGGTTCGCCCAGATCAGGGACGTCATAAAGGGCTCTATCGAGACTATCGACAGCCTCTATCAGCGCAAGGCGCACGTTACCGGCCTCGGGACAGGTTTCAGGGAGCTCGATATACGGACAGCGGGGTTCCACCCCTCAGACCTCATCGTCATAGCGGCTCGTCCGTCGATGGGTAAGAGCGCGCTGGCCTCCTGCATCGCCGAACATATCGGCGTTATCGAAAAGCAGCCTGTGGCGTTCTTCAGCCTTGAGATGTCCAAAGAGCAGCTTGTCCAGAGGATGCTGTGTTCCCATGCCAGGGTCGATGCCCATAAAGTGCGCACGGGTTTCCTGTCGCAGGCCGACTGGCCGCGTCTCGTCACAGCCGCGGGGAAATTATCGGAAGCGCCGATCTACATAGACGATTCCGGCTCCCTTTCGGCCCTTGAATTGCGGGCAAAGGCGCGGCGTCTCAAGGCGCTTTACGACATCAGGCTTGTCATAGTGGACTATCTGCAGCTGATGAAAGGCGCGGCGAGCTCGTCCGATAACCGGCAGCAGGAGATATCCGAGATATCGCGCTCGCTTAAAGCCCTAGCGCGCGAGCTCAATGTCCCGGTCATCGCCATCAGCCAGCTTTCCCGCGCCGTAGAACAGCGAGAGAACAAAAGGCCGCAGCTCTCGGACCTGCGCGAATCCGGCGCCATAGAGCAGGACGCGGACCTGGTAATACTTCTTTTGCGAAGGGAATATTATGAACGCGATAACCCCGAGGTAAAAGGGCTCGCCGAGATCAACATCGCCAAGCAGCGTAACGGACCGGTGGGCACCTTCGACCTGACGTTCATAGGCGAATATATGAGGTTCGAGAACCTCGAGATGGCGCGGGAAGAGGATTTCGTGGACGCCCACGCCGATATGGAGAGCGCATGACGCCGGCACGCCGAAGGATCATCGCCTGCGTTGCCGCTATCGCGATATGCGCGTGGCCGGGCATATCGGCCCACGCCCAACTGTCGGAAAAGGAAGGCAAGACCATAAAACAGCTGCTCGTCAAGGATAACAGGACGATCAGCTCGGACACGATCTTCTCAAAGATCAAGACGAAGCCCGGCGATCCATTTTCGCAGGAAGTCCTGAACGACGACCTTAAACGGCTCTACGCCACAGACTACTTCACCGACGTCTCCATCGACGTCGAGGACTACGAGGACGGCGTCAAGGTCACCTTTATCGTCGAAGAGAAATCGGTCATCGACACCATCTCGTTCAGGGGCAACAGTATCCTGAAGGACGGGAAACTTAGGTCGGTGATGAGGTCGAAACCCGACGAAATGCTCAACCTGTCGCTCCTCGCGCAGGATGTCGCTGATATAAAGAACCTCTATGTGAAGAAGGGCTATCCCCTGATCGAGGTCAGGTACGAGCTCGATACCGACAGGGAGCTGAACAAGACGAAGGTCACCGTGCTGGTGGACGAAGGTACGCGCGTCAAGGTGGCAAAGATCACCATAACCGGCAACAAACACCTCAAGACGGGCGTTATCACGAAGATCCTGGGAACGAAACCGGCCTGGCTCTTCAACCCGGGCGTCTTCAAGGAAGAGATATTCCAGGAGGATCTCGACAAGATACGTTCGTTGTACGATGATATCGGCTATCTCGATGTCGAACTGGTCCCTAAGCTGGATTATTCTGAGGACGGCAAGCTCCTTTATATAACCATAGAAGTCAGGGAGAACAAGCAATACAAAGTCGGCGATCTCGAGATAAAGGGGAACCTCACCCTTCCGGAAAAGGATATCCGCAAGCTGATCAAGATGGGCCCCGGCAAGCCCTTCTCCAACAAGGGGCTGCGGACGGACGCGCTGGCGGTCAGGCAGCACTACCAGCACTACGGTTACATGAACGTCATGATCGACGTCGAGCGCAACGCCAATCCCGAGACCGGCAACGTCGATGTCGTCTATAATATAGACTCTAAGGACCTCGTTTATGTCGGCAAGATAGACGTGCGCGGCAACACGAAGACAAAAGAGATCGTGGTGCGCAGGGAGCTTAGGATATACCCCGGCGACAAGTTCGACGGCAATAGACTTAAACGCTCCAAGGAGAGGCTCTACAACCTCGGCCTTTTTGAGGACCTTAATTTCGATACGGAGGAGACGGCCGATCCCAATGTGCAGGACCTTCTGATCGGCGTGAAAGAGGGCAAGACAGGGGAGTTCTCGTTCGGCGGCGGTTACAGCTCCATCGACCAGCTTATCGGATTTGTCGAAGTATCACAGCGGAATTTCGACCTACTGAACTTCCCGACGTTCGTAGGCGCCGGCCAGTACCTTTCCATAAGGGCCGAACTGGGCATGGTCAGGAGGAACTTCAATGTCAGCTGGACCGAGCCGTGGATATTCGGGTACCCCTATTCGTTCGGGTTCGACGTCTATTCCGCGGCGCATAAACGCGCTACCGACGTCGGCTGGGCATATGACGAGCGCAGGTCGGGCGGAGACCTCAGGCTGGGTAAGGAGATCACCGATTGGCTGCGCGCGGACGCGATGTACCGGCTGGAAGAAGTCCGCCTAGAGAGCGTCTCAGATAACGCCTCCCCGGACCTTAAGGCCGAAGAAGGGTCCAACTGGATCTCGAGCGGCTCCATACAGCTGACGCTCGATACGAGAGACAATATCTACGTGCCGACGAGAGGATTGCTGATCAACGGCGCGTTCGAGGACGCCGGCGGCATCTTCTGCGGCGATAAGGATTTCTGGAAAGCGACGGGGACCGCGGCCGTTTATTACACGTTCTTTGAGAAGTTCACCCTGGAGGTGAAAGGCCGGGTCGGGGTCATCGATCCTTATGGCGACTCCGATGAGGTCCCGATATATGAAAGGTTCTTCGCCGGCGGCGCGAACACCATACGCGGTTATCGCGAGCGCGCTGTCAGCCCCAGGGATCCAGGCTCCAACGACCCCATAGGAGGCGAGGCCCTTACCGTAGGCAACGCGGAGCTGACATTTCCGCTGTATGAAAAAGTCCTCAAAGGGGCCATATTTTACGACGTAGGTAACGTCTGGCGCAGGGCCGGTGATTTTCTCTGGGGCGGAAATTACAGGCAGGGGGCCGGTATAGGCGTGCGGGTCAAGACGCCTATAGGGCCGTTCAAGCTCGATTACGGCTATCCGCTTACCCAGAATTACGAGGATGAGAAAAAGGGCGAGTTCTATTTCAGCATAAGCCGCGGATTTTAACCCGCCTTCGTGTATCGGGCGATTCAGGGTAGATAGCCTGCGGCGGGTTGTCCGCCGAAGCATACAGGCTAATGCGATTTGAATTCGAAGGCGGATAAGAGTGGTAAAAAACAGGAAAGGAGAAGGCGCGATGAATAAGAAGACGGTACTGGCGGTAGCGGTAATCTTCTTGGCGATGACCGTTCTCGGCGCGAGCCAGGCGTACGCCAAGGAGTACAAGATAGGCTATGTCGACCTGGCGAAGGTCTTTGACGAGTACGGCGAGACCAAGGACGCTGAGCGCAAGCTCGAGGACAAGGGTAAGGCAAAAGAGGCTGAGCGCAAGAAGATGGTCGACGCCATCAGGAAACTGAAAGATGAACAGGCGCTCCTGTCGGAGAAGGGAAAGCAGGATAAGCAGGCCGCCATCGACGAGAAGATCAAGGTTCTCCAGGATTTTGACGGCAAGGCCAGGGAAGAGCTTCTTAAGGAGCGCAACGAACTCCTTGGCGGCATCCTGAAGAACATCGAGAAGGTGATCGCCGACTATTCGAAGCAGAACGGCTACGACCTTATCCTGAACCAGAGGACGCTTCTGTACGCCGGCGAGCAGTATGACCTGACGGCGGAAGTCCTGAAAAGGCTGAACGTAAAAGGCAAATAGGCCGTTCGCTCTCCGGATCTTTTAAAGAAACCAGGGCGCGGCGCTCCTTTGCTATGCCGTACTCTGGTTTCTGGCTTTTTGCCGGGCGCGCAGAAGGGGGGCGTGTATATGACAAAGACGTTGAAGGAGATAGCGGTATTTTTACAGGGTGAGTTGACCGGCGACGGCAGCATCGCGATACGCGGCGTCAATAGCATCGAAGATGCGCAGCCCGGCGAAATAGCTTTCGCGGGCCCTGCTGTGTCAGAAAAGACGATCGAAGGATCCGGCGCCTCTTGTGTCGTGGTGGGAGGGCCGCTTCAGTCCAAGACGGCCAAGCCCCTCATAAAGGTCGACAGCCCTTCGGTCGCATTTTCAAGACTGGTGGATCTCCTCATGCCGGAAAGGATACCGGTACCCAAGGGTGTCCATGGGACTGCCATCGCAGGCAAAAAGGCTGTGTTGGGTAAAGACGTCGCGCTCGGCCAGTATGTCGTTGTGGAGGACGGCGCTTCGATCGGCGATAACACAGTTCTCTATCCGTTCTGTTTCGTGGGTAAAAATACGAAGATAGGCGCCGGATGCATCATCTATCCTAACGTTACGATACGCGAAGAGGTATCTATCGGCAACAGGGTCGTCATCCATCCCGGGTCCGTCATAGGAAGCGACGGGTTCGGCTATGACACTCAGCGGGACGGCACGCACGTTAAGATACCCCAGATAGGCACGGTCCTCATAGAGGATGATGTTGAGATAGGCGCCTGCGTGACGATCGACAGGGCAAGGTTCTCAAAAACGGTCATCGGCAAAGGCTCGAAGATCGACAATCTGGTCCAGATAGCCCACAACGTAGTCATCGGCCCCTATTGTCTCGCGGCGGCCCAGACAGGTATATCAGGAAGCACCAGTCTTGGCAGGAACGTCGTCCTGGGCGGACAGGTCGGCGTGGCCGATCATTTGAAGCTGGGCGATTTTGTCATGGCAGGCGCCAAGACAGGGATATCAAAGTCGTTCCCCGCCAATACGACCTTGTTCTGGTATCCCGCAAAGCCTGTGGACAAGGCGCGCGATATCTTAGGATGCGTGGGGCTTCTTCCGAAATTATACGAGCGGGTGAAAGTCTTGGAAGCGAAGATAAAGGAACTCGAGAGCAAGTGACGCGTCAAAAGACCATACAGGATCCGGTCGTAATAGAAGGGACGGGCCTCCAGACAGGCGCCAAGGTCACGCTCAAACTAAAGGGCGCGCCTGCCGACAGCGGGATAAATTTCATAAGGGCCGACCTTCCCAATAAGCCGCTCCTTCATATACAATCCCTGGACCTCGGCGCGGCGGATTCGCCTGAACGCAGGACCACGCTGGGCATGGGCCCGCTTCAGGTGCAGACGACCGAGCATCTCATGGCGGCGCTCGCCGGACTCGGTATCGACAATATAGTAGCGGAGGCCGATAATGTCGAGCTTCCCGGACTCGATGGGAGCGCGAAGGATTACGTTGAAGCGCTGAAGCGCGCCCATATTATAGAGCAAGATACGGCAAAGAAGGTCTTTATCCCTAAAGAACCGGCCTGGTGCGCCTCCGGCGATTCGTTGGTAGCGGTATTCCCGGACGACCGGCTCACGGTCTCATATCTTATGTCGTATGACAGCCCGTCCGTCGGAACGCAATATATGAGCATGCCCCTGGATGAGGCGTCTTTTGAGCGCGAGATCGCGCCGGCGCGGACGTTCTGCCTGGAGGAAGAAGCGCTCGAGCTTTTAAAAATGGGGCTGGGCAAGGGCGCGAATTACGACAACACACTTGTCATGGGCAAGGCCGGCCCTATCAAAAATACGCTGCGTTTTTCTGACGAGCCGGTAAGGCACAAGATCCTCGACCTCATCGGCGACCTCTATCTTCTGGGCATGCCGATAATCGGCCGCGTCATAGCTATAAAGAGCGGCCATAAGCTGAACATGGAGCTCGTGAAGAAACTGAAAGCGTCAGCAAAATAGGAGAATGCCATGGGACTCGAACAGATGGATATAAAGGGAAAACAACTCGATGTCAACATGATACAGAAGATCCTGCCGCACCGCTATCCCTTTCTTATGGTCGACAGGATAGTGGAGGCGACCGACAGGAAGGTGGTAGGGCTTAAGAACGTCACGATAAACGAGCCGTTTTTTCAGGGCCATTTCCCGGGCCAGCCCATAATGCCGGGCGTCTTAATAATAGAGGCGATGGCGCAGGTCGGCGGTGTGGCCGCGCTCAATGTGAAAGAGAACCTGGGGAAACTTGCCTATTTTCTCAGCATCAACAACGCGAAGTTCCGCAAGCCCGTAGTGCCGGGCGACCAGCTTATGATAGAGAGCGAACTGGTGAAGCAGAAGATGGGCGTAGTGCAGGTGCACGCCGTAGCCAAGGTCAACGGCGAGGTGACGACCGAAGCCGACCTTATGTTCGCTTTTGTCGCGCCAAGCCAGGAGCAGCCCAAATAAGAAGATGGCTCGCATAGGACTTGTAGCCGGTTACGGAACCATACCCATCATCTTCGCGCAGAAGGCGAAGGAGAAGGGGGATACCGTGGTGGCCCTGGGTTTAAAGGGTGTCACTTCGGCCGAACTGGAACGTTACGTCGATAAGATGCACTGGCTGGAATGGGGGCAATTTCACAAGGCACTGATGTTGGTGGTAACGGAACGCTTGAGGAAGATCGTTATGCTGGGCAAGCTCAAGAAGGACCTGCTGTTCAAGGACGAAAAGAAACTTGACGACGAGATAAGGGCCGCCATCAACAAGACAAGGGACCGCAAGGATTACGCCATCCTGAAACAGGTGGCCGGTATCCTCGCCAAGTTCGGCATCGAAATAATGGATTCAACGACATATCTGGAGCATCTGATACCCAAGAAAGGCGTTCTCACTAAGCGCTCGCCGGACCGCGAGGAATCCGAGGACATAGAATACGGCCGGACGGTTGCAAGAGAGCTGGCACGCCTCGACATCGGCCAGACGCTGGCAGTCAACAACAAGACAGTCATAGCAATAGAGGGCGCGGAGGGCACGGATGAGGCTATCAAAAGGGCCGGCAGCCTCTCTAAAATAGGGTTCGTTGTGGTAAAAGTCGCGCGGCCCGAGCAGGATATGCGTTTTGATGTGCCTCTCGTGGGGCTTGATACGGTGAAGGTCCTGGCTGACTCCGGAGGTAAGGCCCTCGCGCTGGAAGGCGGAAAGACCCTGCTTGTCGACAAAGAAGAGGTTATAAAGCTTGCCGACGAGAAGGGTATAGCGATAGTTATTATTTAGCCCGCCTATAATATCGGCAGGTACCTTTTAATCTCGTGGCTCGTGATCTGTATCCTGTAATCCTCCCACTCCTTCTTCTTGTTTATAAGAAAACGCGTGAATATGTGCTCTCCCAGGGCATCCTTGACCAGGCGGCTCTTCTCAGTCTCCTCGATCGCCTCGAACAGGTTGCCCGGCAATGCCGCAAGGCCCCTCGTCTCCCGCTCCGACATCTCCATCTTGTAGATATTAGGCTCGACAGGCTCATGGGGCTTATACTTCTTTTCTATGCCTTCAAGGCCCGCCGCGAGCATCACCGCGAAGGCCAGGTAAGGGTTGCATGCGGGATCCGGGCACCGCAGCTCGGCCCTCGTCGCTTTTTCGTTCCCCGGCCTGTATAGAGGGACGCGGATCAGTGCGGTCCTGTTCTTTTGCGCCCATGACGCGTAGACGGGCGCCTCATACCCTGCCACGAGGCGCTTGTATGAGTTGACCCATTGGGCCGTTATGGAGGATATCTCGCGGATATGTTTCAATTGCCCCGCGATGAACTGCCTGGCTATCGTCGACAGGTGATGCTTGTCGCTTTTGTCGTAAAAGGCGTTGGTGCCGCCCCTGAAGAGCGATTGGTGGACGTGCATGCCGCTGCCGTTCACGCCGTAGATAGGCTTCGGCATGAATGTGGCATATATGTTGTGGGCCTTAGCGACCTCTTTTATGCAGTAACGGCTCGTTATGATATTGTCGGCCATGATGAGGGCCTTATTGTATTTGAGGTCGATCTCATGCTGCGACGGGGCCACCTCGTGATGGCTTGCCTCCATGGGGATGCCCATGTTTTCCAGGATGTCGACGGTCTTGTTCCTGACCACGTCCGCAAGGTCGTTCGGGATGAGCTCGAAATACGTCCCCTCGTCGAGTATCTCGGGCTTGGAGTCGGATTTAAAGTAGAAATATTCAAGCTCCGGGCCTATATAATAGTCGAGGCCCAGCTTCTTCGCCCTCTCAAGGTTCCTTTTCAGGGCGTAGCGGCTGTCTCCGGCATAGGGCGTCCGGTCAGGGTTCAGGATGTCGCAGAACATGCGCGCGACAGGCGCCGCGGTCCCCTCCCAGGGGAGCATCTGGAACGTCGCGGCATCCGGCATGGCGATGATGTCCGACTCCTCCGCCTCCGCAAAGCCTGTGACGGATGAGCCATCAAATCCTTTACCGTGGTAAAGGGCTTCCTCAAGCTCGCGTTGAGTGATCGATACGCACTTCAGGATGCCGAGGATATCGACGAACCAGAGCTGTATGGTGTTTATCTTGTTCTCCCTGACGATATGGAGCACCTTCTTCCGGGGATCCTTCGCCGTCGCGAGCTGCCTCATCTCCGTCCCTTTCAGGTAATCGTTCTCGATGCTGCGCACCTCTTTCTCGTCGATAATGTACTGTTTTCCCACCCGGGTGGCCCGGATGGAGCCCTTTTGTATCTTTTCGATGACCGCCTGGCGCGAGATGCCGAGCATCTTCGCTAGTTGCGTGGGGGTGACGTAGCTCTCTTTCATAAGCACCTTCCTTTTGAGATCAGTTAGAAACAGCCGGTATCCTTCGCGTAAACAAGGATACCATCTAGCTTGACAATTGTCAAGTAAAATGATGCACATTTTTTGTGCAGGACCGCGCTATAGGATGGGGGCGATGACGGAGGCCGCGCGCTTGGACGCGCCCGGCGAGCCCAGAGCGAGGCGTATGCCTTTCAGGTCCGAGACCATCTTCGATCTCTTATCCTCGTGGGTAAGTATGTCGACGGCAGCGCCTGATATTTTTTCAGGCGTCATGTCGAACTGCAGGAATTCCGGTATTACGGCCTTGCCCGCAACTATGTTCGCTATGCCCAGATACGGGGTCTTTCTCACTATGCGGTATGCGATATAGTTCACCAGGCTGCTTTTATATACCAGCACGTATGGCGTGCCAAGTATCGCCGTCTCCAGGGTGACGGTCCCGGATGCCGCTATCGCGAGGTCGGAGGCGGCTATGATATCGTATGTATCGGCTTCGGCTAGCACGATATTCAGCCCCGACCCATTGACCACTTTCTTATAAAGTTCCATCGGGATGGAGGGGTGCTTGGAGGCGATGAACTGGGCTCCGCCCAGCTTTTTGTCTATTATCTTGCAGTTTTCGACCATGGCCGGCAGAAGCGAGCTTACCTCGCTCATCCTTGAGCCGGGCAACAGCGCTATCGTCTTTTTACCCGTGGAAAGGCCGTATTTAGCGAAGACCCAGGCCTTATCATGGGAGGGTTTGACGGTATCGATAAGGGGGTGTCCGACGAAGGCAGCGTCGATCCCATGTTTCTTATAGAGCTCTTCCTCGAATTTAAAGAAGACGACGATCTTTTTTACGCAGCGCCTGATAAGCACGATGCGTCGCGCGCCCCATGCCCAGACCTGCGGGCTTATGTAATAGACTATAGGGATACCCCTTTTGTGGAGCTGGCCGGCCAGATGGAGGTTGAAGCCGGGGTAGTCTACGAGTATGGCGAGATCGGGTTTCGCGGCGTCCATCCGCTCGATAAGCCTCTTATGGGCGGAGCGGATCTTGAAAGCGTTCTTAACGACATCGACGATGCCGACGATGGCCAGGTCGGCGATATCGTAAAGTATCTCGGCGCCGGCTCTCTCCGAAAGCTTTCCGCCGAGCCCGAAGAACTCGAGGCCGGGATCCAGCGACTTCAGGTCCGCTATGAGGTTCGAGGCGTGAAGATCGCCGGACGGCTCGCCTGATACGATAAGGATCTTCTTATGGGTCATCTGGGGGTGTTCGAACGTATCTTTTCCACTATCTCGAGGGCGACCTGCAGCGCGCGCTTGCCCTCGACGCCCGAAACGATCGGCTTGGTGCCGGTCTGGACGCATTCGATGAAGGATTTAAGCTCGCGTTTCAGGGGCTCGTGCTTTTTGACCTTTATCTTCTCCTTGACGATCTTATCTCCGGATTTCCTGAAGATCGCCACCTCCTGGGTGAGGTAATTAAGAGATATGTAGGACTCCTCCTGGAATATCCTTATCTTGCGCACTACGTCCTTTGTGACGCGGCTAGCGGTTATGTCGGCGATGGCACCGTCCTCGAATATGAGGCGCACATTGGCGATGTCCTCGTGGTTCGATATGGTGCTTACGCCGACGGCCTCGATGGCGGCCGTGTCTTTTTTGACGAGGCCCAGGACGATATCGATGTCGTGTATCATGAGGTCGAGTACGACGCCGACATCCTTGACCCGTTCATGGAAGGGGCCGAGCCTCTGGCATTCGATGAACCGCGGTTTCAGGAGGTACGGCTCAAGGGCCAATACCGCGGAATTGAAGCGCTCGATGTGACCGACCTGGAGGACGAGCTTCTTCTCCTTGGCGATGTCTATGAGCTCCTCGGCTTCCGAGAGGGTCTTGGTGACCGGTTTCTCTACAAGGACATGGATGCCGTGGAGCAGGAAGTCCTTAGTGACATTATAGTGCAGGCTTGTGGGCACGACGATGGAGACGGCCTCGATCTTATCGAAAAGCTCTTCATAGTCAGCGTAGCTGGCCGTGTCGAACCTCTTGCCTATCTCGAGCGCCCGCTCTATGTTGCAGTCGCAGACGCCGGCAAGTTTCACATTATCCAGTTTAGAGTAGACCTTTGCGTGTATAGAGCCTAGATGGCCTACCCCCACTACGCCTACGCGCGTCCTGTTCTTTGCGGATCCCATAGGCGGAGATTATACCACGCCCTGACGGGCGCGGCAAGGATTTTCCTCGACAAACGCACCCTCGTGTGTTACGATAGCACGTTGTATTTATCATAATATGGATATAATATGAGAACATACCTCCGTTTGATCAAATTCATGCTGCCGCACGTCTGGGTGCTGACCCTGGGGGGGCTTTGCATGGTGGCGTCTTCGGCCTTCAGCGGCGTCTCCCTCGGCATGATCATACCCCTGGTCGACAACATCATAGCCGGCAAAAAGATAGCCCTTTCGCCGACGCTCGCGATACCGGATTTCGTAAGGAGGGTCATCGACGCCGTTAACGCCATGCCCCCTATGGCGCTCCTGAACAGGATGATCCTTATCGTCCTTATGCTTTGGCTCCTCAAGAACGTATTTGAATTTTTCCAGAACTATTTCATGAACGACGCCGCCCAGCGCGTCATACGGGATATAAAGGACATCATATATAAGAAGCTCCTGGACCTTTCGATGGACTATTACTCCAGGCATTCCACCGGGAAACTCATGTCCCGCATAACTTATGACGCGGCGGTCATACGCGACTCCATAACCACAGGCCTTACCGACCTGCTCTACCAGCCGATACAGCTGCTCATCTATTTCGGCATATTGTGCGCGGTCAAGATCTATTTCGCGATACCGCTTTACCTTCTCGTGGTAAGCGTCATCCTTTTTCCTCTCGTCGTCTATCCGGTGGCCAAGATAGGCAAGAGGCTGAAGGCCATCTCTCGCCAGTCCCAGGAGAAGATGGCGGACATCACTACGACGCTTCACGAGACGATATCCGGCATGCGGGTGGTAAAGGCGTTCTCCATGGAGGATTATGAGGCGGAGAAGTTCGCCAAACAGAACCAGCAGTTCTACCGCCTTATGATGAAATCGGTAAAACGGATGATCGTGATCAGCCCTATAACCGAATTTGTCGGTGTAGCCTGCATCGCCGTTATCCTGTGGATGGCGGGCAAGGAGATAGTCTCCGGTGCCATGTCGGCAGGGGCCTTTGTGACGTTCCTGGCCAGCCTTCTCTCGCTCATGAGGCCGATCAAGCGGCTCACCAACGTCTACTCCATAAACCAGCAGGCCATGGCCGCGGCCGTCAGGATATTCGAGGTCCTTGACACGAAAACGATGGTGGTCGAAGCGCCGTCCGCCGTCGAAGCGCCCCGGCTCAAAAGGGCGTTTACATTTGAGAAGGTGCATTTCGGGTATGAGGACAAGGAGATATTGAAGGACGTCAATCTGACCGTTGCTGCCGGAGAGGTCGCGGCTTTCGTGGGCCCGAGCGGCGTGGGGAAGACGACGCTCGTCAACCTGGTCCCGCGTTTCTACGATATTACCAAGGGCTCGATAAAGATCGACGGCGTTGACCTCAGGGACTGCACGATCAAGTCGCTCAGGGGGCAGATAGGCATAGTCACCCAAGAGACGATCCTTTTTAACGACACCGTGGCGGCAAATATATCGTACGGCTCCCGCAGCAGGCTTGCGGACGATGTCGTAAAAGCGGCAAAGATAGCGAACGCACACGACTTTATCATGAAGATGCCGGCCGGTTACGACACGATAATAGGCGAACGCGGCTTCAGGCTTTCCGGCGGCGAGAAGCAGCGCCTGGCCATAGCGCGGGCCCTATTCAAGGACCCGCCCGTACTCATACTGGACGAAGCTACGTCGCAGCTGGATACAGAATCCGAGATCCTTGTCCAGGAAGCGATAGACCGTATGATGAAGGGAAGGACCGTCTTTGTGATAGCGCACCGCCTGAGCACGATAAAGCACGCTGACAGGATATATGTCCTGGACAGCGGCCGCATCGTCGAGACCGGCAACCATGAAGACCTGGTCCAGAAGAGCGGCCTTTACAAGCGGCTTTATGACATGCAGTTCAAAGACAGTGTTTTAAGATAACCCCTCGACGCGGCCTAGAATTGGCCGATAGCCTTGCTCGGGGTTATGGTGAGCAGAGTCGAACTATAAGGCGAGTAAAAATCCAGAAAATAGTTGAAAAATCGGATTTAGTTGATATAATAAGTGTCCCATTAAAAGCCTGCCTGCCGGCAGGCAGGGAGGAAAAGGAGGAAGTTTAAAGCGTATGGTAGAATCCACATTGATGAAAAGTTTGCTGGAAGCGGGAGTCCACTTTGGTCATGAGACCAAGCGGTGGAATCCCAAGATGAAGAAGTTCATTTTCGGCGCGAAGAACGGTGTCTACATAATAGACCTTCAGAAGACGCAAGGCCTTATCATGAAGGCCTGCGATTTTCTTAAGAAAGTGGCCAGCGACGGCGGCCTCATTCTTTTCGTCGGGACCAAAAGGCAGGCCCAGGAGATAGTGAAGGAAGAGGCCTCGCGCTGCGGGATGTTTTATGTCAACCAGCGCTGGCTCGGCGGCATGCTTACCAATTTCCAGACTATAAAGAAGTCCATCAAGCGGCTCGATGACCTTGAGCGGATGAAGACGGACGGCACCCTAGATAAGCTTTCGAAGAAAGAGGCGTCGCAGCTCAACAAGGAGAAGGTGAAGCTTAACAAGAACCTTGAGGGTATAAGGACGATGCACAAGCTTCCCAAGGCCGTTTTTGTGATCGATTCCAAGAAAGAGGACATCGCGGTCAAGGAGGCCAGAAAGCTCGGCATCACTGTCGTCGCGCTTGTCGATACCAATTCCGACCCTGACCTCATCGATTACATCATCCCGGGCAATGATGACGCCATCCGGTCGATCAAGCTCATCACGTCGACCATCGCCGATACCATACTTGCCGGCAAGGATGCCTTTGCCGCGAGCGAGCGCGCAAGGGTGCAGGAAGAGGCGGAGGAAGAGGCCGAGGCCGCGGGCGTGAAGGTGATAGACGCCGAGGTCGAGGAGCTTGTCGAGGGCGATATCAAGCTCAAGGAGGATGAGGCCCCAAAGGACATCCCCATCAAAAGGAAGAAGAAAATAACGAAATAAAGACGGGATATAATTCTTAAGGAGCGTAAGGAAAATGATAGATTCCATCAAAAGGCTGAGGGAGAAGACGAACGCCGGAATGGTAGACTGCCAGAAGGCTCTCAAGGAGTCGAACGGCGATATCGAGAAGGCGATAGAGATATTGAGGAAGAAGGGCGTCACGATGGCCACGAAGAAAGTGGGCCGCGAGGCGAAGGACGGCAGGATCGAAAGCTACATACACCTTGGCGGCAAGATAGGCGTCCTGCTCGAGATCAATTGCGAGACCGATTTTGTCGCGCGCAACGACGATTTCAAGACGTTCGTAAAGGACGTGGCGATGCAGATAGCGGCGGCAAACCCCATCTATGTCAAGAAAGAGGATGTGCCACAGTCGGCCGCGGATAAGGAGACCGAGATCATAAAGGCGCAGCTGAAGGACAAGCCGCCGGCCGCCATCGCGAAGATCGTCGAAGGGAAACTGGCGAAGTTCTACGAGGACGCCTGTCTTATGGAGCAGCCGTTCATAAAAGACACCAACCTCAAGGTCAAGGACCTTCTGACGTCCATGATAGCGAAGATAGGCGAGAACATCATCATCCGCAGGTTCGTGCGCTATCAGGTGGGCGAAGAGATAAAGGGATAGCGTTCAGCGGTTAGCGTATAGCGTTTAGGTAAAACGAACTATACGCTATCCGCTATACGCTAAACGCTAAAAATGAAGAAACCCGTGTTTAAAAGGGTCGTATTGAAGCTCAGCGGAGAGGCCCTCCAGGGCCGCTTGGGCTACGGCATAGACCATGACGTCCTTGCCTCCATCGCGCGCCAGGTAAAAGAGATAAGGTCGCTGGGCGTGGAGGTATGCATCGTCATAGGCGGCGGCAATATCTTTAGGGGCGTCTCCGGGACCTCCAAAGGCATCGACCGGGTGAGCGCGGATTATATGGGTATGCTCGCCACGGTCATCAACGGCCTGGCGCTTCAGGGGGCGCTTGAAAAGGTCAAGGTTTTCACGCGCGTTCAGACAGCGATCGAGATGCGGGAGCTCGCAGAACCCTTCATCAGGCGCCGCGCCATACGCCACCTCGAAAAGGGGCGCGTCGTCATATTCGTCGGCGGCACCGGCAACCCGTACTTCACGACCGATACGACAGCGGCCCTGCGCGCCATCGAGCTCGGCGCCGAGGTCATACTGAAGGCGACGAAGGTCGACGGGGTCTACTCCTCAGACCCGGCCAGGAACAAGAAGGCGCGCAAATACGAGTCCCTGCGCTATATCGATGTCCTGAAGAAAGGCCTGAAGGTCATGGACGCGACCGCGACGAGCCTTTGCATGGACAATAAGCTGCCGATCATCGTTTTCAACCTGACGAGGGAAGGCAATATAAAACGTGTCATTATGGGCGAAAAGATAGGTACGACAGTAAAGGGGTGACCATGGCTGTGACAGCGAGAGACATTATCCGCGATACGGAATCGAAGATGAAGAAGACCGTTGAGGCGACGCAGAGGGAGTTCTCCGCCATAAGGACGGGACGGGCATCGACCGCCATCGTAGAAGGTGTCAAGGTTGATTATTACGGCGCGCCGACGCCGCTTAAGCAGCTCGCCGCTATATCTACGCCTGACGCGAGGCTTGTCGTCGTCCAGCCGTGGGACAAGAACGCGCTCGGCGAGATCGAAAAGGCCATCATGAAGTCGGACGTCGGCATAACGCCCACGAACGACGGCAAGGTCATACGCCTCTCCGTTCCGCCGCTCACCGATGAGCGCAGGGCCGAGCTCGACAAGATACTCAAGAAGATAGCCGAGGATGGCCGCGTGTCGCTCCGGACCGGCCGCCACGCCGCGATCGAGCACGTCCGGAAGCTCGAGAAGGACAAGCTCGTCACCGAGGACGAAAAGTTCAAATCGCAGGACGAAATCCAGAAGCTCACCGACAAATACATCAAAGAGATAGACGCCCTCCTCGCGGCGAAGGAGAAAGAGATACAAGGATAGTTAATTTTGCTTCGGATTGTTAAGGCGCTTCAGCGCCTAAGATGCTCCTTCTCGTCGCATCTTTTAACGGCGCTTCAGCATCAATTTTGCTTCGCAAAATTGGGCCGCTAGCTCATCTGGTAGAGCACTACCCTTTTAAGGTAGGTGTGGCAGGTTCGAGTCCTGCGCGGCTCACCATCCCTCGGCGCGCGAAAAGCCTCTCTAGATAAACTGGGGAGGCTTTTTCGCTTGCTCGGGATGGCCATTCGTGACCTTGAAAAGGGGAGAGACGTCTGTTATAATACTATTACCATGCTTACCATAAAGCTGGTAATAATCAGCTTCCTTACATATTCCATCTTCCCGACGGAGGCGCACGCGTACCTCGATCCGGGGACTGGGGGTTTTCTGTTCCAGACCTTCATCGCCTCGCTCATTGGCGTCGCATTCACGGTCAAGCTATTCTGGAAAAAGATAATCACGGGCCTTAAGGGCCTGTTTTCCAGGAAGAAGGGCGCATGAGCGGCCCGGCTGCACAAACCAAGCGCGCCATACACGTATTCCTGTTGCCGGTCTATCCCGTTCTTTTTCTCTACGCTCACAACATAGGCCAGCTCTCCCTGCGCATGCTGGCCATTCCTCTCGCGGTTGTAGCCGTATGCGCGGCGCTTTGCTACCTGTCGTTGCGGATCACGCTTAAGGATACCCTTAAGGCAGCCGCGCTGACATCGGTCATCTTCGTCCTGTTCTTCTCTTTCGGCCATTTGCGCCAGCTGGCCGTCGTCTTCTGCGGCCTTTTATCCCGCGCCGGCATCACCCTTGAGCCGCAGGCCTTGCTTTATGCCGGCTGGCTCATAGTCCTGTTGTACGCTATACGCGCCATCACGCGTCCCGGCCGGGATCTTAAGGTTTTTACGCATTTTTTGAACGTGACCGCGCTCGTTTTGGCCGCGTATTCGCTTGCCGCCATACTATGGTATGAAGTAAACCGTTTGAACGTGCCGGGCTCCGTGGCGAAGGACAGGGGTCACGAAACCCGGCAGGGCGAGGGCGCCTTGAAGGAACAGCTTCCGAATATATACTTCATCCTCATGGACGCCTATGGGGGCAACGAGATACTGAGGGATGTCTACGGATACGATAATAAGGATTTTCTCGCGTTCCTGGCCGGCAAGGGGTTTTATGTCGCGGGTAAGTCGCATTCAAACTACATGCGCACCGGCCCATCCGTAACCGCGACGTTGAACATGGATTACCTCGACGCTCTTGTGCAGAGGCTTGGCCCTGACTACGACAATGTCGCGCCGATAAAGAATATGGCCGAAGAGAACAAGCTCTTCTCCTTCCTGCGCGAGCGCGGTTACACTATCGTCGTCTTCTCCTCGGGCCAGATCGAGACGGAGATAAGGAACGCCGATGTGTGTCTTGCGCATAACTGGACCGCCGATGAGTTCCAGAACGAGCTTTTGAGCGCCACGCCGTTACCCGTCATTTTGGGGCTTTTCGGCGCAGAGGACCAGTTCGAGGCGCGCCGCAAGCGTATCCTGTATATCTTTGACCGCCTGCCATACGCGGCGGACGGCCGCTCGCCGGCCTTCGTATTCGCGCACATCTTCGCGCCGCACCCGCCGTTCGTCTTCGGCCCGGACGGCCAACGCGTCAAGGCAGACCCCGTTTTCCGTAACCTTGACGGCGACCAGCTGATAACCGAAGGGGGGCTGAGCCGCGAGGCGTACAGGGAGCATTATGTGGGGCAGCTTATCTTCATGAACAAAGAGCTGAAAAAAGCGATAAGCGCGATCCTCGCGCGCTCCAAAAGACCGCCCGTCATAATCCTGCAGTCGGACCACGGCCCCCGTTCGATGCTCTTCTGGGATTCGCCGGAAAATACGGATTGCGCCGAATGCACATCCATGCTTAACGCGATTTATATGCCCGGCGTCGATAGCTCCGTGTTATATGACAGCATATCCCCGGTAAACACGTTCAGGGTCGTCCTGGATTCGTATTTTGGGGCAGGCTACGGCCTTCTTGAGGACCGAAGCTATTTTTCGAACGACAGGCATCCGTACAGGTTCATCGACATCACAGACAGGATCCGAAGGTAAAAGGAGGGAAGCGACATGACAGAAAAAAGGATTGTAAAAATGGTCGCGTTTATCGAGATACTCATCGGGCTCATCACTATGATAGGTATTTTGACGTACAAGTCTTTGTCCATGTCGACAAAACCCTTGAACGTTTTTGTATTTGTCCTCGTGACAGCGGCCGCTTCCTTTGCGCTTGGCCTCGGGCTTTTGAATCAAAGGCCATGGGCCAGGACCCTGCTTATCTTCTTTTCCGGATATATCCTGCTTACCAAGGCTATGATAGCCCTTGACCTGCTCCGTTTTAACGGAGAGATAGTGACATCGATCCCCGCAGGCCTGAAGAACGCCGTTTCTATCCTATATCATCTTTTCATAATATGGCTCCTTAATCAGCGCGTCGTTAAGAAGCTTTTTTTATAATTTTGGGTGTTTGATGGAGCTGCATTCGATCCGTATACTGGATTTCGACGATAGCGTCGCGCGGCAGGAAAAACTCCTCGCGCAATACCGCCCGCAGGTCGTCGACTTGCGCGACATCGGGTCAGACGCCCGTCTTTGGGTAAGCAGAAAGATAAAAGAGGAGATCTCCCGCCGTATCCCTGTGCCGGTAAAGGGCCAGATAACCTTCCTGGGCTCAGGCGATTTTCACCACGTCTCCAATATCCTTATAGAAAAATTCGATGAACCGCTCTGCGTCATCGATTTCGACTTCCATCCGGATTGGGACATCCTGGCGCCGTTCCTCACCTGCGGCTCATGGGCGCATAGGACGCTCAACAACGCCAACGTAAAGAAATTCATCGTCGCGGGCGTCGGTTCCGATGACCTGTCTCCTTTTTGGCTCCCGACAGGCGACCTTGCCGCGCTTAAAGACGACCGGCTCGAGATATACCCGTATTCCCACGGCCCCACGCGCCTTTTTCTTAAAAGAATACCAGATAATATCTCCATAGAGGTCCGCCGCTCATTCCTGTCGAGCACGATACAATGGAACGAGTTGAAGGGGAAGAACCTTACCGAATTTTTTCTCCACGTCATCCGCCGCCTGCCGGTGAAAAACGTCTATATCTCGGTCGACAAGGATTGCTTGACGCGCGAATATGCCCTGACGAACTGGGAGGAGGGCCGCCTTTCGCTCGACGACCTGCTTCACATGCTCAAACTCATAAAAGAGAACCTGGATATCGTAGGAGCCGACATAACGGGCGACTATTCAAGGCCCAGCGTTAAGGGGGTCGCGCGCTCGTTCATCTCAAAGATAAACCATCCGGCGGGTGTCAAAGCGGAAGAGCTCGACGACTCTGCCGTAACGGCGCTGAATGAAGAGACGAACCTGAAGTTATTAAAACTTCTCATGTAGGCAGGCATAATTAAGGGCCTAAAAAATGCAGGAGGCGCGAGTATGAACCAATTTTTTTATGTTCTATTAGGGCTGGCCGCCGGCATATTAAGCGGCATATTCGGGATAGGCGGAGGTGTCGTTCTGGTCCCGGCGCTCGTGTACATCTTTGGCCTGACGCAGCACCAGGCGCAGGGCACTACGCTTGCCATAATGATACCGCCTATCGGGTTGCTGGCCGCGCTCAGGTATTATTATAGCGGGAATGTTAAATTGGGCATGGCGGCTTTCATCTGCTTCGGTTTCTTCGTAGGGGGCCTTATAGGCGCGCATTACATCCAGAACGTGCCGGATCCTTTGCTGAAGAAAGCCTTCGGGGTATTATTGCTCATCGTCTCGTTGCGGATGATATTCTAGCTTAAATATATAGTTTATGATAAAATTGCCTCATATGAAGCGCTATGAGCAATTCCCACACACCGCCGATATAGGCGTCCATGTCTTCGGCAAGGACCTTAAAGAGCTCTTCGAGAACGCCGCGTTCGCGATGTTCGACATCATAGCCGACCTTGAAGGCATGAAGACCTCCATCACGAAGGAGTTCGAGGTCAAGGCTCCCAACCATGAGGAGCTCCTCGTCGCATGGCTCGACGAGCTACTCTATAACTTCTACACAAAGTCGATCATATTCTCGGGTTTCAAGGTCGAGGAGTTGTCCGAGAACCTGATAAAGGCCACGGCGTCCGGCCGGCCGGTGGGCGAGAACCGCAACCGACTCCAGACAGAGATAAAGGCGGCGACGTATTCGGACCTCAAGATAAAAGAGACGCCCGACGGGTATCAGGTCGATATCATTTTTGACATATAGGAGAAAGCGGCGATGGCAGCCTGGCAGGGTAGGCTGGAAAAGATAGACGACTACCGCTGGCGCATACCGAAAAGCTATAAGCCGGGCATGCGCGTCGACGGCGTCATATACGCCGACGAGGAGATGCTGAAGGACATCATCAACGACAAGGCCGCCGAGCAGGTAGCCAACGTCGCGTTTTTGCCAGGCATCGTCAGCCATTCCCTCGCCATGCCGGATATCCACTGGGGCTACGGCTTCGCCATCGGCGGCGTCGCGGCGACGGATGTGGACGCGGGCGGAGTCATCTCGCCGGGCGGCGTCGGCTTCGACATAAACTGCGGCGTGCGGCTCATGAAGACGAGCCTCGCCGAAGACGAGTTGAAGCCGAAGCTGCGGGATCTCGTATACGCGCTTTACAACGATGTGCCGGCGGGCGTCGGGTCGAAAGGCGATATCAGGATAAGCGAGGCCGAGGAGCGCAAGCTGCTGGTAGAAGGCGCGAAGTGGGTCGTCGAGCATGGCTACGGCAGGTCAGATGACGTCGAGTATACCGAAGAACACGGCGCGGTGAAGGGCGCCGACCCGAACGCGGTATCGGCGAGGGCCTACGAGCGCGGAAAGAACCAGTCCGGCACGCTCGGCTCCGGCAACCACTTTCTCGAGATACAGGCCATAGACGAGGTCTACGACAGTGAAGCCGCGGACGTGATCGGCCTCGATAAGGGACAGATCACTGTCATGATCCATTCGGGCTCGCGAGGCCTCGGATACCAGGTTTGCGACGAATATTCGAAGGACTTCATAAGCTGCCTGTCGAAGTACGGGATAAACGTTCCGGACAGGCAACTCGCGTGCGCGCCGGTCGATTCGCCGGAGGGCAAGGCGTATCTCGGCGCGATGCGGTGCGCGGCAAATTACGCCTGGGCGAACAGGCAGTGCCTTATGCACCTGACGCGGCTGGCTTTCATGAAAGTGTTCCAGAGAAGCGAAAAGGACCTCGGGATGGACCTGGTCTACGACGTCGCCCATAACATCGCGAAGATAGAAAAACACGCTGTAAACGGCAAGGAGCGCACGCTCTGCGTGCACCGGAAGGGCGCCACGCGAGCCTTCCCGCCGGAACATCCCGAGATACCGGCCAAATATAAGAAGATAGGCCAGCCGGTCATAATCCCGGGCGATATGGGGCGGAATTCATATCTGCTTGTAGGCACCAGAAAGGCGGAGGAGACCTTTTTCAGCACCTGCCACGGAGCAGGCAGGCTCATGTCGCGTTCAGCCGCCATCTCCAAGTGCCGCGGCAGGTCTATATCGCGGGAACTCGAGAGTAAGGGCATCATAGTGAAGTCGAGCGGCAGGGAGACGCTTGCCGAAGAGGCGCCTGAGGCATATAAGAACGTGAACGAGGTCGTGGGCGTTGTCCATGGGGCAGGCATCTCGAAGCGTGTCTGCAGGATGAAGCCGCTCGGGGTAATAAAAGGATAGGATAAACCAATGCTTGATTTAAAATTCATACGCGAGAACAAAGAGCTGGTAAAAGAGGGCATCAAGAAGAAAAACGCCAAGATAGATATCGATGAGCTTATAACTATCGATGAAGAGCGCAGGAAGCTGCTATTGGAGTCAGAACAGCTTAAGGCCCAGCGCAATAAGGCCAACGATGAGATAACGGCTCTCATGAAGGCAAAGAAGAACCCCAAGGAGCTTATTGACTCAATGAAGGCCGTTTCCCAAAAAATAGTCGATTTTGATAAAAAAGTGGGAGAAATTAACGAAAAAATAGCCAAAATAGTCTATTATATCCCAAATTTGCCCGATAATTCGGTCCCTGTAGGCGGTCCTGAGAACAATAAAATAGTGCGTGCCTGGGGCAAGGTTCCGGCCTTCGATTTTAATCCCAGGAGCCATATCGAGCTTGCCGAGTTGACAGGCATGATAAGTTTTGGCCTGGCCTCCAAGATAACCGGTTCTAACTTCATTCTCTATATGGGCCTCGGCGCGCGGCTTGAGCGGGCGCTCATAAACTTCATGCTCGACCTCCATACAAAGAAGCACGGCTATAAGGAGGTATTCCCGCCGTTCCTGGTCAACAGGCGCAGCATGACCGGCACAGGCCAGCTTCCCAAGTTCGAGGAAGATATGTACCGGTTAAAGGATGATGACCTATTCTTAGTGCCTACCGCCGAAGTGCCTGTTACGAACATCCTCGCGGGCGAGGTGCTCGACGAGGAGAAAATGCCCGTGTACTATACCGCCTATACGGCCTGTTTCAGGCGCGAGGCCGGCTCGTACGGCAAGGATACGCGGGGGATGGTCCGCGTCCACCAGTTTGACAAGGTCGAGCTCGTGAAGTTCGTCAAGCCTGAAACATCTTTCGATGAGCTCGAAAAGCTCCTGAACGACGCCGAAGAGGTGCTTCAGCTGCTCGAGCTTCCCTACAGGGTCTCGCTCCTTTCGTCCGGTGACATGTCTTTCGCCGCCGCGAAATGCTATGACATCGAGCTCTACGCGCCCGGCACAGACAGGTATCTGGAGGTCTCGAGCTGCTCTAACTTCACGGACTTCCAGGCGCGGCGCGCAAATATAAGATTTAAACGAACGATAAGCGACGGACGACGGACGACGGAATATGTCCATACCCTGAACGGTTCCGGCGTGGCGCTGCCGAGGCTGGTCGTCGCCATCATGGAGATATACCAGAACAAGGACGGCACGATAAACATACCGAAGGCTCTCGTCCCGTATATGGACGGCGTAACCGTCATCAGGCCGGAGTGAACGCATGCTGGGCTTGCTTGTAAAATTTTTCATAGGCGTCCTGATAATACCGATCGCCTACGGCGTCAGCGCCGCCTTCCGCCAGAACTTTCTTGCCATACAGGAACTGGCGGGCAGCCTCCATTTCTTCATCTGGGGCATCATAGGTTACGCGGCGCTCCACCTTCTGTTCTACAAGCCGACTCCCGTCTACATATTCGGCCACGAAGCGGTGCACGCCATGATCGCCTGGCTGTTTGGCGGCAAGATAACGTCGTTCAAGGTGTCGAAAGACGGCGGCAGCGTCACGACCGATAAGACCAACACGCTGATCGAGCTGAGCCCGTATTTCATCCCGGTCTACACGGTCTTCGTCGCGCTCATCTATTTTATAATCGCGTCGTCCTATCCGGTCAACCCGGCCATATTCATATTCCTGATAGGGTTTACGCTGGCGTTCCACATCATCTCGACGATCGAGGTGATGAAGGTGCGCCAACCCGATATCGTGAAATCGGGCTATTTCTTCTCGGTCGTCTTCGTCTATGTCCTGAACATCATCGTGATAGCGGCGATATTCGCGCTCGCGTTCCCGACATTCTCCATAAAGCAGTTCTTCTCCGATTTCGTCGGGATATCGGCGGGCGTATACATCGGCATAGTAAAGCAGCTCTTTGGAGCGTGAAAATTTTGCGCGGAGGAGTGGCTGAGCGGTTTAAAGCGCCGGTCTTGAAAACCGGAGTCTCCTTACGGGGACCGTGGGTTCAAATCCTACCTCCTCCGCCACCCTTTTCACCGAAAAGGGCGGCGGATGCCGGAGCCTCCGGCTCCGACGCCGCCAAATCTTGACATATACGAAGGAGGGATCTTCTATGTTAGAGTATATCAAAACACCTTTTAAAATAGCGACCCTTATCAGGCGAAATCCATCTCCGAACGAGATAGCTTTCGGCGTGTGCCTGGCGATGTTCCTCGGCTTCACCCCTCTGAACGGCCCGATGGCGATCCTCCTCATGATATTCTTCCTCGTCTTTAGGATAAACCGGCTCGCGACGTTAGTTACGCTGCCTCTCTTTAAAATAGCGTATCTGGCGGGAATAAAGGGTTTGTGCAATGGCATAGGGGTGGCGTTGCTGGCAAAGGCCGAATTTTTGACCGGATTTTGGGCGTGGCTCACCAATCTTCCCATACTGGCCCTACTCGACATAAATTATACCCTTATAACCGGGGGTTTTGCGCTGGCCGCCTTGTTATCGCCCGCGGTATTTTTTATCGCGAGGATAGCGGCCATAAAGATAACCGCCTCATCCGCCGATAAACTTAAGGGTACGAAGTTGGGCGCGTGGCTGGGGGCCGCGCAGTCGACGTCCGCTCCCGGCAAGGCCGCCAAGACAGGCCTGCCGTCTATGCTGCGCAGGCTTAAAGTCGCGAATGTAATCGTCATCGTAGTCGCGCTCATCGCGATCCAGCTCACCGCCGGGCTTGTGATAAGCCCGCTCGCCCGGGCTTTCATAGTGGAGAAGCTGAATGAGTCGACCGGCTCGCGCCTCATGGTGGAAGGGCTCAATGTATGGCCGCTTACGCTTTCCATATCGTTAAAGGGGGTAAAGGTATTCGATAACAAGAAGGCCGACACCCGCATAGCGAAATTGGATAAGGCCTCCTTCAGGATAAGCCCGATAGGGCTTCTTTCCAAAAGGGTCGTCATATCCAGCGCAGGCCTTTCAGGCGCCGAATTCACGCCTGAAGGCGTAAAGGATGCGACCTTCGCCGGGCCGAAGGGGGTCGAGGCCGCGCCGAAGGCGGCGGGCGCAACCCCGTTTGAGGCGGCAGCCGTCCTAAAGACGGCGGACAGGAACAAGGACCTGACAGGCCGTGTGTGGCAGATAGTGAAAAAAGCGTTCTCAAAGAGTTCGGCGGAGAAAAAGATAGCCGCGAAGAAGAGCGCCAAAAAGGTGACGAAAAAGGTGACGAAACTGGATGTCGGGGAGAAGGTGGAGTTCGTGCGCGGCTCCGGCTCACGCCTCCTCGAAATAAAGAGCCTCTCTGTCAGCGGGGCCACTTTGCATCTGGATAAGACCGTCGCCGTCTCTGAAGCGGCTGTAAAAATAAAGGGGCTCACCTACGACCCGCTATACGGTACCGATATAGGCTATCTGCGCGTAATAGGCGATGTGTCCAGGTCCGGCTCATCGATCGGGAAAGTGGACCTGAATTTTAACAAGAAGGTTACGTCAGATAAGCAGGCGGTAACGCTCGCGGCTTCTATAACCGATCTTGATATCGCGGCGGCAAGGCCGCTCTATGAGAGATCGCTGTCCATCTACGGTATAAATGGGCGGCTCACCTTCGATTCCCGGACGACGATAGATAACGGCGCCATGGACTCGCGAAATGAGATAGTCCTGCGCGGCCAGAACGTCGCGCCGCGCAACCAGGCGGAGATGGTGTTCGGCGTCATCCCCGCGGCGGCGCTCTGCGAGGCCATGAACAGCGTGGATCCGCTGAAGTTAAAATTCGACATAACGGGTACTGTTGAAAAGCCCGAGGTGAAAGGTCTGCAGGATTCTCTTATGGCGCTGGCAAAGCCGTATCTGCAGAAAGCGCTGCAGAAAAAGGTCGCTGGAGAAGGGCAGAAACTCATAGACAAGTTACTGAATAAGGCCGCGCCGCCAGCTGCCCCGTCTTCCGAAACGGCTGCTTCGCAAGATTCTGCCGGCGAAAAGGCGATGGAGGCGCTCGATTCACTGTTCAAAAAATAAGGTCAAAACTTTGCCTTTAACTTCCCATAGCATGAATATACCCCGCATCGCGCTGATAACGGCATTTCTTCTCTTCCTGACATCCCAAGCCGTTGCGGAAACCCTCGAGGTCGGCCCCGGCAAGGCCTTCAAGCGCATAACCGACGCGTATGAAAAAGCGCAAGAAGGCGATACCATTCTTGTTTATCCTAAAGAAGAGGGCGTTCCATACAAGAAGGTCGCTCTGCGCGTAAAGAAGAGCAACATAACTTTCCGTGCCGTAACGCCGCCTGTCAAGATATGCGGGGAAGGGCTCATCTATAGCGGTAAGGGCAAAAGGCCCAGGGCGGTCTTCCAGTTCGACGAGGCCGCCGACAACTGCAGCGTCGAGGGTTTCGAGATCTTCGGGGCGCGCAACTATAGCGAGAACGGCGCGGCCGTGCGGATAAATGAGGCCAACAACATTACCGTCTCCAACTGTGATATACACGATAATGACATGGGCATAATGTCGAGCGGCGACGGTATCGGCGAAAAAGCCGTGAACCAGAGGATAGAGTATTGCCGGATACACCATAATGGCTCTGCCGCGAAAGAGCATTTTTACCACAACCTTTACCTGGGCGGCGCGAGCGCTGTCGTAAGTTTCTGCGAGATATATAAGACCTTTAAGGGGCACAATGTCAAGAGCCGCGCCCATTTTACGCTGGTCCAGTATTGCTATGTCCATGATTCGGCAGACCGCGAATTCGATTTTGTGGATAGCCGGGAGACGATGCGGCCGCGCAGCGACGCGGTGCTGATAGGCAACGTCATCGTAAAAGACCCGGATTGCAAAGGCAACCGCCAGGTCATACATTTCGGCAAGGATATCGATTATTACCGCGACGGGACGCTTTATCTGGCGCAAAATACGATCATAGTCCCCGCCAGGTCTACTGTAGTGAGGCTTTCTTCCGGACGGGCAAGGGCAAGCCTTGTAGGTAATCTTATCTGTGATGACGGAAGGGGATCCGGCAGCCAGCGCATAGCGACCTTTGGGGACGTAAACGACGCTAAGAGCATAACGGGGGAGATGAACGTCTTCGGCCGCGGGTTCTCGGATTCGAAGATCGCTAGTTTTAAAGGGAAGAATACGTTTGGCTGGGACGGCTCGTCTTCATTCGTGGACCGGAGAGCCGGTGACTATAAGCCGTCACGGCCCCTGCCGCGTTCCTGGCCCGCGAAACTCATATTCCTGCCCACGCCACCGGCGCCTGTAAAATATGAAAAGGAAGGACCGTTTGCCTGGCAGTACAAGCAGCCGGCAGGCAGGGAGGAACGAGCGCCTGAGGAAAGATTGACCGTTGGCGCCTATAGTTACGTAAAAGAATAAGAAGAATATTCAGCAAATAAGCTGTATTTGTTGACAACCGGAAATCCGGGGCGTAGCATATTGAAATAAGGGAAACGAAAGAAAAAAGGAGGTGCGGCATGAAGAGGTTAACGGCACTTGTGGTAGTGGCGGTATTTATAGCTATGTCATTGGTGGCAACGCCGGTATATGCCGATGACAGCGTTATTGACAAGGTGGGGGATTGGTGGGCTACGCGCGGTAAACAGGATCCCGAGAAGAGCATGATCCTGACGCAGCGCAGGATGGAGCGTGCCGCGAAGAAGGCCGATAAGGAGATGAAGAAGTCATCAAAAGAGATGGGAAAGAGCATGAAGAACGTGTTCGGTCAATAGCCGGACAAGGAGGGTCTGTGAAAAAGATCATTTGCATCGGCGTAGCGCTGGCCTTTGCGTTCACCGTGATGCCGGTCCTGGCAGGGGCCACGGAAAAGGAAGAAGTTGGAAGCGCGGTTTCCCAGGCGGTCGGCACAGCCCGCGAAGGCGGCGCGAAGGGTAAGGACGTAGCCGCAGCCGCCCACAAGGCGGCGGAGGAAGCGAAGGCCAAGCGGGATGCCGATAGGGAGGCCAGGAAGGCCAAGATAGAGGCCGAGAGAAAGGCCGCGAAGCAGAAGCGGGAAGCGGAAAAAGCCAAGAGAGAGGCCGATAGGAAGGCGAAGGAAGCGAAGGGTAAGGCAGCAGAGAAGGCCTCGAAGCAGATGAAGGGCATGAAGAAGGGTTACTAAGAAACAAGCGTCACAAGGGGGGCGGCTTTTACCGCCCCCTTTCTGTCTAAAGGCAAGTTTGATAAAAAATCAAATTTTTCTTGACATATAAGGAATGGTATGATATCCTGACCCGGTTGTTTGAGCGAACGAAAATGCAGGAGGGCCTGGTGATGCGATACCCGGCCATGTCAGCAACTAAAATGTTCTTGAACAAGACGATCTCGACGGTCATCGCCGGGGTCTTTTTATTTCAACAGGTCGCGTGGGCCGATGACGGTGTTTACGTCCCCTTTGACGACGATAGCCGCCAAAGTTCCTATCTCACCCTAAACCAACTCCAGCAGTTCTCCGATATAAAGGATTCCCTTATACAGGCGCATTCCACGCAGTTAGGCCGCTTTGTTTCCGACGAAGAGGCCGCCTCTTACCTATATAGTATCATCAATAACGATGCTTTCATCGGCCTTTCGGAGCTTGGGTCGCAATATAAGGACAGCTTAGCGGCGAGCGAAAAGGCCTGGGCCGATTACACGCTGAAGAGCGGCCTTCTCGAAGATACCTATAATAACGAGCTCGCGGCGCAGGTTGCGCTTGCCGATAACACCATGCGGTTAGCTGCGATAGGCGAGGCGATAGCCTCGCTCGAGGTCGAGCTGGCGGCGGTTTCGGCTGCGAGCGCGGGGCTTGCGGGTGAGATAGCCGAGCGCGAGACAGCGATGGGCGCTGCGCTCGGCGACGTAAACGCGCTTGAGGCGAGGCGCGCGGAGCTGGCCGACGCCATGCAGGCGCTGAAGGGCGAGCGCGCGCTTTTCCAGGTAGCGGCGGCAGGCGCAGGCGCGACGCTCGACGCGGCCGCGGCGAGGCGCGCGGGCCTTGAGGCGGAGTTAGGTTCGCTGCGTGGCGAGCTTTCGGGGGCGCGCGACGCGCTTACGCTGGCGCAGGGGGCGCTCGAATTCGGGCAGGCCGAGTATGACGGCGCGCTGGCGCTCGTGCGCGCGAATCTCGGCGAGAGCTTCGATGTGCGCGGCTCGGGCTACGAGCGCGTTTACGACGCGTCGGGCCGCGTCGTCGGCGCGACGCTCGCGGCCGAGCGGCAGGAGCTCGCCGCGCTCGTTGACGGCGCGGCAGGGCGGGTCGGCGCGGAGCTAGCCGCGTCGCTCGCGGGCCTCGAGGCGGCGGCCGAGGCGGCGGAGGCGAGGATCCGCGAGGACGAGGCGGCGTCGCTCGCGATGCTCGACGCGCAGTGCGAGGCGCGCGCGGGCGAGATACTGGCGCAGAAGGAAGCGGCGCTCGCCGACATCGAGGCGCAGCGCGCGAGCGCCCTGGTCGAAGCCGACAATTATTACGACCCTATTATAAGCAATGCCGCCAGCCAGATAGACTATTGGTCCAGCCTTAGGAATTATTACTATAACCAGAATCAGGCCGGCAACGGCGGCCTTGACCAGTATCTTTACGCCACTGCGATGACATACGCCTATATCGGCCAACATGACGCGGCGCTGACCGCAAAATGGCAGTCGGTGTGTGGTATCAACACGCAGTGCGATGCCGCTAAAGTGAAGGTGGCTGAGGACGCCGAAGCGGCTATTGTCTCTATTCCCGCGGAAAAAAAAGCTTATATGCTAAAGATAACCGAGCAGCGCGATCTTTGCATTGCCGAACTCGCCAGGAACGTTGAGGACGGCCGTTCGAACCTTTACGCGCAGAGGGACGCGGCGCTCGCCGATCTCGAAGCGCAGCGGCAGGATGCGCTCTCTGCTATCGCAGCAAAGGAGTCGCTAATAGTCAACGCGCTCGCCCAGGAGGCGCTTGTCGATACCTTGAATGCCGAAGTGGCCCTCAAGGCAGCAGAGCTGGCCGGTATAACCTCTATCTATGAGACGAAGAGCTCTTCCTATAATGCTTTCATCGCTACGACGTTTGATCCTGCCGAGGCCGCTTATGACGCGGCGCTCGCTTCCCTCGACAAAACGCTTGCCGATATAGCCGCCATCGGGAAGAACTTAAGCCAGAACGACGTAGATCTTCTCGCCGCGTATGAAGCGGTGAAGCTCGCCGAAAAGGATATTGCTGCCCTGAAGGACGCGCTCTCGCCGGAAGCCGAATATTACGCCAAGCTCGCCGAGCTTTTAGGCGCGTTCCAAAAATCGGCCGATGAGCTTACGGCCGAGCGGCTGAGATTAGAGCGCGACTATCTCGCGCTGGCCGCGAAACGCGTCCAGCAGACAGAAGAGGCCGGCGCAACGGAAGAGTTCAGCCGCCTCGGATCGGCGTTGAAGGCCGAAGCCGGGACAAAGGCCCTGTACGAGGCGGTGCTCGACAGGATGGCGCGCGATATCCAATACTTAAAACAGGAAGACGCCAGGGTCAGGCAGGACCTCCAGAATACCAAAGAGAAAGAGCCGCTTGAAGCTGGGAAGCCCCAGATCAATACCCTCCCCGACACATCGGAAAAGGAAGAGCCGCCGGCCGTAACGCCTGAGATGATCATCCTCGTCGACGGGCAGCTTGTCCTGCCGGACAAGATGGCTGAACTTGATATCGTCACCGTAAAGGCGTCGCTAAAGGCCGTGTACGAATCGATATTCGGTTCGTCGCCGGACGAGGCTGTCCTGGACGGCCTTGCCGGACTTGCGCTCGACCTGAAGATGTCAGGCGTGCGCATGACGGAACTTTTGAAGCGCATCAAGAAATTGAAGGACGAGGCTGAAAGAAAGAATGAGGATAAGCCGCAGCTTACCTTTAATGAGAAAGGCGGCCTCGACCGCATAACGCTTGCCGACGGCTCGGTTATAAGCGATATGGCCTTTGGGCCGGACCTTTCGCTCGCCGACTACACCCTTACCAAAGAGATGAAGCGGTACCGGTTCGAGGATAACCGCCTCGTCTCGGCGTTCGTCGAAGACCGCTCCTATGTCTATGATGAAGAGGGTCGCCTCTATTTTATAGAGACGCCGGACGGCCAGAAGACGTATTTCACGAAGGACGGCAAGCTCGACAGGACCGCCTCGGCCGACGGCATGGTCCTCGCGCGATACGAGTATGAAGAAACGGGCGGCCTTCAAAGAGTGGTCTTTGAGGCGAGCAGGGCGGCATTGGACGCCGACAAGAAGAATGTGTCTGCGGCCATGGATGAGAAGATAGCGCTTTTGGAGAAGGCGGCCGATGAAAGGATCGTTTCCGCGGCAGCCGCGCTTGAAACGGCTTATGACCAGGCCCTTGCCGCCATTGAGGCTGCCGTAAAAGAGCGCGAAGAGGCGATCGGTCTCGAATATGAGCACAGGAAGAACCTGATCGCCGCCGAAAGGGCCCGGCTTGGAGCGGCTTTGAGCTATCTGGAAAAGAAAAGGTTGTCTTATGCCGGCCTCACGCTCGATAGCCGCGTCTACGACGATGCATCGGTCTCCTCGCAGATAGAAGAAGTGAAAAAGTCGCTCGGCGCTATCGACGGCGCGCTCGACGAACTTGAAGGGCAGCGCTCGTCCGCCCTCGGACAATTAAGGAACGAGAAGACCGAGGCCCTTGCCTATCTCGATAACGAGAAGGAAAAAGCCGCGCATGGGACAGGTGCGGCCGCGGCCGGGGCGAAGACCGAGATCGGCGCTATAAAAGATGCGGTAAAGGGCGATCTCGACAGCGCTTTCGCAAGGGCTGCGACAGCGATAGAGTTCCAGGAGAAGTGCGCGGCATTGAAGCAGGTCTTCAAGGATTCGCTCGGAAGGGAACCGTCAACCGAGGAGCTTTCGTTCCTTGCCGAAAAACCCTCGGTCAGCGCCTCCGATATATTGAACGGCTCTCTTCTGGACGAGCTTGCGGCGCGGAAGACCTTGAAAGAGGATGTAATAAAGGCCGTCTCTGACGCGCTCTCAGGCATGTCCGAAGAGGAGAGGGCCGATATCATCGCTTATCTCGAGAGCCAGTCGCTTCATTTCGGGATGAGCGCGTCCCTGCCGCTCGTTGATGCGCTCGCCGCCTCCGATATTAAGGTAAGCGAGAAAGAGATATTGACCGAGCTCATCCTTGCCGAAATAAGGTCCGGCAACCTCGACTGCGAAAACGGCGGCCCGCTCGCCATATCAATGGCGGCTATTGCCGAAGTCGCTTCTGAGCGCGGCCTGGATTTCAAAGGATACGAACTCGATCTCGACACGCTCTCGGAGCTGATCGATAAAGGCGTTCGAGCTATCGCGCACCTCAAGACGGACCACTATGTCACGGTCACGAAGGTAGCTTCCGATAATATAACCTACCTCGATCCGTCAACGGGCAAGGACGGCGCAAGCATCACGCTCTCAAAGGCCGACTTTGCGAAACAATTCTCCGGCCGCATCCTGACCGATGCCGAGCCGAACGCGAAGATGCGTGCCATCGACAGGGACGTCTTGAACGCGACAAAGGGCGCCGGTTTTTTCGACTTTATCGGCAAGTTCTTCGATGCGGTCGGCGAGTTCTTCAGCGACATATTCGAAGCGATCGGCAATGCAGTATCGAACATCGTCCATGCGATAGGGGAGGGGCTGAAGAAGGCCGGCGAGGTCATCGTCGGCATGGTCCAGAACATCATCCAGATACCTGTCAACTTCGTTAATGCCATCAGTGAAGGCAGGATCGGCGATGCGCTCTGGACGATCGGCTCGCTCATCCCGGGCGTTGGCGCCATAAAGAGCGCGATAGACGGCGACTGGGCCGGCGCCGCCATCCAGGGCGGCGCGTTCCTCTTGAGTTTTGTCCTGCCGGGTGCCGGCTCCGGCATCGGAGGATTCTTAAGTGATGTCTTAAAGCCGGTAACGAGTATCGCCAGCGGCATATCGAGCGCCATCGGTAATATCGCGAGCGGCGTATCGAACTTCCTTGGCAATATAGGTAAGGCGGTCACCGGTTTCGTCGGCTCCATAGCCAAGCCCGTCATAGACGTCGCCGGCAAGGTCGTCGATTTTGTAAAGGCGTCGCCGATAGGCCAGCTTGCCGGCAGTATAGCATCAGGCCTCGAGAGTATGGGCGATACCCTGCTAGGCGGGATCGTCCGCGACTACTTCATCCGGCCCATCATCTCTACAGGCATCACTGAAGGCGCTAAGGTGACATTCACCGAGCTCGGCCTGAACCCGTCAATCGCCAATATCGCCGGCGCCACCATCGGCGGCGCGGCAAGCGGCTTTTTCTCCGGCGACGCGTCGCTCATCATGCCGCTAGCCATCGGCGGCACCGTCTCGCAAAGCGTGAGCGAGATCGGCTACACATTCGACTGGGACCCGACCATTACCTCGATCATAGGCTCTGCCGCCGGCACATTCACGACCGGCGCGATGCTTGAGCAAACCCGCCAGGCTCTCGCCGCCAAGCTCGCCGAGGAAAGTTCTTATAGCAGTATCTCCGACCTCTCCAAATACTCCACCCTCGACGTTTCAGAACTAGAGCTCGAAGATCTCATGGAAGAGGCAAAGTACAACGCAAAGAGCGAAATAACCTTGCTAACCTCTACTCAAAGCACCATTACAGCATCGAACCTCATCGACACTGTAGCCAAAAATGCATTTCAGGTTTTCTCTTTCTCAGGGGATGTCACGACATACGCGGTAAATAACATCGATGGTCACGCATGGCTCGAGGGGCTGGAGGAAAATGGAGAAGCGGTTTATAGGTCTACCTTTGAGTTTTCCGGTTTCAGCAAACCAGAATATTACGAAGCATCTGTGTACGAACCAATGCCAGGGATGGGGGCAGTTGATATGCGGCTTGATTGGTTTAATTGGGAGAAAAAATCCTGGTGCATATCCGACGTTGCTACTTTAGGAGTATTTGCTAATAAGCGATGGGCGAACAGTGTCTCAGATGCCGCACCTAAATTAGCAGATTTAATAAATGAAGGAAAATGCAGTATAATTGAAGTGCCGGGCATAAATACAAGCGGCCTTACCGAGAAACAATTAGCTGAAATTGCGTCCAGAATTCACCTAAAAGACAACCAAACTCTTGTTATACTTCATAGTGCAGGAACAGAGGTTGGGGCAAGAGCAATGCCGCTTGTCACCCGTGATAAGGCAGATGTATTTTATGTCATGCTCTCCACTAGGATGAATGATGACACTTTGGCTACGTACATGAAAGAAGGTGGAGTCCCATCCTCTAATGTCTTAACGGTAAATTCAGCGTTAGATTTTCCGAGCTGGTTTGATAGCAACATTGTGTTAAACAATGATTTACTTAATGCCATTAGCTCTGCTAATATATTAGCAGGCGCTGGTTATACTATCGGCAAGAATGTCTCTAACTTGTGGCATAACTTTGATTTTAATCGCGATGCCGGAATTCATGTTTCTCTTGAGAGGGATTATGAAAAAGAAAAAAGATTGGATCACGGTAGTATGTTTGATGGTTTACATGATGGACATAGTTACGACATGGTTTTAAATGGAGAAGTGAAATTAGAAAAAATTGATATGACGATATTAATAAATAGGTTTATGCAGGGTGAATTCAATCGCGCGGAAAAAGTAAGGGAAAAGTAAAATGCGTAAAAATAAATTTTTTCTATATATTTTTATTATTGTTGCGCTTTTCCTTATAGTTAATCTCAGCCCCCTTCAAGATTTCATTTTTAGTTTTAGGAGTTTTATAGAACCAAAAATTTACGAGAGAATCGAAAAGAGCTGGAGAAATAAAACAAACGATTTTTTGCTCAGGCAAGTTAATAGTGCTAATAACGCTTATTCGGGCATTGCGACATCTATTCTTGTTGAAAGAAAAGAGAAGAAAGCAATCCCTATTTTGCTTAAGCAAACAAAGTCGTGGAATAAGCAAACGAGAATATCTGCTTTTATTGCTTTGGGAGAAATTGGCGACCCAAGTGTAATAGAGCCATTCATGAAGATTGTTAGGAACGGCAGAGAAAATCCCCAGTTCCTTAATGCTATTGATGCGCTTTCAATTATGCGCTATGAAACAATATATTCAGAAATATTGAAAATGGTCAATGATGGCTACCATACATCTTGGGCCGTCGATATGCTGGAACGATTTCCTGAAAAACCAGAAACATTACCCGCTCTTGAAAAGATTGCCAATAGCGATACGGAAGAATATATTAAGTATAAAGCTAAGCAAGCGATGGAAAAAATAAGCAAAATGGCCCATTAGCGTTCTAACATAAATATTCCAGCGAAAGGCAGCTCCGAGAGTAAAAAATAGGGACAGCGCCCTATTTCATTGCACGCTTCACCAGTCTGGGGGCCATCCCATAAGGGGACACCCTACAAGATAAAATATTTTAAAAAAAGTTGCAACAATTTAGCCTCTTTTTCCGTCTTTATATATGAGGGCATATAAAGACAAAAAAGGAGGCATTTTTATGGCTAGAGAGGGCAGGATCTTGGTTGATGGCGGCGTGTATCACGTAATAAGCAGAGGGCATAATAGATACAGACTTTTTCATGATGCCGGTGATTATAAGGCCTACAAAAAGATCATAAGGGACTATAAGAAGCGGTTCCATTTCGAGCTATTTCATTATTGCCTTATGCCTAATCACATACACTTATTGTTAAGGGTGTCAACAGGCATTGAACTGCCGCGCATAATGCAAGGGCTGAATCAATCCTACTCCACGCACTATAAACGGGCCTATAAGCTTGTCGGCAATCTCTTCCAAGGCCGGTATAAGAGCCTTTTTATAGATAAGGACGCTTATCTTTTGGAATGCGGCAGATATATAGAAAGAAATCCCCTTCGAGCTCGTTTAGTGTCCGATCTTTCAGAGTATTATTTCTCAAGTTATAATTTCTACGCCAAGGGTAGGCGTGATGATATAATAAGTAGCAATCCTCTCTATGACGAGTTGTTAAAAGACCATAAAGAACAGATGAAGCGATACCAGGATTACTTGCTGCAAGATCGTCCTTACGAGCATATAGTGGACAGGGAATTGAAGGTTTAAGATAGTAGGGTGTCCCTTTTTAGGATGGCCCCAATATACAAACAGAGGGACTTTTTAATTTTATAGAAATTAATCAAGAAAAATGGGCAGAATATATCAATACTTCGGATCACCCGGAAGAGGTAACCGCAATACGTAAATATACTATGACGGGCAGACCGTTGGGGAGCGGATCATTTATTGTTAAGCTGGAACGAAAATTCGGTGCGAGGCTGATTGCGTTACCGGTGGGCAGGCCTGCCAAGAAAAACAGAAAATAGGGCGCTGTCCCTAATTTCCGCGCTGGGTGAGGTTGATTCGTCGGCCGCCTGCGGCGGCCTCCTCGCAATGACGGCGCCACAATCCGCTTGCTCCTTCCCGCCAACCGCGATATAATAAGCTAACATATGGAACGAAAAGGCGAAGTCACGTTAAAGGGCAATCCGCTCACGCTTGTCGGCAACAAGGTCGCTGTCGGCGACAAGGCGCCCGCGTTCAAGGTGCTGTCGCAGGACATGAAGGAGCAGACGCTCGAGGACTTTAAGGGCAAGGTCAAACTCATCGCGTCCGTGCCGTCCCTCGATACGCCGGTCTGTGACACGGAGATAAAGCGGTTCAATGACGAGGCATCGCGCGTTTCGAAGGACGTAGCCATCATCTTCATCAGCATGGACCTGCCGTTCGCTCAGAAGCGCTTCTGCCAGGAGTTCGATATCGACAACGTGAAGATATTTTCCGACCACAGGGACGCGGACTTCGGGATGAATTACGGCGTCCTCATAAAAGAGCTGCGGCTCCTGGCAAGGGCGATCTTCATCGTCGACAAGGCCGACACTGTGCGATATGTCCAGCTCGTGAAGGAAGTCGGTTCGCCGCCTGATTATGACGCGGCGCTCAAGGCGCTGAAGGCGGCAGTTTAGCGGGTATGATCAAAATAGGAGCTATCGGTATGCGGCTTAAGAGCGCTTTAGCGGTATTCTTAGCAGTGGTACTTATATGCGCCGCCTCCTGCGCGCAACAGGCTGGATACAAGGACGGGACATACGAGGCGAAGGCCGGTTTTGTCGAAGTGAGCGTCAGGATCGATGACGGCAAGATCGCCGCTATAGATATAATAACCCACGGCGGCGGCGGCCCGAAATACGAGGCGATGGCAGAAAAGATCATCCCGGAGATGATAAAGAAGCAATCGACGCAGGTCGACGCGATAAGCGGAGCGACGGTGAGCAGCGATTACCTGAAGGCCGCGGTGGAGAAGGCCCTCAGGAAATCGGCCGCCGCCGCGAAAGAATAACAAGGAGGGTAACATGAATAAAAGAATATTAGCCGTAGCCCTGGCAGCCGCGCTAGTGCTGAGCTCGGCCGGGATGGCCTATGCGGCCACACCCGAGGACTTGTTGATGGGCATGGGTCATAAGCTTTTCCGCGGCGTGGTCAATGCGCTGACCGGATGGGTCGAGATCCCGGCGCAGATAGTGAAAGGCTATAACAGGGACAATGTCGCCGGCGCCTTTGTCGGCATATTCACGGGCGTATATCACGGCGTGGGCCGGACGCTTTCCGGTTGCGGCGAGGTCGCCGGTTTCTGGGCAGCCGATCCCGCGAGCAATGAAGGGATAGGCATACCTCTCGACGCCGAATATGCGTGGGAAGAGGGCGAGCACTACAAGTGGATGGAGCCGAACGTCGCTGACGGCGCGCTTAAGCCCATGGGCGACAAGTTCCTCAGGGGAGCCGGCAACGCGCTTCTCGGGTTCCTCGAGCTGCCGGGCCAGATCGTGAAGGGCATCCGCCTGGGGGCGTATGACCTCGGCATCGTGAAGGGCCTCTGGTACTGGTACAGCCGCGAGATAGACGGCATCTGGGATGTGACGACTTGCCTGGTGCCCAATCCGAAGGATACCAAGGCGCTTCCGTTCGACGAGAAATGGCCGTGGACGGCTCTTAGTGAGAGCATGACAACGCCGGAGAAATAGCATCTTGTAAGTAACTTACTTTTTTGGCGGCGCGGGAACTTTTCCGCGCCGCCTCATTGTCTAAGGTAGTAGAGGTAAGCCATGGCCGATATATCGAAAGATCTGATAGCCAAAGCGGCGCAGGGCGACATGGGGGCCTTCGAGGAGATATACAAGGCCACATCGGGATTCGTTTACAACGTCGCCTTGAGGATAACCAACGACCGCTCCGACGCCGACGAGGCCACGCAGGATACCTTTGTGAAGGTCCACCGGAACCTCAAGGGTTTCGGGTTCCGCTCTTCTTTCAAAACATGGGTCTACCGCATCGCGGCCAATACGGCGCTGAACCACATCAGGAGGGTCGCGAAGCACGTCTCTGGCAGGGCCACATACGACCCCGCGGTGCACGACCGTCCGGCCGCGCCGGACGTCACCGGCGCCATCGACAGGCAGGACGCCAGGCATCTTCTGGAAGCGATGCTCGGAACGCTCGATCCCGACCAGCGCGCCTGTCTCGTGCTGAGGGAGATACAGGGGCTCGACTATCAGGCGATAGCCGATACGCTTAAGATAAACATTAACACGGTGCGTTCCAGGTTAAAGAGGGCGCGGGAAAAACTCCTCGCCTTCGGCGGAAAGGGGTGAGTGGCATGAGATGCGAACGGATACAGGGATTGATACTGACGGATTACACGGACGGCCGGCTCGGCGAGGCGATGAGGCGCGAGGTCGCTGCCCATATCAAGGGTTGCGCGGCATGCCGCGAATTCGAGGCGGCGGTGCGTGCCAAGGCGGTCAAGCCGCTGAGGGGCGCGGAGAAGCCTGAGGCGCCGGCATACCTATGGGGCAGGATACGGCAGAGGATCGAGGCCGAGGGCAGGCCGGCAGGCGCTTTCGGCATAGGGGATGTGCTGGCAGGCGCGGCCGGCGTTTTCAGGCGGGGCATGGACGCGATCCTGCGCATCCCGAAGCCGGCGCTCGCTTTCGCGACGGTCGCGATGCTCATCATCGCCGTTACGCTGGCGCGCCAGCCCATCGAGAGGCGCTCGCTCAACAATTACCTTAACGAGCAGATCGAGTTCATGGCCGGCCTCGATACCTTTAACGGCAACGGCGGCATCTTCGATACGGGGACAGGCACGGGCATGGAAGATATCTTGTAACGGGAACTTTCAGGCATCCGGGGTTGTCTAAGGTAGTAGAAAGGGGTGATGAAAATGAGAACGATCATGAATAAAGCGGTAGCAATAGCGGTAGTGATGGCGCTCATCCTGTCGGCTGGGCCGGTCTGCGCTTATGAAGGGCGCGGTCCCGAGGGAATGGGTAAAGAGCGGTACGATAGGGGCGGCAAGTTCGAGAAGATCTCGGAGAATTTAGGCCTTTCGGCGGAACAGAAAGAACAGCTGAAGAAGGACCGCGAAGCGACCCTGGCGAAGACGAAGGAGCTTAAGGAGAAGATCCAGGCCGCGCGAAAGGACCTTAAGGCGGAGCTTGAAAAGCCGGCGCCCGACATGGCGCGCGTGAACGGCACAGTCACGCAGCTTAAGGACCTTATGGGCCAGCAGATACAGGCGAGGGTCGATAAGGTGATATCTTTAAGGAAGATCCTTACGCCCGAGCAATTTAAGAAGATGCAGGACCTTATAGAGGAAAAGAAAGACCAATATAAGGAAAAGGCGGGTCGCATGGGCCGGTCCAGGAACATGCCGCGCCGCAGGATGTAGCACAACAAAAAAGCGGAGGAAAAATGAGAATAAAGGCAGCGATGTTGGCGACGGTCGCGGTATCGGCCGTCGCTCTCATATTGAGCGATGAGGTATGCGCAAGGCAGGTATCGCGTTCGGGCTCATATCAGGGCAGGAAGGGAAGCGGCACGTTCCAGCGGACGACTGACCGCTCAGCCGGCAGCGTTTCAAAGACGACGGTCAGGACGAACGCGGTGGGCAAGCAGTCGACGACAACGTCGCAGAAGACGTGGGATAAGAATACCGGGACAGGATCGTTCTCTTCGACAAAGACGCTCCCCAGCGGTAAGACGGCGACGAGGAGCGGCACGGTGACACGCAATGAGGACGGCAGCTTCACGAAAGCCAGCACGACGACGCTCCCGAGCGGCAAGACGATGACATCAGAAAAGACGATGACTAAAAATGAGGACGGCTCGCGCTCGATAAGCGCCACCCATACGACGCCGAGCGGCAACACCGTAAGCGTTGACAGGACCGTCACAAAGACGGATGAGGGAAGGAGCGCCAGCGGCACCTATTCTTCCACGAGCGGTAAGAGCGGCTCATTTCAATCCAATACTACGGTAGAGGGCGGAAAGGCCGTTACGACCCGCTCGGTCACGAACCAGGATAATAAGACGCTCCAGCGCACCATCGAGACGTCGAGGGAAGGTAACACCGTGACACAGGAAGTCACGACGACAACGCCATCCGGCAACACAAAAACCTTTACCCGCAGCGCCACGGTGGAGAACGTCGAGAAGACAGACTAAGCGCCGCTTCAATATACCGAAGAAAGGGGCGGAATATATTCCGCCCCTTTCTTATTCTTCCAACCTAAACTATTGTCTTATTACCCCATAAGCGATATAATAATACCATATATGGCGAAGCGAGCACCCATCTTTACCAGCTTCCGGACGAAGATGACCCTCATACTCGTCCTCGCGATGCTCTTTTCGGGCGCGCTCTCCAATTATCTCATCTACGAATACTCCAGCAAGTTCCAGTTCAACCAGCTCCGGACCAGGCTCATCACCATCGCCAGGATGGCGGCCCTGCAAGTCAATGCCGCAACGGTGCTTAACGTTCCGCTGGACAAAGCGGGCGCAAAGAGCGATGAGTACAGGCTGCTCCTGGAGCGGTTCTCGCGCATAAAGGAAGCGGCCCCCTCCATCAACTATATTTATATCCTGAGGAGTACCGAAAAGGAAGGCATATTCCGGTTCGTCATCGACGTCAAGGCCGGCCGCAGGACAGGTGCGGCGGCGACCGCGTTGCCGGGCGACGAATATGACGGTTCACGTTTTCCCGAGCTGATGGAGGGCTTCGAGGAGTCGACCGCGGACAAAAAAATAGCCTCCGACGAATGGGGCGCCTCGCTCTCGGCTTATACGCCTATACGTGACGGAAGCGGCGCGTCTGTCGCGCTGCTCGGCGTGGACATGGCGGCGGACGATGTCTACCGGCTGCAGACCGAAGTTCGCAAGCGCGCGATCTTCGTACTGTTTCTCGGCCTGATCCTTTCAGTCGCCCTCGGCCTTATCGTATCCGGCACGGTCACGGGCCCCCTAAAGAGCCTCGTCGAAGGCACGCGCCACGTGGCCATGGGCAACTTGCGCTACAACGTCAAGGTAAAGGGCAGCGATGAGTTCTCCGAGCTCGCGAAGTCGTTCAATAAGATGTCGTCCGACCTGAGGGCGCATATCAAAAAACTTAACCACGAGACTGCCGAAAAGGAGCGCCTTCTTAAGGAGCTTGAGATAGCGCAGGGGATCCAGCAGAGCTTCCTGCCCGAGTCGGCCCCCGTCATCAAAGGCTTCGACATCGCGGCGACGACGATGCCCGCCAGGGTCGTCGGCGGCGATTTCTACGACTTCATCCCGGTCGATGAAGAGAGGGTCGGCCTCGTCATGGCCGACGTCTCCGGCAAGGGCGTTCCCGCGGCCCTCTTCATGGCGCTTTCGCGCACGGTCGTCCGGGCAAGCGCGATGGGCAGGCTCACCGTCACCGACGTCCTCCAAAAGGCCAACAAGCTCATCTTTGAAGAGAGCAGGTCCAACATGTTCGTGACTCTTTTCTATGCGCTCCTGGACCCCAAGGCGATGAGCCTGCGGTACTCGAACGCCGGCCATAACCCGCCGCTCCTCCTAAGGGAAGGTACGCGCGACATCGTCATGTTGAAAGCGCAGGGCGTGCCGCTCGGCATGCTGGAAGACCTCGCCATGACAGATAAGACGATAGAGCTAAAGAAGGGCGATGTCGTGGCGCTCTATACGGACGGCGTGACCGAGGCGATAAACAAGAAGAAGGAGCAGTTCGAGACGGACCGGCTTTCCTCCGTTGTAAGGGATAATACCGGTATGCGGTCTCAGGACATCATAAAGAAGATACAGGAAGAGATAAAGAAGTTCGTAGGAGACCAGCCGCAGTTCGATGATATAACGCTGATGGTGTTGAGGGTTGTATAGGAGGAACACATGAAAATAATCGCGTTCAACGGCAGTCCGCGGGCGGAGCGGGGCAATACCGCCATCATCGTCGAGGCGTTCCTCGAGGGTTGCCGTGAGGCAGGCGCCGAGACCGAGCATATCTACCTGGCGAAGAAAAAGATAGCGCCGTGCATGGGATGTTTCACGTGCTGGACGAAGACGCCGGGAGTTTGCGTCATAAAGGACGACATGAAGGACCTCCTGAAGAAGGTCACCGAACCCGATATCGCCGTTTACGCGACGCCGCTATACGTCGACAACGTATCCGGCATCATGAAAAATTTCATGGATAGGCTCATCCCGACAGCCATGCCGCAGTTCGAAAGGGACGCGGAGGGCCGGATGCGCCATCCGGAGAGGCAAAAGAAGCAGGCCAGGACTGTGGTCATATCGAACAGCGGCTTCCCGCAGCGCGACCAGTTCGACGTCCTCAGGCTGCTCTTCCGGCGCCTGGCCGGGCTCGGCCATTCCGAACTGGCCGGCGAGATCTACCGCGATGAAGGCGAACTTCTCCGGAACGCTTCCGCGGCCCTCAAACCGGTCATCGACAGGTATAAGGAGCTCGTCAAGAAGGCCGGCAGGGAGGTCGTCGAGAAGGGCCGGCTCTCGGAGGCGACGATGAAAGAGCTTGAAAAGCCGCTCATCCCGTATGAAGATTATATAAAAAGCGCGAACGAGAGTTGGGGATAGCGATGGACCATGGCGCGTTTTACCGGACGATGGTGGAGAGGAACATCGGCGTGATATCTGCCGAGGAGCAGGAGCGGCTCCGGAACACCTGCATTGCTGTCGCCGGCTGCGGCGGCATAGGCGGGCTCTCCGCCGAACAGCTCGTACGCCTCGGCGTTGGCCATGTCAAGATAGCCGATTTCGACCATTTTGAGATACATAATTTAAGCCGGCAGAGCAGCTCTACTACGCATACCATCGGCCACCCCAAGGTCGAGGTCCTGGCGCGCCACTTCAAGGCGATAAACCCGGGCCTGCAAATCGATACATTCAACGACGGCGTTCACGCGGAAAATGTCGAGGAATTCGTCAGGGACGCCGCCATCGCTATCGACGGCATCGACTACAACTGCTTCTACAATACCGTTGTACTGGACCGTGCCGCTAGAAAGGAGGGCATCTGTGTCCTGGACCCGCTTGCCGTCGGTTTCGGCACGAGCGTCCTCGTATTCGGCCCGCAGACCGTATCCATCGAAGAGTATGTGGGCCTGAGGCCGGGCGCGTCGAGGGAAGAGATAGAGCGCTTTTCGATACCCATCGAGAAGTTCGCGCCGTACATCCCGAGCTATGTCAACGTGGGGCTTGCCAGAGTGGCGGCGCTCGCAAAGATAAATTTCCCGAATATCATCATGCCGCAGCATCTCGGCACGGCCGTCGCGGTATCAGAGGCGGTCATGATACTTTTGGGCCGCGTGGCCGCTCCGAAAGGCCCGGGGCCGAGGGTATTCACCTTGGACCTGCAGGACAGGAAATTCGAGGTCACGGGATAAGCGAAAACCCGGGAAGGAGAAAGATATGTACAGGATACTTCCTATCATAGCGATAATATTACTGATCGCCCTGATCCTTTTTGCCCGGACGTACAGCTATTGGCGCTCGCACGAGCCGACGATAAAGATACAGCTCGAGAGGCCGTAATATCAGGTTCCAGGGTAATGGAAAAGCCGCAAAACAAAGAAAGGGGGCAGTATGGAATGGAAGAAGCTGGCGGATAGCGTGTTGATGGGGCTGCTCATATTTATGGTCGGCCTTTTTGTGATCGCCTATTACGTGAACACCGAGGCATTAAGGCAGACGCAGAAAGAGGTCAGCCTGCTGAACAGCCTCGACCAGCAGAAGAACATAGCTATAAAAAAGCTTTTCAAGAAGATGGACATGACCCGGCGGGACCTCTATAACACCAGAAAAGACCTCGACCTCACCAAGAAGGACCTTGGCGGAGTGACCGACGAGCTCAAGGGGTTGAAGGGTAAGCTGGGCGACTTGAGCAAGTAATCCGAATACCGGGCATATGAAAAAACTTCTCTTATTGATAGCCGTGTCTCTTGGCGCGGCCATGGGCGGCCGTTCGGTCGGCCTTAGCGCGGAGCAGGCGCTTACCGTCTCTATCTTCACTTTCTCCATACTCGGCACGCTCTTCTTCTGGGATTTCCGGCTTACTTTAGTATTCGTCGGAAGCGGGGCCCTCTTCCTTATGCGCGGCATCGACCTGGAGAATTTTATAAAATACGCCTCGCTCGACGTCATCATATTCATCATCGGCATGATGATAATCGTCGGCATGGTGAAGGAGTCGGGGGTCTTCCACTGGCTCGCGAGGGCCATCGTGGGCCTGAAATGGCTGGGCGCCGCCGGCCTCTTCCTGGCGCTCATGTTGATATCCGCCGTCTTCTCCGCGCTCATGGGAGAGGCGACATCCATCATGGTCATGATGGTGATAATCCTGGAGATATGCGATTATCTTAAGGTCCATCCCGCGCCCCTTGTCATATCGTCCGTTCTCAGCACGAACGTGGGCTCCGCGGCGACCGTCCTGGGCAACCCCGTCGGCATACTGATAGCGCTGCGGGGCGGCTTCTCTTTTGAGGAGTTCCTGGTGAGGGCGTTTCCCCTGGCTGTGGCGATCCTTGCCGTGACGATGGCGTTGATCTGTATATGGTACAGGGCATATATAAGATCGCTTTCCGTTGCGGTGCGGGCGCGCAGGCAGGAAGGAGGGCTTTCCGGGCCGGCCGTAAAGCTGGGCAAGGACGCGAAGGCCAGCATCGTCATCTTCGCGGCCACACTGCTGTCGATAGCCGCGCACAGCAGGATCGAGCTCATCTTCGGCCTGGAAGAGAACGAGCTCTTGGTAGTGATACCGATCATCTTCGCCGGCATCGCGCTCGCCTATAAGCACAGCAAGATAAAGCAGTATATAGAGGAAGAGGTCGAGTGGACGTCGATATTGTTCCTCATGTTCCTGTTCGCCCTGACAGGCGCCCTCCAGACATCGGGGACGACGAATGTCCTGGCGGAGAGACTTATAAAATCCGCGGGCAGCCATCCGGCCTTCCTGTCCGGGCTCACGATATTCTCAAGTTCGATCCTTTCAAGCATCCTTGATAATACAGTGGTGGTCGCCTCGTATATCCCGATGCTGCAGGGGCTGCAATCCCTCGGCCTTAACCTTAAACCCCTGTGGTGGTGCCTGTTATTCGGCGCCTGCCTCGGCGGCAATATCACGGCGATAGGGTCCACTGCCAACATAGTGGCGCTCGGCGTCCTTGAAAAAGAAAAGGGCATAAAGATAGACTTTATCGAGTGGCTCAAGATCGGCCTTATCGTGGGCCTCGTGACCTCCATCATAGCTTACATAGCGATAATCTCGCTGCCGATCTTTTCAACGTAACAAATAAGGCAAGGCAAAGGCCATCGTCGCCGCCTGCGCGGAGCTCCGCAACATCCTGACGCAGGAGTACCGTTTCGCCGAGGACGCGAGCGAGCTGTATTACCAGCACTATGACTTCGGCGGCGGTTGAAGTTGCGGCGTTTATGACGGTGCGCCAGGGCACGCAAGGTTTATCCATATGCAAAAAAAGATCGTAGCAGTATCGCTCTTCACGCTCTTCTTCCTGGCCACGGCGGCGCTCGTTGCCGAGATCTATGTCAGGGCCACGCATAAAGGTTCTTACCTTACCGGGTTGATGAAGAGGGACGCCGTATTCCACCACATCCCGCCGCCTTATTACGAAGGGACGATGTCCAGCCCAGGCGACTTCGATATATATTTTAGGACCAACAACAGGGGCATGCGCGGGCCCGGCGATTACAACTATGAAAAGCCGGAAGGAGTATTCCGCATCGCCGTGATGGGTGATTCCTTCACCTTCGGCGTGGGGGTCGACGCCGACAAGACGGCCTCTTATCTACTGGGGGAGCTGCTGGACAATGAGGAGCCGGGAAGATACGAGGTCCTTAATTTCGGCGTCAACAGCTATTCGCCCATCCTGGAATACGCATATCTTAAGAACGAGGTCATAAGATACGACCCGGACATGGTGATAGTCATGCTGGACATATCGGACATACAGGACGACTATCTCTACGAGCCCCACATCGTGTACGCCCCCGGCGGCGAGGTGATCGCCTGTGATCCCATGAGGGTGCGGGGCAAGCCGGACTTTAAGGCATTGTGCATGAAATACTCGAGATTGTGCTATGTGATGGAAACGAAGCTGTTCGACTCTTTCAGGAAGATGGCGGTCATCGGGTTCAGGAATTACATGGCGAACAAATTCACCGGCCGGCGCAACAAGACGGAGATATTGACCAACAGGGATATAGATAATATATACTTCGACAGGTTCCTGATGTTCAGGGAGGGCAAGAACGAAAAAGTGGTCGCGCGGCACTGGTCGAGGACCGCTAAATATATAAAGATGATAAAGGGCTACCTTGACGGCAGGGGGATCAGGTTCATCCTAGTCACATATCCTTACGGCCATCAGGTGGGCGAGAGGCAGTGGCAAAAGGGGCGCGCCTATTGGGCCTTTGAGCCCGGCAAGGTGTACGACGCCGGGAAGGGTTTCTCGGTCATATCGGATTTCGCGAAAGAGAACGATATCGGATTTATCAATTTATACGGCGCTATGCTGGCCGGGAAAGACAGCACTCTATACTTCGACAGCGATGGCCACTGGACCGAGGCGGGCCAGGCGGCCGCAGGCCGCGCGATATTCGATTCGAACGTTTTCCGGAAAAACCTCGAGTGAGCGGCTTGCTTACCTCGGGCGGCGGTGGTTGAAATTGCGGCGCTTGTGATGGTGCGTTTGGGCGTGGCGCTGGTGGTGCTGCGGCCTGTGGGACGGCCCGGTTACTGAAGAAAAACGCTCCGCCGGGATGCGCGGATGCTCGGATAGAGGGATGGTCGTCCTGATTATCTTCTCGATGTCGCGCACGTCGTGACCCTGATCAGGAGTGGCGAGAGTGATAGCGTGGCCTTCCTGGCCGGCCCTTCCGGTGCGGCCTATCCGGTGGACGTAATTCTCGGGATCGTCCGGCAGGTCATAATTTATAACGAGCTCTATACTGGTCACGTCGATGCCCCTGGCCGCGATGTCGGTCGCCACAAGTATGCGGTATCTCCCCGCCTTGAATCCGTTCAGCGCTTCCTTCCGTTGCCCGAGTGTCCTGTCGGCGTGTATCTCGGCGGCCGCATGGCCCATGTTCCTCAGGAGGCGCGCAACTTTGCGCGCGCCTATCTTTGTCCGCACGAAGAGCAGCACCGAGCCCGTGTACTGCTTAAGCAGCTCATTGAGGAGCTTGCCCTTAAGGTCCCTCTTCACTATGAACATCTCCTGCGAGACGAGCTCCGCGGCGGTCCCCGAGGGCGCTATCTCTGTGCGGACCGGCATGTGCATGTGCTGGGAGGCTATCTTTACGATATCGGACGGGATGGTCGCCGAGAAGAGCAT
>JAFGJL010000032.1 GCA_016929115.1 Candidatus Omnitrophota bacterium | reverse complement strand
CTTGGCTCTGACACGGGCGGCTCAATAAAACAGCCTGCGGCGCTCTGCGGTATAACGGGCTTAAAGCCCACGTACGGCAGGGTATCGCGCTACGGCCTCATCGCGTTCGCCTCGAGCCTCGACCAGATCGGTCCCATAACGAAAGACGTCGAGGACTCGGCCCTCGCCTTGAACGTCATCGCGGGTTACGACGAGATGGATTCGACTTCTGCGGACGTGCCGTTCAAGGATCACACGGCCTCGCTCACCGGCGATGTGAAGGGCGTCAGGATAGGGGTGCCAAAGGAATATTTCATCGAAGGTATCGAGCCCGATGTCCTTATGGCCGTCAAAGAGGCGCTCGCGCTTCTCGAGAAGATGGGCGCGAAGGTCGTCGACATATCGCTGCCGCACACAGAATACGCGGTGAGCGCTTACTACATCGTGGGCCCGGCGGAGGCGAGTTCGAACCTGGCGCGTTTCGACGGCGTCCAGTACGGCCTCAGGGCGCAGGACGCTAAGAGCATCATCGACATGTACTGCAAGACGCGCTCGAAGGGATTCGGCGATGAGGCGAAACGGCGCATCCTCCTGGGCACCTACGCGCTCTCGAGCGGCTACTACGACGCGTATTACCTCAAGGCGCTGAAAGTACGCACGAAGATCAGGGATGATTTCTCGAAGGCATTCGGCGCCGTAGATTGCATCGTCACGCCGACCGCTCCGACCGCGGCGTTCAGGATAGGCGAGAAGACCGAAGACCCCCTCAGCATGTACCTGTCGGACATATTCACGATACCGGCTAACCTCGCCGGTATCCCCGGCATGTCGCTGCCATGCGGCTTTACGAACACCGGCCTTCCGGTGGGGTTGCAGGTACTTGCCGACGCCTTCTGTGAGGACAAGATATTCCGCGTGGCGCACGCGTACGAACAGAAGACAGGCTGGCATAAGAGACGCCCGCCTTTATGAAACGATACTATACGCTATACGCTATACGCTAAACGCTATGCAATACGAACCTGTCATAGGATTGGAAGTCCACCTGCAGCTCGCGACGAAGACGAAGGCCTTCTGCGGCTGCTCGACGGAGTTCGGCAAGCGCCCCAACTCCCAGGCGTGCCCCGTCTGCCTGGGCCTTCCCGGGGCGCTGCCTAAACTCAACCGCGAGGCGTTCCGTTACGCGATAAAGGTGGCGCTCGCCCTCGACTGCGGTATCCAGAAGCTTATAAAATTCGACCGCAAGAACTATTATTACCCCGACCTTCCGAAGAACTTCCAGATATCCCAGTATGACAAGCCTATCGCCTATAACGGGTCCGTCATGATCGCATCGGGCGGCATCGCGAAGAAGATACGCGTCAAGCGTGTCCACCTTGAAGAGGACGCGGGCAAGCTCATACACGATACGCCCGGCGACTATAGTTTCGTCGATTACAACAGGACCGGCATACCGCTTCTCGAGATCGTCACCGAGCCGGACCTCAATTCGCCCGACGAGGCTTACCGGTACCTGACGAACCTCAAATCGATCCTTCAGTACCTGGATGTCTCGAGCTGCGACATGGAGAAGGGCACCCTCAGGTGCGACGCGAACATATCGGTCAGGCCCAAAGGCGTATCGGCGCTCGGCGCAAAGGTAGAGCTGAAGAACATGAACTCGTTCAAGAACGTGAGGGACGGCCTCGAATACGAGGTCTCGCGGCAGATCGAAGCGGTTTCGGCGGGCGAGAAGATAAGCCAGGAGACGCGGTTGTGGGACGCCGAAAAGGGCGTAACGGCGCCTATGAGGTCGAAGGAGGAGGCGCACGATTACCGCTACTTCCCGGAGCCGGACCTCGTCCCGTTCGTCGAGTCCGGCGCGCTCGTAGATGAGATAAAGAAGACGATACCCGAGCTTCCCGAGGCGAGGATGCGTAGGTTCAAGGCCGAATACGGCCTGTCGGATTACGACGCGGGCGTCATGATAAGCGATAAGCTGATAGCCGACTATTTCGAGGCATGCGTCAAAAGCTACAATAAAGCCAAGACCGTCGCCAACTGGATCATGGGCGATATCATGGCTCAGCTAAAAGAGAGGGATGTCGGCATAGCAGGGCTCGGACTGCCGCCGGAAGGGCTCAGCGGCCTTCTTAAGCTGATAGACGACGGCACCATCAGCGGCAAGATAGCAAAAGGCGTGCTTGTCGAGATGGTCGAGACCAAAAAGGCGGCCGCGGAGATCGTGAAGGAGAAGTCCCTCGCGCAGGTAAGCGATAGCGGCCGCATAGAAGAGATGGTCAAGGCGGTCGTGGAAAAGGAAGCCAAGTCCGTCAGCGACTACAGGAACGGGAAGGCGAGCGCCTTCACTTTCCTCGTGGGGCAGGTGATGAAAGAGGCGAAGGGGAAAGCTAACCCCGCCGTGGTCAATCAGGTGCTGAAAAAGATGCTTGGAGCGTGAACGCATGAAAAAGATAACGAAGGCATTGTGTGTCGGCGCGTGTATTGCCGTCCTGTCGTCGCTCGCCATAGCCGGCATCGAGCAGGCAAAAGAGAATCCGAAAGCGGAGCAGGCAAAGGAAAAAACAAAAGCGAAGAAGGACGATATCTACGCGCAGGTGGAGCTCTTCGCCGACGCGGTCAGTATTATCCGCTCGGAATATGTGGAGGATACCGAGGCGAAGAAGGTCGTCTACGGCGCCATGAAGGGCATGCTCGCGTCGCTCGACGACTTCAGCCAGTTCATGGAGCCGGACGAGTACAAGGAGATCAAAGTCGAGACTAAGGGCGAGTTCGGAGGCCTCGGCGTCGAGATAGGCATGCGCGACGGCATCGTCACCGTGATAGCGCCTATTTCCGGCACGCCCGCTGAAAGCGCCGGCATCAAGGCAGCCGACAAGATCGTAAAGATAAACGGCGAGATAACTAAGAGCCTCACGCTCAACGATGTCGTGAAGAAGATGCGCGGCAGCCCGAACACGATGGTCACGCTTACCCTCTGGCGCGAATCGGAACAGAAGGTCTTTGACGTCCAGATAAAGAGGGCTATCATAAAGATACGCTCGATCAAAAAGGCCGCCCTTATCGAGGATAAGATAGGCTACGTCAAGCTTGCCGAGTTCCAGGAGAACACGCCGCGCGATCTTGACGAGGCGCTTAAGAAGCTGCAGGCGCAGGGAATGGACTCGCTCATCCTGGACCTGAGGAACAACCCGGGCGGCCTCCTTGACGTCTCTATCGACGTGGCCGAGCGGTTCCTGCCGAAGGACACGGTCATCGTCTCCACCAAATCAAGAACGCCCGAACAGAACGTCATCTTCAAGGCGAAGGGCAAGTCGACCTGCCCGGATTGCCCGGTCGTCGTCCTGGTGAACGGCGGTTCGGCCAGCGCCTCGGAGATCGTGGCAGGCGCCATCCAGGATAATAAGCGCGGCATCATCCTGGGCACCAAGACGTTCGGCAAGGCTTCCGTCCAGACGGTCATACCGCTCAATGACGGCTCCGCCTTAAGGCTCACGACCGCTTTATATTATACGCCGAGCGGCAAGCTGATACGCGACCAGGGCATCATCCCGGACGTTGTCGTGGAGAAGGAAGTCGCGGCGCAGAAACCGCCGGAGAAGAAGGTCGATATATTCGAACGGCTCGAGGCGGAGAAGAAAGCCAAGCCCAAAACAGAGGCGCCGCCGGAAGGCCTTGAAGAGAAAGTGGAGCTGGATAACCAGCTTAGCCGGGCCGTAGACCTTGTCAAGGGCTTAAAGATCTACAGGAAGTCTAGGACATAATAACTATGCGAAAAAGATCGCGGTCATCAAGATCGTACAAATCGCCCAAGAAGACATCGTTCGTCCCTTTGCTGGTGCTTGCCTCCGTCATAGGCCTCTTCATCTGGTGGGTAAATACCAGGGCGGTGCAGGATAGGGTGATAGGCATAGAGAAACGCGTCGTCCGGTCCCTCAGTAAATATGATATAGACGAGAGCGACCTCAGGAGGCGTTTCGTCGAGGAGGAGAAGGCCGGCGCCAGAAGGTACTCTCGCGTCAACCGCGAGTACAATGTGCCGGCTTCCTTCGCGATAAAGGATTTCGGGTCCGGCCTGAAGAAGGACCTTGAGGGGACCGGTTACAGTATCGCCAAGAGCGACTACGTCATCGGCCGCGACACAGATCTGGCTTTCTATGAGATAAATTACGGCTCGCTCGATGTGATGACGCTTAAGCTCCTCAAGCGCAAGGCTCCAGCCAAGCCTCCAGCCGTAGCGAAGAAGTTCGCCGGGCCGAAGGTCGCGATAGTCATCGATGATTTCGGCTACAGCATGAACAACGTTGAACAGTTCTTCTCCATCAAAGAGCAGTTGACATTCTCCGTATTGCCGCACCTCAAGTATTCACGCCGAATAGCCGAGGCGGCCAAATCGAAAGGTTACGAAGTGATACTGCACATGCCGATGGAGGCCAAGGGCAAAGGGAGCAATCCCGAAAAGGAGACGATAACGACTTCGATGCCTTCCAGCGAAGTGGTGGCCAAGCTCAAGGCGGCGCTTGATTCTGTACCCGGCGCGACCGGGGTCTCGAACCATACGGGCTCTAAGGCGACCGAGGACAAGAGGGTGATGACCGCGGTCATAAGGTATCTTAAGGGCAGGAACGTCTATTTTTTCGACAGCTTTGTTACGAGCGATTCGGTCTGCCGGGATGTCAGCAAGTCGCTCGGTGTCCGCTCGGCCCGCCGCGATTTCTTCCTCGACAATTCGAACGACGAAGCCGCGATAGAAAAGCAGGTCGCGGCCATGAAGAACTTCGCGTTCAAGAAAGGCCGCGCCATCGCCATATGTCATGACAGGAAGAACACGGCCAAGGTGCTGGCGAAGGCGATGCCCGCGATGGCCGATGAGGGCGTGCGCTTTGTACCGCTTTCGGAAATGGTAAAGTGATATGCGCACGCTCGGGATAGAGACATCGTGTGACGAGACGAGCGTCGCTGTGACGGACGGAAGGAAGGTGCTTTCGAACATCGTCTCATCGAGCGTTGAGCTGCACAAGAAATACGGCGGCGTAGTGCCTGAGATAGCTTCCCGCTGCCATGTCGAATATATACTTGAGGTCCTTGAAGCGGCCCTGGAGGGTTCCGGAAAGGGCCTGAAGGATATGGAGCTCGTGGCTGTCACGAACGGGCCGGGGCTCGTCGGAGCGCTCCTGACGGGCGTGGCCATAGCGAAATCTCTCAGCTACAGCCTGCGCCTGCCGCTTATCGGCGTAAACCACGTGCTGGCCCATCTTTACAGCGCGTTGCTGAACGGGCATGACGCGCCGGGATTCCCGTTCGTCGGGCTTGTCATCTCGGGAGGGCATACGGCGCTCTTCTTCTGCGAGGATGTGGAGCGCCAGAGGCTTCTGGGCCAGACGCAGGACGATGCCGTGGGCGAAGCGTTCGATAAAGTGGCTAAAATACTCGGCCTCGGATATCCCGGCGGGCCGGTCATCGAGAAGACAGCTCTCCTTTCCGGGGATGAGCAGAGGGTGAGGTTTCCGCGGACCTATCTCGGCAAGGATTCGCTCGATT
>JAFGJL010000031.1 GCA_016929115.1 Candidatus Omnitrophota bacterium | reverse complement strand
CATGTAAGCGGTCAGCTCGTTCTGCGGCGTGATCGGATAACCCGCGTAGAAGGCGCATCCGGCAAGGATCGCGCCCTCGCCGCAAGCCTCATTTCCGCACATCAATACTTTGGTGGCCATATATTATTTATACACCGTGATAACACAATCCGGACAGACCAGGGCGCACATAGCGCAGCCCGTGCATTTCCCGCCGGTGAAAACGGCCGGCTTTACTCCCTTCGCATTAAGCTCGCCGGCTATTTTGATAAGGCCGTTGGGGCAGTTCGCCACGCAGAGGTAACAGCCCTTGCACCTGTCTTTATTTATCTTTATCTTCGCCATTTTACTATCAACTGTTAACTGTTAACTCTTAATGACCTCATTCATAATCACATCACAAATAGCATCGGGTGTCAAGTTGTACTTAAGGAATATCTCATCGCGTTTCCCGTGTTCAAGAAAGATGTCCGGCAGCCCTATGCGCCTTATCTTGACGCCCTTGATGTTCTCGCGCTCCGCGAATTCCAGCACCGCGCTGCCGAAGCCGCCTTCCAATACGCCCTCCTCCACGGTAACCGCCTTTTTCGCCCCGGCGAATACGCGCTCCAAAAGTTCTTCGTCGAGCGGCTTGATGAAGCGGCTGTTCACCACCATCGCGCTTACATTTTTGCGCGAAAGTAAAAGCGCCGTTTCCATGGCGATATTGACCATGCTCCCCGCGGCGAGGATCGCCACGTCCCTGCCTTCCCGAAGGACCTCCGCCTTCCCGTATTGTATCGGCGCCGCGGCGGCGGGGCTGCGCGCCTCCGGCGATACCCTGAACGCCGCTCCCTTGGGATATCGGATGGCGACCGGCATCGGCTGGCGCACAGCAAACTCAAGCATCCTCTTCAGCTCTTCAGGGTCCTTCGGCGCCATGACCGTAAGGTTCGGCATATGCCTCAGATACGCGATGTCGAATGTCCCCTGATGGGTCGGGCCATCCTCTCCGACGATGCCGGCCCGGTCGAGACAGAAAACGACCGGCAGCTTCTGCAGGCATATATCGTGTATAAGCTGGTCATAACCGCGCTGCAGGAAGGTGGAATAAACGGCGATGACAGGCTTAAAGCCTCCGCGGCAGAGCCCGGCGCTGAAAGTGACCGCGTGTTCTTCGGCTATTCCGACGTCAAAGAAGCGCTCAGGGAAGAGCTGGCAAAATTTGTTGAAGCCTGTGCCATCGACCATCGCCGCCGTGATCCCGACCATGCGCGGGTCTCTCGCCGCCAGCTCGACGACCGTCTCGCCGAAGGCGTCGGTGAAGCTCTTCGCCTCTTTCTTGCATGCCTTATGGCCGGTGTCAAGGTCAAAGGGGCCTGTGCCGTGGAAGTCGGCCGGGTTCGCCTCGGCGAATTTATAGCCTTTTCCCTTCTTGGTGACGAGATGGATCAGGATCGGCTCATTCAGGTTTTTCGTGTTCCTGAACACCGAGACGAGCTGGGCGATGTTGTGGCCGTCTATGGGCCCGAAATACCTGAAACCCAGCTCCTCGAAGAGCATGCCGGGCACGAGAAGGTTCTTCAGGCCTTCCTCGAGCCTGCGCGCCGCCCGGTAGGCCCTGAAACCGAAGCGCGGTATGCGCTTCAGGACCTTCTCGACATCCTTGCGTATCTTATTATAAGCGGGATTTGTGATTATCCTGTTAAGGTACCTTGAGAGCGCGCCGACGGACTGCGAGATCGAAAGCTCATTGTCGTTCAGTATGACGATAAGGTCTTTGTTCATCTGCCCGGCATGGTTCATCGCCTCGAACGCCATGCCGCCGGCCAGCGACGCGTCGCCGATGACGGAGACGATCTTGTGTTTCTCGTTCTTCAGGTCGCGCGCCACGGCCAGGCCCAGCGCGGCCGATATCGACGTCGAACTGTGGCCGCAGGTGAATACGTCGTATTCCGGGCTCTCGTCCTTGTTCGGGAAGCCGCTCATGCCCCCCAGCTGCCTTAGGCTTGGGAATCTTTTAAGGCGCCCGGTCAGGATCTTGTGGGCATATGCCTGGTGGCCGACGTCCCAGAGGATAATATCATGCGGCGTATTAAAGACGTAGTGGGCCGCGATGGCGAGCTCAACGGAGCCAAGGCTCGATGCGAGATGCCCCCCCGTTCTCGACACGGTCCTCAGTATCTCCTCGCGTATCTCGGCCGCCAATTTGGGCAGTTCCGTGAGCGGGAGCTTGCGGAGGTCGGCCGGGCCGGTTATAGCCGGCAGGAGCCGTTCCGCCTTGGCTGTTTCTGTCGCATAGGTCTTATCGGGCGTCATGTATTAAAACGGGGTTTCCTCTTTTACCTTTTTCTTCTTCGCTTCCTGCGCCGGCTTTTCATCCCCGGCCGTTGATTCGTCGAACGGCTTCAGCTCGACGGAGCCGTCCTCGGACTTGACCAGGAGTTCGACTTTCTTTTTGGCAAGCTCCAATTTTTTCGCGCAGAGCTTCGAGAGCTTTATGCCCTCTTCGTACTTTTCGAGCGCGTCGTCGAGCGAAAGGTCGCCTGCCTCAAGGTCCTCGACTATCTTTTCCAGTTTTTTCAGCGCCTCTTCGAATTTCATGTCCGCCATATCATCCCTCCATAGACCAGATTGAAATTTATAGAAATTTCAACTTACACTTTCTACCTTACTTGTGAACTTTCCTTTACCCAGTTTCGTCTCGACCAGATCGCCTTGTTTTATATCGGATGCCGTTTTGATTATCCGCCCCTCGGGCAGCTTCGCGGTTATGCTATACCCTCTATTGAGTATGGCGAGCGGGCTCAGCGTATCGAGCTTGCCCGCAAGGAGCTTAAAGCTTTCCTCGCGCCGTATGACGAGGTGGTCGGTATGGAGCATAAGGTCCTCGACAAGGCCGTCGATCTTCTGCTGGTACTGTATGACCATGTTGAGGGGCTGGCGCAATACATAGCTTCCCCTGAGCTTGGCGAGCTTTTCCTGGAGCATCTCAAGCTCGTTAATAAGGGCGTTCTTCAGCCTGGTCACCGATGTCCTGATAAGCCCGACGAGGTCGTCCTTGTTCGGGATGACGAGCTCGGCCGCCGCGGACGGCGTCGGCGCCCTGAAGTCGGCGACAAAGTCCGAGATGGTGTAGTCTATCTCGTGGCCCACGGCGCTGATGACGGGTATCTCCGAATCGTAGATGGCCCGCGCCACGGCCTCCTCGTTGAACGGCCAGAGGTCTTCAAGGCTCCCTCCGCCCCTTGTCACGATCATTACGTCTATATTGGCGAGCTTGTTGAACTGCCTTATCGCCGCGGCTATTTCGTCTTTTGCGCCTTCGCCCTGCACCTTGACCGGATTTATGATTATCTCGACGTTCGAAAAGCGCCTGCGCGATATGTTCAGGATATCGCGTATCGCCGCCCCTGTAGGGCTCGTGACCACCCCGATCCTCATCGGCAGGAACGGTATCCGTATCTTGTGGCGCTCATCGAAGAGCCCTTCCTTGAAGAGCCTCTCCTTCAGCTGCTGGAACTGCAGCTGCAGCGCGCCGACCCCCTTCGGCTCTATCTCCTGGACGATGAGCTGGTAATCGCCGCGCGCCTCGTAGACGCTTATCGAGCCGAAACAGATGACCTTCATCCCGTCCTTCGGCTTGAATTTCAGCTTCTCGTTTGCGCGCTTGAACATCGCGCACTTCAGGACCGAATTGGCGTCGCGCAGGGAAAAATACATGTGGCCCGATGAATGGAGAGTGTAATTCGATATCTCACCCTCGATCCACACGTTCGGGAACGAATCCTCGAGTATCACGCGTATATACTTCGTGAGCTCGGTGACCGTATATACGTGCTTTTCTTTCTGCTCGTTCGGCATATTATGGTTTTGTGAAATTTTACGGGTCCTGTCTCGGGCCGCCTTTCGGTCCTTTAGGCGGCTTCGTACGGGGTTTACACTCGACACGCATGCTAGACGGGTATCTTTCATGCCGCCTTCGGCGGCTGATAACCCCATCCCGTAAACACTCAGCCGCCTACGGCCCTCAAGGCTGGGCCCGAGCCACCCGTAAAATTTCACCCTCTCAAAAGAATCAAAATTTTTTCGCTTCGCAAGAGGCGGAACTTTTGTGGTCCGCCCGGAGCGACTGTCCAAAAATTTTGACACCTTATGGCGGTCCAGGCTTCACCGTCAAAATTTTTGCACAGCGGCCGAAGATGCCTAATCTGAGGCCGCGGCAAGCGGAGGGCGGCCGCAAAAGTGACGCCTTCCGGGTGGAGCGAAAAAATTTAACTCATCAGGTATTTGTCAATCGAGCGGGCGGCCTTCTTGCCCATGCCCATCGCCGAGATGACCGTAGCCGCGCCGGTGACGATATCGCCGCCGGCAAAGACGCCCGGTATCGACGTCATGAGATCATCGTTACAAACTATCGTACCGTCGTCGGTCACTTTAAGGTCGGGCAGCGTCGCCGGAAGGAGCGGGTTCGACCCCTGCCCAACAGCGATGATAACCGTATCGAGCTTCATCCTGAACTCGGAGCCCTTTATCGGCACCGGCCTGCGGCGGCCGCTCGCGTCCGGGGCGCCGAGCTCGTTGCGCAACAGTTCCGCCCCTTTGACCCAGCCTTTTTCGTCGCCGAAAAATTTCGTGGGGTTCGTCAAAAGCTCAAACCTTATGCCTTCTTCCTTCGCCCTGATGATCTCCTCCCGCCTGGCGGGCATCTCCTGCTCGCTCCTGCGGTAGATGATGGAGACCTCTTTTGCGCCGAGCCTCAGGGCGCAGCGCGCGGAGTCCATAGCGACATTGCCGGCGCCTACAACGCCGACGCGCTCTCCGACCCTTATCGGAGTGTCGTATTCCGGAAAAAGATACGCTTTCATCAGGTTGGTGCGCGTCAAGAATTCGTTGGCCGAGTATATGCCGTTCAGGTTCTCACCCTCTACGCCGAGAAAATACGGCAGCCCCGCTCCGATGCCTACAAAGAAGGCCTTGAACCCCTGCTCCCTCAGCTCGTCGATGGTGCCCGTCTTTCCCGCGAGGAAGTTCACCTCGAGCTTGACACCGATATGTTTCACGTAATTCATCTCCGCCTCTACTATAGCCTTCGGGAGCCTGAACTCCGGGATGCCGTACATCAGCACCCCGCCCGGCTTGTGCAGCGATTCGAAGACCGTCACGTCGTAGCCCATGTTCGCCAGGTCTCCGGCGCACGTGAGGCCGGCCGGCCCGGAGCCTATAACGGCGACCTTTTTGCCGTGGGCGTGCTTCTTATGGGCAGGCGACTCTTTCGGGAGATCGGTGTGCGCCACATACTCCCTCTTTTTCTTCAATTCCCAGTCCGCCACGAACCTCTCGAGATATCCGATGCCGATCGGCGCGCCCTTTTTCGAGAGGACGCAGGCCTTCTCGCACTGGTCCTCCTGCGGGCAGACCCTTCCACATACGGCGGGAAGCGAATTCTTTTCCCTGATCTTAAACAGGGCCTTTTCGTATTTTCCCTCGACGATATCCTTTATGAAGGCCGGGATGTCTATCTCCACCGGGCAGCCGCTCATGCAGAGCGCTTTCTTGCACTGCAGGCACCTTTTGGCCTCCGCTACGGCGTCCTCTTCGCTCAGGCCCATGGCCACTTCATTGAAATTCTTGACCCTCTCAGCAGGGTCCTGTTCTCTCATCTTTATCTTTGTCATATCACACCTTGTGCATGCATTCCTTATGCTGCTCTCCGAACGCCGCCAATGAGGCCTTTTCCTCGTCCACAAAGCGCTTCTGCCTCTTCAGGAATTCATCCCAGTCGACGAGATGGGCGTCGAATTCAGGCCCGTCGACGCACGTGAACCGCGTCTTGCCGCCGACCGTCACGCGGCAGGTCCCGCACATGCCGGTCGCGTCGACCATGTTGGCGTCAAGCGAGACGAACGTCTTGAGGCCGAAGGGCCTCGTCGTCTCGGCGACAAACTTCATCATGATGTCCGGCCCGACACAGTAACAGAGGCCGAATTTCTCTTTTTCGAGCAGCTCCTTGAGCGGCCCCGTAACGAGGGCCTTCGTCCCGTACGAGCCGTCGTCGGTCGTCACGATGAGCCTGTCGCTCCACTTTTTGAGCTCGTCTTCCAGTATCAGGAGCTCTTTCGTCCTGGCGCCGATGATCGTCGCAACGAAATTGCCGCATGTCTTGGCGTACTGCGCCACCGGAAGTATTTCCGCTATCCCGACGCCGCCGGCGACCAGCACGACCTTGCCTATCTTGCCGAAATGCGTCGCCTTCCCGAGCGGGCCGAATACGTCGGCGAAGCTGTCGCCCGCCTTCATCGCCGCCATCTTCTTCGTCGTCTTTCCTGCCTCCTGAAATATGATCGTAAGGACACCTTTCGCAGGGTCGGCATCGCTTATCGTGAGCGGTATCCGCTCACCCTTTTCGTCGATCCTCAGGATGATGAATTGGCCCGCCCTCGCGGCCTTTGCCGGTGTCGGGGCGTGCACCTTTATCTTCCAGACTACGGAATTCAGCCTGGCCTTCTCCAGTATCTTGTACGGCATGTGTTGCCTTTCGTGATCCTCGCGCTACAACTTTTCCTGTATCCGTTTTATCGAATACGCCTTGCCGGTCTTATCGTCCACGTCGACGATCACGCCATGAAGCTGGACGTCGTTGTCCGCCACTTCAAACCTTGCAGGCATCTGCGTGACAAAACGCGTTAATACCTGTTCCTTCTTCCTGCCTATGACCGAATCGAGCGGCCCGGTCATGCCGGCGTCACAGATGAACGCCGTGCCGCCCGGCAATATCTTCTCGTCGGCGGTCTGGACGTGCGTGTGCGTGCCTATTATCGCGCTCACAAGGCCGTCCAGGTACCAGCCGAGTGCTATCTTCTCGCTGGTCGCCTCGGCGTGCATGTCGATGACGATGACGCGCGCCTTGTTCTTGACGCGCTCTATCTCTTCCTTCGCCACCCTGAACGGGCATTCCACCGCCTGCATGAAGACCCTCCCCAAAAGATCGATGACTGCGACGCTGACGCCGGCCTTCGACTCGACGACCGTTGCGCCGAACCCGGGCGTCTGGCGGGGGTAGTTGGCGGGCCTGAGCAGCCGGCCGTCCCACTCCTCCGCCTCGACGATCTCTTTGCGCTTCCAGACATGGTCGCCGGTCGTCAGGACGTCGATGCCGTAGCCGAAAAGCTCTTTCGCCAGCTGCGGGGTAATACCGCTTCCGCCGGCGACGTTCTCGCCGTTCGCTATGACGAAATCGATCGCCTCTTTTTTGCATATCTTCGGCAGGAGCTCCTTGACCGCGCGCCTTCCAGGCTCACCCACTATGTCGCCGATGAACAGAATGTGCATAAAATCCTCGTTTTAGCGTTTAGCGTGGAGCGTATAGCGTTTAGGTTTTCTATACGCTAAACGCTATCCGCTATACGCTATTATTTCGCATATTCTACTGCTCGCGTTTCTCTAATGACCGTCACCTTGATCTGGCCCGGATACTCCAGGCCCTCTTCGATCTTTTTCGTGATATCGCGCGCCAGCACAGCCGCCTGCGCGTCGGTTATCTTCTCGGGCTGGACGATGACGCGTATCTCGCGCCCGGCCTGTATCGCGTAGGCCTTCTCGACGCCCTTGAACGAATCGGCTATCGACTCAAGCTTTTCAAGGCGCTTGATGTAGACCTCGAGCGTCTCGCGCCGCGCGCCCGGCCTTGACGCGCTTATCGCGTCGGCCGCCTGCGCCATTACGGCGAGGAGCGTCTTCGCCTCGATGTCCTGGTGGTGCGCCTCGATAGCGTGGCAGATGTTCTCCGACTCGCCGTATTTGCGCGCGAGGTCCGAGCCTATCTTCGAATGCGTGCCCTCGACCTCGTGGCTCACGGACTTCCCGATGTCGTGCAGAAGCCCTATGCGCTTCGCGAGCGTCGGGTCCAGTTTAAGCTCGCCGGCCATGACGCCCATCAGGTGCGCCACCTCTTTCGAGTGCTGCAGGACGTTCTGGCCGTAGCTCGTTCGGTATTTCAACCGGCCCAACAGCTTAACCAGCTCCGGATGCATGCCGTGCAGCCCGGTCTCGAAGAGCGCCTTCTCGCCCTCTTCGCGGATCAGGTTGTCAAGCTCCTTCTTCGTCTTTTCGACTACCTCTTCGATCCTCCCGGGATGTATGCGGCCGTCCTCGAGAAGCTTTTCTAGCGACATCTTGGCGATCTCGCGCTTTATCGGATCGAAGCCGGAGAGTATGACCGCCCCCGGCGTATCGTCTATGATGACATCGATGCCCGTCGCGACCTCAAGGGCGCGTATGTTGCGGCCCTCGCGACCTATGATGCGGCCCTTCATCTCGTCGTTCGGCAGGTTCACCACGCTCACCGTCGTCTCGACCGTGTGCTCGGCGGCGCATTTCTGTATGGCGAGCCCTATGATCTTGCGGGCCTCCTTGTCGGCTTTCTCGCGCGCCTCATCCTCGGTCCTCTTTATCATGAGGGCCGCTTCCTGCTTCACATCGTCCTCCAGCCTCTTCAACAACACCTGTCTCGCCTCGTCCCTGGTCATGCCGGACACCCTTTGCAGCTGTTCCTTCTCCGCCTGCAAAAGCGATTCCAGCTCCCTCTCCTTGGTGCCGATGTTCTTTTCGCGCGCGGAGATCGACTGGTCCCTCCGCTCGAGGTCCTTCTCCTTGCGGTCGATAAGGTCGACCTTCCTGTCGAGGTTCTCCTCTTTCTGGATCAGGCGCTTCTCGAGCGTGATGCCCTCCTGCCGCCGCGCCCTTGTCTCGTTCTCGAATTCCGAGCGCGCTTTCAACAGGAAATCCTTGGCCTCGATCTCCGCCTGGCGGCGTATCTTGTCGGCCTCGACCTTCGAGTTCTCAAGCGCCCTTCTCGCGTTCTCCTCCGCTGTCCTGACCTTCTTCTTGGCGTAGAATTTTCTTATCGAGTAGCCCAACAGGAAGAAGGAGACCGCGCCCAATGTTGCAAGCCCGATATAAACTACCGTCATATCCTTGTACATACTGCCCCCCCTATTTAAAAACGTAGATCTCGCGCGACGCGGCGCGCTGCCGGAATGGAATACCTTAAGGCGGTATGGGCCTTTGGCAAATGGCGGCGCTTCTTCCGTTAGTGTCGCGCTACTGTCTACTGATTATGCCGTTATGCAGCGATGGTCTTCCAGACAGGAATGTCGTGGGGTTGCTTGGGAAGGTGCTCTACGAGCTGGAAATCGAAAGCGAGGCCGATCGTCTTGGTGTTGGCGGAAAGACAGCTCAGGAACCGGTCATAGTAGCCGTGCCCCCTGCCCAGTCGCATGTCATGCTTATCGAAAGCGACGCCGGGAACGACCACCAGATCTATATCTTTCAAGGGGACCTCTTTGACCCTGTCAGCGCGCGGCTGATAGATCCCAAAGTGCTGTTTTTCCAGATCTTCCAATCTGTTATGTATCTCGCCTGCTATCAATTTCTTCTCTTCCTTCAAGATGACAGGAACGCAAACCCTCTTTCCCGCCTTTAACGCCTCGTCTATCATCGGTACCGTATCTACTTCGTCCTTGAGCGAGACGTAAAACATCACGACACGTGCCTTTCTGAATACCTCCTCATTGAATAGCTTGCCTTTTATTATAGCACTCTTTCGCGATTTTTCAAGCCCAGAATGCGTATCCAGGAGCTTTTTTATGTTTTTTCTTATGACATGTTTCATATTATATACAAATTAGCATATAAAGAGCCCAAACGCAACCATTTATGCCAATGGCTCCGCTTACAGCGTCAGTTGACGGGGTTTTGTGGACTTTGTGTGGTCTTTGGGTGGCTTTATCTTCTTGAGCAGGTCCAGCCTGTTCTGTTTCTTTAGCTCGTTATAGATAAGGACCCAGGCGCAGTCGCGGTCCTTATCGACCTCGCACTTGCCTTTGTCCTGGCCGCCGCACGGCCCGTTCAGAAGCGACTTCGGGCAGCGCGTTATAGGGCAGATCATGCCGGTAAGCTCTAAGACGCATTCGCCGCACGCGGAGCAGCGCTCGAGGAACGCACCCTGGCCGTCCACCTCGCCCATGAAGAGCGTGTCGCACCCGACATGGACGGGCCTCTCCACTCGCATATTCTCTTTCACCGACTGGATGCCGAGCCCGCACGCCAATACGAGCACCGACTCGGACGCCTCGATCGCCTTCCTGTTCTTGGCAAGTTCCAGCTTCACCTGCGCCGCTATGCACGGCGCTTTCGGCACGCAGTATCCTGTGACGGTCTTGCCCTCTTTCTCAAGCAGCTCTTTCATCTTCTTGACTTCTTCCTCGCCGCCGGATTTACATGTCGTAGAGCACTCGCCGCAGCCTATGATGAATATCTTATTATGCCCTTCGAGATACTGCAATATCTCCTTCGGGTCCTTCTGTTTGGAAATTATCATCTTCCCGTCTCCGCTATTTGAGCAGCGCTTTCACGTCGCTTTCAAAGACATTTTTGGGCCTGTAGCCTATATACATCCTGGCTATCCTGAAATCCTTGCCTATGACAAACGTCGTAGGTATGGAGCGCATAGGACCGTACAGAACGCTGACCCTGTTGTCGTCGACCACCACGGGATAATTTATGCCCATCTTATCGGCGAAACTCTTCGCCTCGCCCGGCTCGACGAGAGACACGCCAACCATGGTAAAACCCTTGTCGCCGTATGCCTTCTGCAGGTCTATGAAATCCGGTATCTCCTGCCTGCACGGCGGACACCAACTCGCGAAAAAATCGAGTATGATGACTTTTCCTTTGAAGTCGGAAAGGTTGACCGTCTTGCCGTTGACATCACGCAGGGTAAAATCGACCGCCTCTTCCCCGATCTCAAGGGCGCTCGTCTTGGAGCACCCGCCTGCCAGAAAAAGCGCCGACATCAGAACAGCGAGACACAAAAAGCTTATTCTTCTCATAGCTACCCCCTTTTTTGGACGGACAGCTACCGCGCGAACGAGCTTAAGACCCTTTCGGAAACTACCGAAAAATACCCGGTGGCAAGAAGAACGCCGACGACGATCAGGAATATCCCTCCCATAACGGTGATGACGTTTATTGCTTTCTTGAACCTGTTGAACAGGGTTAAAAACGAGTTTATCGCAAACGCCGTCAACAGGAAAGGCACGGCTATACCCAGAGAATAAGCCACTAAAAGCTGCGCGCCCCGCGCCAAGTCCGCCTTCGTGCCGGCCATGACAAGGATCGAGCCCAGTATCGGCCCGGCGCAAGGCGTCCATGCGGCGGCGAAGGTCACGCCCACTAAAAACGACCCGAGATAGGTCGCGCCCTGCACGGGAAATTTGAACCTTCTCTCTTTGGCCAGGAACCCTATATTGAGCACCCCGGTAAGGTATATGCCGAAGAACGCGATGAGGATGCCGCCGACGATATTTATAGCCTTTTGATACCGGAAGAAAAGCTTGCCTATGGCCGTCGCTGTAAGCCCCAGGATCACGAAGACGACGGAAAAGCCGAGTATAAAAAGGAGCGTGTGTATGATGACCTTCGACCGGACCCCCGACTTATTGTCGGCGTCTTTCAAGTCGGCGAACGAAACGCCGGATATATACGCCACGAATGACGGGATGACCGGAAGGATGCACGGCGAAAGGAACGTCAGCAACCCGGCTACGAACGCCGTTATGTACGATAGGTTCTCGCCCGCCACTATGGTGTCGCCCTCACCTTTATCTCCTGGAGCTGGACCTTCATATTGGCAAGATCGGCCATGATGGTCCGTTGATTGGCCAGGATCTCATTGAGTTTCTTCACTACCTCAGGGTCTGCCGATCCCTGAGCTTGGAGCGCGCGCTCCGTAAAAACACAGAAGCTGGCGGCGATGATCAGGATCGCGACCAGCCATACGAAAAACCTGTCTTTCTTCATATAAACCCCTCTTTTTTTATATTATATCACTTAAAGCCCCACACTAGCCACACAAAGAGGTACGCCGCAGTGACCGCTGCCAGCGTGAACGGGACGCCTATCTTCATGAAATCCTTGAAACTGACCTGATAGCCCTCCTTTTTAAGAAGGCCGCACGCCACTATATTGGCCGATGCACCTATCGGCGTGATATTGCCGCCGAGCGAAGCGCCTATCAGGAGGCCGAACAGGAATAGCGACGGATTTATCTGAAGCTTGGCCGACATGGAGATGGCGACCGGTAGCATAGCCACCAGGAGAGGCACGTTGTCGACAAAGGCCGATATAACGACGGCCATAAATACCAGCAGTGTATAACCGAGAAATATATTGGGGCCGACGATATTCGACAAGAAGACGGCGCTCTTCTCTGTCCATCCGGTCAGTGTTATGCTGCCGACGAGCACGAAGACCCCCATAAGGAACAGCACCGTCTCCCAATCGAGCTTCTTCATACCGCGCATCATGACTTTTTTGTTGAAGAGCTTATCCCAGACAACGGATATCACGCCGAAAACGACGCAGAGGATCCCGGCCATGTAAGCAAAACCCGTATCAAAGAATGAGGATGCCGCCAATAGCGCTATGAGGCTTACCAGGATGACGGTCGGGACCCATGAGCGCACTTTTTCTACCGGCACAAGGGCCATCTTTTCCTTCCGGCGCCTGAAAATGAAATAAAGGACGACGAACGACGCGAGCGCGCCAATCTCTACCGCGAAGAATATGCTGGGCCTTCCCTTATAGAAGAAGAAGTCCATGAAGTTCATCTTCGCGAAACCGCCAAGAAGCATGCTCGGAGGGTCGCCTATCAAGGTCGCCGTGCCCTGCAGGTTCGAAGATACGGCTATGGCTATCATCATATTCATCGGGTTCATCTTCAGTTTCTTTGCAAGGGCCAATGCGATAGGAGCGACGATAAGCACCGTCGCGACGTTCTCAACGAACGCGGAGATGAGTCCGGTAAGGGCGCATATGAGAAGGATGGCCCATGCGGTGTTCTTAGAGCGGTCGACGATGACCTCGGCAAAATAGGCTGGGACCCGGCTCTCCATGAAGATGTCGGCTATGACAAGCGTCCCGACGAATATCCCCATGACGTTCCAGTTGATGGCAAGGAATGCCTCTTTCGGAGACAGGACACCGGTCAGGAGCAGTAGAGCGCTGGCGCCTATCGCTATGTAGGTCCGTTTGGCAGGCAGAAATACGAAGAGCGTATAGGAAACGACGAATATTGTTAGGGCGATCAGGCTATGGTCCATTTGCCCTTATTATAACACTAAAAACTGGAAACCTAAACCCAGAAGTAATGATATGGCGACAAGCGATAACAAAAATACAGCGAGAACCTTGAGGCCGAACTCTTTCCTGAGCACGAGTACCGTGCCGTAACTCGCGACCGGACCGATGAGCAGGAGCGTCATGGCAGCGCCCGCGTTCATACCCTGCCCTATCAAGCTGTCTATTAGGGGGACGCTTGCGGTAGAGCAGAGGTACATGATAAGGCCGAAGGCGACAGCGAAGATATAGCTGAGCCAGCCGCCCAGATACATTTTGATGAGCCCCCCTATGGGGAGGAATGTAGCGACGGCCGCGGCGAGGAGTATGCCTATGACAAGCTCCAGCCCTATCTCTTTCGGAAGCTTGATATACGCGTATTTCAATATTGACTTCAGCCTGTCACCGACGGTCTTCTTTTTATGGGTGTGGACATGCTCGGGGTTGGCCTCGCAATGGGGGCATGTCTCCTTCTTGGCTATTTTCGGCTCATATTTAAGTGTGTTCCCGATGAGCCCCACCACGACGCCCATGACAATGACGGCAAAAAAGATATATATGGTGAATTTCAACCCCAGCACCGCGTACGCGACCAAAAGCGCGCTGACAGACGTCGCGGGCGTCGCCACAAGGAATGCCAGTATCGGCCCGAGCCGCGCGCCTTTTTTGTAGAAGCTGACGGCTATGGGGAGGCTCCCCCAGCAACAGACAGGCAGGATGGTGCCGACCAGTGTGGCCGCCAGGATCGGTCTTATTCCGCGGACCCCCAGGAAATTGTTGACGATATCCTCGGGGATCAGTTCGTGGACAAGGCCGCTTATGAAGAACCCTATCGCGAGCGCCGGGATTATCTCGGCAAGATAATGGATGAATACGTGTAAGAAATGCTCCATGCTTTAGCTCTTAGCTTCTTAAGTTTTACTCCTCTTTCACCGGCCGTTCCTTCAGCGGCTTGAAACTCAAGCCCGATTCCGCGCCCGGGAGATGCGCGACAGGTTCGGTCAGATAGAACTTCTTATCCTTTATCCATTTCTTAAGCGTCTCGGCGATCTCGACCGCCTTCGGATAGCTCGACAGGGATGAGGTCGGCACCTCCTTGCCCTTTACGGTGATCTTTCCGCTCTTAAGCTGCGCATAATTCACTTCGGCAAGAGAGCCGGCCTTGCCTTGAGGATAGTCTTCGCTGTAATCGATCACCTGCGCCCAAAGGTCTTCATCCTTGGCGGCGGCATATTTGGCTATCTCTTCGTTCAATATCGGTATGGGTATGCCTATCCCGATGGCTAGCGTCACGCCGTAGCCCTGGAACGAGCTTCCGACAAGCCACCGCGGGCTCATCTCCTTGAGGTCCCCCATAACGGCAAGTGTGCCCGCCGGCGCCTGCGGGACGCCGCTCTCTTTGCGTTTTACCGACGGGTTATGCTGTGTTCCCTGCCAGTAGACATACCCCGTCCCGCCTCCCAGGAATATCCGCGTGCCGATGCCGATAGTCTTATAGTGCGGATCTTTAAGTAGAGGCGAAAGTTGACCGGCCGAGCAATAGTTGGCGTTGCCAAGGTTGGGTTTCAGCATCCCCATGTAGGTGTAGATCGTCCTGTCCGGCGACAGGTTAACGGCGACATTGTAATTTTGGTAGCAGTTCCTCGGGTTCAGGAGGACGGCCTCGTTCACGTCCTTTATATTGATGAGGGTCCTGATGTGCTTGCGCGGATAGCAGTCCGTGCCGTAGGCATAGGCTTCAAGAACGACATCTTTGCCTGCGGCCAGCTCTTCTATGACATGGGCGCCGCCGTATTTGAACTCGCCGGGATAGACCTTGTTCCGCGGGTCATCATCAGGCATTGCGGTCGCGCCTATATAGATATCGACGGCCGCAAAACCTGTGTAGACCGGGACATTGTTCAGGGTGACCTTGCCGCCGCCCAGTTTTATCTTGGGCTTCGAATGGCCCACGTTCAGATACGCCCCGCTTGAGCACATCGGCCCGAACGTCCCCGTCGTGACGACGTCGACCTCCTTCGCCGCCTCGCGGATGCCCCTTTTCTCGACGAGGTCGATGATCTCCTCAGCGGTGACCACGACTACGTTGCCGTGTTTTATCTTTTCGTTTATTTCCTGTATCGTCTTTGCCATGCCTACACCCCGCTTTTTTCCATAGAGAGATATCTTTCTCCCGTGTCCGGAAGCACCGTCACCACGGTCTTCCCTTTTCCCAATTCCACGGCTACATTCAGCGCGGCCCACACAGCTGCCCCGCTCGATATGCCTACAAAAAGCCCTTCCTCCCTGGCCAGTCTCTTCGCCGTTAACAAGGCGTCATTATCATCGACCTGAATTATCCTGTCTATCATGCTCTTATTCAACACTTCCGGGACGAATCCCGCGCCTATTCCCTGGATCTTATGAGGGCCTGGTTTCCCTCCGGAGAGGACAGGGCTTTTCGACGGCTCGACCGCGATGATCTTCACCTGAGGATTACGCGCTTTCAAGACTTCGCCCACTCCTGTAAGCGTCCCGCCGGTCCCCACGCCGGCCACGAAAGCGTCTATGGCGCCGCCGGATTGTTCCAGTATCTCGAGGGCCGTCGTCCGGCGGTGCGCGTCGGGGTTCGCGGGATTCTTGAACTGCTGAGGCATGAAGCTTCCCGCGGTTTTTTTGAGCAGCTCCTCGGCCCTCTTTACGGCGCCTGTCATGCCCTCGCTGCCCGGCGTAAGCACTACCTCCGCGCCGTAGGCCTTCAGGATGTGTATTCGCTCTATACTCATCGTCTCCGGCATCGTGAGGACACACCTGTAGCCCTTGACCGCCGAGATCATGGCAAGGCCTATGCCGGTATTGCCGCTCGTCGGCTCTATGATGGTGGCCCCTTTCTTCAAGAGACCGCTTCTCTCGGCGTCCTCTATCATCGAAAGGCATATCCTGTCCTTTATGCTCCCTCCCGGGTTGAAATATTCCACCTTTGCCAGGACTTGAGCCATCTCTGATTCGACTATCCGGACCAGCCTTACCATGGGCGTGTTGCCTATAAGCTCCGCGATATTGCCCGCTATCCCAGTGGCCATCAAAGCCCCCTTACCTTTATATAGTATACTCCAGAACGGGTTTCAGGCCCCGCTCTTTATAGCGCGATGCAAGCTCCTCAAACGTCAATGTGTCTATCACTACGGAAATGGCGTGGCCGACATCCTTCCAAACGTCCCTGAATATGCAATTTGACATATCCTTGCAACCTTTATAATGTTCATCGGTAACGCAGGCGATCGGCTCTAAGGGCCCCTCGATGAACCGCACGACTTCTCCTACTGTTATATCTTTCGGCGGCCTTGCCAGGGAGAACCCGCCCTTTATTCCCCGCCTGCTCTTCACAAAGCCACCCTTACTTAAGGTAAGGAGTATCTGCTCGAGGAACTTAACAGGCATATCCCCGAGCCTGGCTATCTCGTTTATGGACATGACGCCTCCTGCCTCGTTACCATAGTGGAGAGCCAGCTGAAAAAGCGCCTTTAGAGCGTAGTCGCCTTTGTAGGTTATCTTCATCCTGTCCTTTTACTAAACCCTATAAATATGATTGGCTTAGTAATAATTATACCTGAAATAACACTTTTGTCAAGTTTTTTTGAAAATATTACCCGCCCCGGCCGGGAACCATGGTTCCCGGCCGGGGCGGGTGTGGTGGATTTGTGGATTTAATACAGCTTCCCGAGCAGTTCTCCGGCAACCTTCTTACCTGAGAGCAGCATGCCGCCGAATATCGGCCCCATGCGCGGGCCGCCGAAAACAGCATTTGAGCACATGCCGCAGGTATAGAGGCCCGGGCAGACCTCTTTCGAATTCTTGACTATCGTGTCTTCCCCTACATCGGCCCACATAGATTGCTCTCCCATGACTTTGCCGGTCCTAGTCTTTAGCCGGATGCCGGATTTGCGCTCGACTATGCGCACGACCTCTGCTGCGTGGCCGGTGGCGTCGATTACGAATCGCGCCTTCATGCTGATGGGGTCGACATGCAGTTTCGCCATCTCCACGGCCGTCCAGTTGAGGACTAGGCCGCAAACCCTTCTATGCCTCACTAAGACATCCTCGGCACTCAGCAGGTTAAAGACCTTCACGCCCGCCTTAACCATCTTCGAGCATATAGTGGACACTGATTCTATGGAATCGGCGAGAAAATAGCCCTTCTCATACAGCCTTGTCCGCACGCCAAACTCATCCAGTATCTTTTTGGCCTTATCCTGGACCACTATCTCGTTGAACATTATGCCGCCGCCCCACATCCCGCCGCCGACCGAGAGTTTCCGCTCGAATATCGCGACCCTCTTTTTCGCTTTCGCGAGATAATACGCGCAGGCCATGCCCGCAGGCCCGGCCCCGACTATAGCGACATCGATATCCAGCGCGTTTATCAACTTCTCGTTATAGGCCTTGATTATCGCCTTCGATATCTTTATCTCGTCCAGTTTCACGCGAAACCTCCTCAGATTGACCGCATCTCTTCCGCTATTAAAACATCTCCGCCCATTTGTGTCAAATATTTTCGGCGGCTATATTCGCATGGCGCTTATTTCTTCGAGCGAAGCCGGCTTGACGGATATCGTTCTGTGCTCCGGAGAGCCCTCTTTCCAGTAATCAATGCGCAGGCTTTCCCTGTCCCGGAGCTTGGTGTGATAGGCGACAACCCGTGCCGCCTCATGGACAGTGTCATCGTCGGTGGCGCCACGCAATAGGCAGAAAGGGCTCGGGTAATCGGCGAGACGCAGGCATATATCGCCTTCTTTCGCCTCGGCCATGACAAGGTCATTGTCGCGGTCGTCCCGTCCGACTGCCAGCTTTGCCGTCGGCGAAAGCCTGAAATGCCTGCCGCACTTCAGGAGTTTCAGGTTCTCGATGTCGAGAGCGTTATGTTTGACGAGGTCCTCCACGCGACCGGTGAATCCGGGGTCGGTAAGGAGGCAGCCGCCTGCGGGGTTGGGGTATTCCTTGATGCCGAACTTCTCCGCAAGTTCCATCTGGGGCTTTCTGCCCCGGCCTGTGATACCGAGTAATTTTTCGCGATCGACCGCACCTTCTTTTTCCGGAAGCGTGGGGTTCAAGACCTTGGCTGACAACGGCCGCAGAAGTATACCGCGCACCCCGGCATCCCGCTCGATGATGTTGAGCGCGTCCCTGCGCTGCGACATCGGACGCTCACCGAGCACCTCCCCCGTTACCAAGAACGAGGCGCCTCTCTCGGCCATCATCGCCTTGGCTCTTTTAAGCATGAATATCTTGCAGTCGATACAGGGATTGATATTGGCGCCGTAGCCATGCCTGGGATTTTTGAACATCTCGAGATATTCGGGCGTGATATCGACCACGGTGAGCGGGATATTAAGGAGACGCGCGGCCTTCTTCGCGGCGTCCTCGCCCCCGATCTTCGGTATGCAGGCGGCGAAATCGATATAGAAGTTGACCGCCTCGATCTCTACCCCCTGCTCCTGCAGGAGGCGGATCGCGAGTATCGAGTCGAGCCCGCCGGATAGTAATGCAATCGCCTTCTTATTCACGATTGAACGCCCTTTAATTTCCAAATCACAAATCCCAAATCACAAACAAATTGCAATACCAAATGACCAAAAGGTTTTGGTAATTGTAAATTGTGGTTTGTTTGTGATTTGTAGTTTGTATATTTTGATTTAACCTTCGCTTTTCTTAAGTCTCTCAAGCCATTCCTTTATCCTGGCCTCGTAGCCCATCGTCGTTGGGATATAATATTTCTTGGCCGAAGGCTTGTATTCCTGCTTCACGTAATGGTCCTTAAAATCGTGCGCGTATTTGTAGCCTTTCCCGTGGCCGAAGGCATCAGCGTCGAGGCTGGCGTCCTTCAAGTGGTCCGGCACGTCGAGCGTCTTGCCTTCCTCGACGTCCTTCAATGCGCTCTCAATGCCGAGGTACGCCGCGTTCGACTTCGGCGCGCACGCGACATAGACGGCGGCCTGCGCCAACGGTATGCGCGCCTCTGGCATGCCGACGAATTCCGAGACCTGCAGGGCCGCATTGGCGATGACGATGGCCTGCGGGTCCGCGTTTCCGACGTCCTCGGCCGCGCATATCACGATCCTGCGGGCGATAAAACGCGGATCCTCGCCGGCGTATATCATCTTGGCGAGCCAGTAGAGCACGGCGTCCGGGTCTGAGCCGCGCATCGACTTTATGAATGCGGATATGGTATCGTAATGGCCGTCCTCGTCCTTGTCGTAGACAACGGCCTTCTTCTGGATAGATTCCTCGGCGACCCTCACCGTAAAATGGATCTTCTTGCCTTTGCCGGCGGGCGTGGTCAGGGCCCCCACCTCCAGCGCCGACAGCGTCCGGCGGGCGTCACCTTCCGAGACCTTCACCAGATGTTTTGCGGCATCGGCATCCATGATTATCGGGACATTACCCAAGCCGTTCTCTTTGTCTTTAAGGGCGCCTTTTACGATGGCAGCGATCGCGTTATCGGACAACTTTTTGAACTCGAATACCTGGGAGCGGGAAAGGAGCGCCTGGTTGACGTAGAAGAAGGGGTTGTGGGTGGTCGTGCCTATGAGGACAGGATTACCGGCCTCGACATCGGGCATGAGGACGTCCTGCTGGGCCTTATTGAAGCGATGGATCTCATCGATTAGGAGGATGGTGCGCCTGCCGTCCATCGAAGCGCGCTTTTTCGCGGCGTCGATGACGCGCCGGATGTCCGCAACATTGTTCGAGGCGGCGTTGATGCGCTCAAAATGCGACTTTGTGCGCTCGCTTATGATGAGGGCCAGAGTCGTCTTGCCGCAGCCCGGCGGGCCGTAAAGGATGAGCGAAGTGATCTTGTCGGACTCGATCAGGCGCCTGAGGAGCTTGTCCTTACCCAATATATGCTCCTGGCCGACGAAACCATCGAGAGAGCGCGGCCTCATCCTCACCGCCAGCGGCTCAGTCTTGGGTCTCTTTTCCTTCTTTCCTTCGAAAAGATCCATTCAATTTTCCTCTATCGTGATTTTTCGGCACGCTCGACAGGCCTTTTGGAGTGTCTGCCGGAGCGACTGCGAAAATTTTACGGGTGACGCGGGGTCCGCCTTGAGGCCGCGGAGCACCGAAAGGCGACCCCGCGGCAGGACCCGTAAAATTTTAATGCCGCTCGCCATAAAAAACCCCGCGATGCCGTGTGAAATTGAATTATCTTGACCCTGTTATGTACAGGTGGGTGCCCTCTTGCGGACGCCGAAGCGAGCGCAAAGTTAGGCTCCCTGGGTAAGTTCTAATGGCTCAAGATTCTTCAGTTCAAGCACGAGCACCGCAGGGTGTCTTTTCACCCCAAGTATAGCACAAACCTTATGCGCTAGCAAATTATTAGACTTTTGCGGTTATCGAAGTTTTGCGCCGAAACGGCGCTCGAGCTCCTGGAGGATCCTCGCGTGGACCGGCGTGATGTCCTTGTCCTCGAGAGTCCTCGTCGGATCCTGGTATTCGATCCGGTAGGTGAGGCTTACCTTGCCGTCCGGTATCTGACTGCCTATATAACGGTCGATGAGTTGGGCTTCCTTGAGAAGAGGGCTGCCCGCGGCCCTGACGGCTGAGAGGAGGTCTTCGTTATGCGCTGCCGCGTCGGCTATCAAAGAGATGTCCCTGACCACGGAAGGGTATCGCGGTATCTCGGAAAAGGTCTTTTCGAGGCGGGCGCGCGAAAAAAGCTCATCGGCCGACAATTCAAGGACATACACCTTTTCCTTTATATCGAACTCGCTCAGGACCGACGCCTTTACCTGGCCGAGGATGCCTATGGTCTTCCCTTCGGACTCCAGGGAAGCGGCCGCGCCGGCGGAAAGGAAGGGGCTCTGGGCCGGCCTGAAAGAGACATCGCTTATCCCCAGCTCCGCAAGAAGCGACTCGGCTATGCCCTTCACGTCGAAAAAGCTCTCCTGCCTCGCGCCTTCGAGCCAGCCGGCCGAGGCCTGGCCCGCGAGGCCGATCGAAAGGGAAATATGCTCGTTGAAGCCGCCGTCGTGCCTTTTGATATAAACCTTGCCCAGCTCGAACAACTTCAGGTCTTTATTCTTGCGGTTGATGTTCCAGCGGACCGCGTTAAGCATCCCCGGAATTAGCGTTTGCCGCATGACCTCCTGTTCGTTGGAGAGGGGGTTCTTTATCTCGACCGCGTCGCCCGTCCCGACGCCGGCCGCCTCCAATGATCTTCTGCCCAACAGGCTGTAGGTCATGATCTCGTCAAGGCCGAAACCCGCCAATATATCCCTGATCTTGTCGCCTATCACTATGCTTGAAGGCACCCTTATCGGCTGTTCGACGACAACAGGGATGGTCTGCGGTATCCTGTCATATCCGTATATACGGGATATCTCCTCTATGAGGTCCGTCTCGGCATCAAGGTCGTATCTGAACGACGGTATCTTAGCGGTTATCGCGTCGCGTGAGGAGCCTTTCGTCTCAAGGCCGAGGGAGCGAAGGATCGCGGCGGCCTTCGGCGGCTCGATATGCAAGCCCAGCAGGCTGTTAAGCCGTTCATACCTCAGGTGCGCGGTCTTTTCGGGCCTTGCCTTCTCACCCACGTCAAATAGTTCGCCGGCCGCCCCGCCGCAAAGTTCGGCGATGAGCGCCGTCGCCCTGTCGGACGAAGAGGCGATACTGTCCAGGTCGACCTTCCGCTCGAACCGGTAACTTGATTCGGTCGAGATGCCGAGCTTCCGGGAGGTCCTGCGCACAGAGACCGGGTCAAAATACGCCGCCTCCAGCAGGATATTCTTCGTCGAAGCCGTAACCTCGGTGTCAGCCCCGCCCATTACACCGGCGATGGCGATGGGCTTCTCCCTGTCGGCTATCACGAGGGCCGGATCATCAAGCGCCCTCTCGACGCCGTCTATCGTGAAGATCTTCTCACCTTTTTTCGCCCTGCGCACTATGATGGTACCGCCCGCGACCTTATCGAGGTCGAAGACGTGCATGGGCTCACCGGTCTCGAAGAGGCAGAAGTTGGTGATATCGACAGCGTTGTTGACGGGCCGCAGGCCCATCGCTTCTAACTTGGCCTTGAGCCAATGCGGCGACTCCCCTATCTTTACGTTCCGTATCACGCGGCCCGTGTAACGCGGGCAGAGCTTCCTATCGTCGACGATGATCCTGGCCCCGCCCTTCGCGTCCTGGCTCCTGACCGGAACGATCGCCGGCAACTTGAGCCTGGAGCCGCATATGGCCGCGACCTCGCGCGCGATGCCGATAACGCTCAGCCAGTCAGGCCTGTTCGAAGTGACCTCGATCTCGAATATGTGGTCGGCCCCGAGCGGCTGGAGCGATTCAACGGTAAGCCCCGACATCGTGAGGAGCTCGGCGAGCTTTTCCGGCGCCAGCCTGATATCGACGTATTCCTTGAGCCAGTTATAACTTACGCGCATATATCCTCGAGAATACAACGTTTAGCTATTAGCTCATAGCTCTTAGGTAAGTTTTCCTAAGAGCTATGAGCTAAAACTGCCGTAGAAACCGAATGTCGTTCTCGCAGAAAAGCCTGATGTCGCTGATGCCGTATTTGAGCATCGCTATCCGTTCGACGCCCATTCCGAAGGCAAACCCCGTGACCTTTTCCGGGTCATACCCGACCCCCTTGAAGACCTTGGGGTTGACCATCCCGGCGCCGAGTATCTCAAGCCACCCCTTACCGCCGCAGATAGAGCACCTGCGCCCCTCAAGATGCTTCTGTCTTGCGCAGGCAAAGCACGATATATCCACCTCTGCGCTCGGCTCGGTGAACGGGAAGAAGCTCGGGCGGAAACGCATCCGGGTCTGCACGCCGAACATCTGGCGCGCGAATATCGCGAGTACCCCTTTAAGGTCGGCGAACGTTACCCGGTCGCCGACCACGAGCCCCTCGACCTGGTGGAACATGAAAGAGTGCGTGGCGTCCGTGGCGTCGGGCCTGAAGACCCTCCCAGGGACGATGATGGCGAACGGCGGCTTATGCTTTTCCATGAAACGCGCCTGGACCGGCGAGGTGTGGCTGCGCAAAAGCTGCGTCCCCGACCTTGAGTTGAGATAGAAGGTGTCAAAGGCATCTCTCGACGGATGCTCAAGGGGGATGTTTAGGGCTTCGAAATTATAGTGCTCGGTCTCTATCTCGGGGCCTTCGACTACCATAAAACCGAGCGAGACGAAGCAGTCGGAGATGTCCCGGACGGTCTTCGTTATAGGATGTATGCGGCCGCGTCGGAACGGCGCGCCCGGAAGCGTGATATCTATCTTCTCGGCCTTCTCTTCGCCGCCCGAGGCCGCGCGCGTTCTTTCGTCAAGCGCCGCGCCCAAGCGGCCCTTCACCTCGTTTATGAGACTGCCGAGCGCGGGCCGCTCTTCGGCGCTCGCTTCGCCTATCTTCTTGAAGGCCTCGGTGAGCAGGCCTTTCCTGCCGAGATACTTGGTCCGCGCCGCTTCGAGCATTTCCCCGCCGGCCGCGGCCCTTATCTCGCGCAAGGCTTCCTGCTCCAACCGCTGTATGAGCTCTTTCATATAGGACGACTGGCCCTCTTACGCCTTGACCATCTCGACGAGCTTGCCAAACGCCTGCTTGTCCGAAACCGCGATGTCGGAAAGCACCTTCCTGTCGAGGACGATCTTCGCTTTCTTAAGGCCGTTCATGAAACTGGAATAGGAGATGCCGCATTCCCTGCAGGCGGCGTTTATCCTTACGATCCATAGGCCGCGGAAATCGCGCTTCTTGGCTTTCCTGTCCCGAAAACTATACATCATCCCTTTCGCGACAGATTCCTTCGCCCGCCTGTAGAACCGGTGCCTGCCGCCCCACTGCCCCTCGGCGGCCTTCAGGACCCTCTTCCTGTGCCTTCTTGTAGCAACTGCGTGTTTTACGCGTGACATGTCACTTCTCCTTTATTGCGCTGCCTTGTGCTTACGCCCCGTACGGCAGCAGTTTCCGGATAGCCCTTGCGTCGCCTTCCGCCACGTAACCCGCCTTGGCCAGATGCCTTTTCCTTTTTCCCCTTTTGCTAGTCAAGAGATGGCTCTTGCCCGCGCGGAAATGTTTTATCTTGCCCCTTTTGCTGAAACGTATCCTTTTTTGCACGCTCTTGCTCGTCTTTAATTTAGGCATGGCTTCTCCTGTAACAGCATAGTTGGTTATAAGTCATGGCTTATAACTTATTGCTTCGCCTTTACCACCATATTTATGAAACGTCCTTCGAGCCTGGGGGATTCCTCGATCTCGCCCACAGCGGAGATGTCGCTCGAGAGCCTGTCGAGGATCTTTCTGCCGAGATCCACATGCGCCATTTCGCGGCCCCTGAACATCATGGTGATCTTTACCTTGTCGCCGCGCTTCAGAAAGTCCTGCAGCGCCTTCAGTTTGAACTGGTAATCGTGCTCGCCGATCTTTGGCCCGATCCTGATCTCTTTGACATGGATCACCCGCTGCTTCTTGTGGGCCTCTTTTTCTTTCTTCTCCTGGTCATATTTGTACTTCGAGTAGTCCATTATGCGGCAGACAGGCGGCGCCGCCGTCGGCGCCAATTCCAGAAGGTCAAGCCCGGCCTCCTGGGCGCGCTTCAAGGCGTCCTGTACGCTCATAACGCCGAGCTGATTGCCCTCATCGTCTATGACCCGCACTTCCCTTGCGCGTATCCTGTGGTTCACGCGTATCTCTTTCTTATAAATACCCGATCACCGTCCTTTCTCTTGCACCTCTTTTTTTGCGCGTTCGATGAACGCATCCAACGCCATCGTTCCTATATCCCCTTGTGATTTCGCCCTTACTGAGACCGACTTGCCCGCGGCCTCCTTCTCTCCGACGACGAGCATGTAAGGTACCTTCCCTACCTCGGCGTCGCGTATCTTCTTCTGCAGCCGCTCGTTGCGGTTGTCAACGGCGACGCGTATATCCTGCGACAAGAGCGCCTTTTCGACGGTCTTAACATAGTCGGCAAACTTGTCGGAAACGGGTATGACGAGGACCTGGGTGGGCGCCAGCCACAGGGGCATCGCGCCGGCGAAATGCTCTATCAGGGCGCCCAGGAACCTCTCGAGGCTTCCGAGTATCACGCGATGGATCATGATGGGCCTGTACTCTTTACCGTCATCGCCCACATAGGTAAGCTTAAAGCGTTCGGGCAGCGCGAAATCGCACTGTATTGTGGCGCACTGCCATTCCCTTTTCAGCGCGTCCTTTAATTTTATGTCGATCTTGGGACCGTAGAAGGCGCCGTCCCCCTCGTTCACTTCGTATTTCAGGCCTTTGCGCTTCAATGAATTGGCGAGCGCGGTTTCGGCGGCGGCCCAGTCGGCATTCGAGCCGATGGATTTTGCGGGTCTCGTCGACAGCTCTACCGCGAATTCGTCGAACCCGAATACCTTTAGCGTATCTATAACGAAATCTATGACGCCGACTATCTCGTCCTCAAGCTGCTCGCGGAGGCAGAATATGTGGGCGTCGTCCTGGGTGAAGCCCCGCACGCGCAAAAGCCCGTGCAGGACGCCGGATTTCTCGTTGCGGTAGACGGTGCCGAGCTCGAAGTAGCGCAAGGGCAGGTCCTTATAGCTTCGCATCTGCGATTCGTAGACCATGATGTGGTTCGGGCAGTTCATCGGCTTTATGGCGTACTCCTGGTTCTCTATCTTGAACATGTACATGTTCTCTTTATAATACTCGTAATGGCCCGACCTGACCCACACATCACTCTTCAATATATGCGGCCCGATGACGAGCTGGTACCCGCGCCTCAGATGCTCCTTCCTTATATACTCCTCGATGATCGTGCGCACTATCGCGCCCTTCGGGTGGTAGAGGACGAGTCCGGGCCCGACGTCTTCGTTAAGGCTGAAGTAGCCGAGCTGCTTGCCGAGGATGCGATGGTCGCGCTTTTTAGCCTCCTCGAGCATCTTGATGTACGCGTTCACTTCCTTTTCCGTTTCGAACGCCGTGCCGTAGATCCTCTGGAGCATCGGGTTCGTCTCGATGCCGTGCCAGTATGCCCCGGCTATCGAAAGGAGCTTGAATGCTTTTATCTTGCCGGTCGATTCGATGTGCGGGCCGCGGCAGAGATCGACAAAATCGCCGTCCTTATACACCGAGACGGTCGCGTCATGGATCTCTTTCAGCAAGGCGACCTTATATGTCTCCCCCATATTTTCAAAGAGCTTTATCGCCTCTTCCTTCGGCATCTCCTGGCGCTCAAAACGGTAATCCTTCTTTACGATCTCGCGCATCTTCTCCTCTATCCGCGCGAGATCCTCCGGGATGAAAGGCTCTTTCCTGTCGAAGTCGTAATAGAAGCCATCCTCGATGGACGGGCCTATCCCGAGCTTCGTCTCCGGCCACAGGCTCTTCACTGCCTGCGCCATAACGTGCGATGTGCTGTGTCGTAACGTGTCCAGGTCCATAATGTTATTCTTTTGTGAATGGTGGGTGAGGAGGGAGTTGAACCCTCAAGACCTTTCGGCCAACAGATTTTAAGTCTGTCGTGTATGCCATTCCACCACTCACCCGCTTAAGGCCAGTGTCCCTCCGCCGCTCCTACTCGTCGCGGCTGCGGGACAGATTTTGCCCTATATAAAGTTGGGCAAAATCTGGTGGGCGGTAGAGGGTTCGAACCTCTGACCTCCACGATGTCAACGTGGCGCGCTAACCAACTGCGCTAACCGCCCATATTTTTCTGGAGGCGCGGAGCGGAATTGAACCGCTGTATAAGAGTTTTGCAGACTCCTGCCTTACCTCTTGGCTACCGCGCCCTAATAAAAAGAGCTTGCCCCTAGCGGGGCTTTCCGTCACTCTTGACAAGCTCGACGGAACCGTCGATCCTTAATAGGTGCTTCCGGCTGCCTCTATGATGCGCGTCGCGGTCGTACACGATGACCTCCGTCTGGGGTGATAGCTCTGTAAGGCCCGCGACATATTCGTAATCCGGCTTGTCTTGTGTCCCTAAGGACGCGCTTGCCGGGCAATCGAATGCCTTCTGTTCCTTGATATAGCCCGGATAGAGCTGCCCAAGGCTCTGCGGAAAAGCGTCGTTGTGGTCGGCTGCATACGCGTGCAGCGCCAGGCTTATCTGCCGCAGGTTGTCCGCGCACCGGATCGCTCCGGACCGGTCGTTCGTGAACCTGACGACTGGCGTCAGGATGGCGGACAGGACCAAAAAGAAAGCGACGACAAATGCCAGTTCCACAAGCGTGACCCCGCGTCGCATCCCTGCGCTATTAGCGCCTTTTCCAGTATCTGCGCGCTGAACTAGTCCGGCCATATTTAGAAGGCCTCAAGCCTGTCAAGGACGTTTGAGGCCAGCTCCCGCTTTGTCCTGTTGCGTACGCTCGTCCTGTTGCCCCACTTATCTATCATCACCACGCTTGTCCTCCCGTCGCCGAATATCGAAGAGTCTCCGAGCCTGTTGGCGATTATGAGATCCGCGTTCTTTTGCAAAAGCTTCCTTAAAGCGTTCCTCTCCAGGTTCTCGGTCTCGAGCGCGAACCCTGCCACGACCCTGCCGCGTTTCCTATTCCCCACCTCGGAGAGGATGTCGTCGTTCTCCACCAGCTCCAGGACTTTCTTGCCCGCGCCCTTTTTGATCTTGCGCTTCGCCTCGAAACGGGGCCGCCAGTCCGATACCGCGGCCGCTATGACGACGGTCTTCGCGCGGGGCAATTGCCTCATCACGGCCCGCTTCATGTCGCGGGCGCTCTCTACCCGTATGACCTTTACGCCGCGCGGCTCTTTCAAATACGTCGGCCCGCTGACCAGGACGACCGAATAGCCTCTCCTCTTCGCCGCCTTCGCGATCTCATATCCGAACGTCCCCGTGGAATAGTTAGATATGAACCGCACCGGGTCTATCCGCTCTCTGGTGGGCCCCGCGGCGACAAGCAGGCAGGGCCGTTTCGCGCTTTTCCTCATCGCTTCAATAGCCGCTTCGCTTCTTTGACAATATCCGACGGAGCGGCGAGACATCCGATGCCCTCATAGCCGCAGGCGAGCATCCCCCTGACCGGCCCCGCGAACTTATATCCAGCCCTCTTCAGCTTCGTTATGTTTTCCTGTACGGCCTTGTTCATGTACATGTTCGCGTTCATCGCCGGCGCGATGAGGACCGGCGCCTTAGTGGCGCAGACGACGCACGATACGATGTCGTCGCAAAGACCGGATGCGATCTTGCCTATGATGTGCGCGGTAGCCGGCGCGATAAGGACGAGGTCCGCCTTATCGGCAAGGGCCACATGCGCCGGGTCCCAGTCCTCGGGGACCTCGAACATACCGGTGACGACCTTGTTGGACGACAATGTCTGCAGCGTGAGCGGCGTGATGAACTTTTCCCCTTCGGGCGTCAGGAGCACCGTAACTTCACAAGACTCTTTTTTAAGTAGCCGTATGACCTCACAGGCCTTGTATGCCGCTATGCTGCCTGTCACGCCAAGAACGACCGATTTTGCCTTCGCCATTATTTCTTTTCTTTCAGTTTGAACGTAACCTTGTCCTGCATTATCTCCCGCAGCGCGATCGTCGGCATCTTCGTATCGACCGGGGCGTCGATAAGTTTCGTCGCGCCCTCGGCCAGCTCTATAGTCCTCTTCGCGGAGAGTAAGACCAACTTATAAAGGCTGCCCGTCTTCTTGACCAGTTCATCGACCGATATATCGTACATAAGTCTCCTCTGTTATCTCGATTCCCTGCGTATGATTTCCCTCAATTCCTTATACGCCGTATCGAGCTTGTCGTTCACTATACGGTAATCGTACTTTTCCTTGTAAGACATCTCTTTCCTGGCGAATTTCAGCCGCGCCGATATGGTCTCGGCGGTATCGGAGTTACGCGACGCCAGCCTCTTCTTTAACACCTCGATCGACGGCGGAAGTATAAATATAAGCACGCTCTCTTTCGGGTACGCCTTCCGCACGTTCATCGCGCCCTTCACGTCTATGTTCAGGAGGGCGCTCTTCCCTTTTTCGAGCGCTTCTTCGATCGGCCGCTTCGGCGTGCCGTAAAAATACCCGAAATTCTCCTCGCGCTCAAGGAACGCGTCGCGCGCTACCATGGCCTCGAAATCTTTTTTGGAGACGAAATGGTAATCGACGCCCTCTTTCTCCCCCCCGCGCGGCGGCCGCGTCGTCACTGAAAGCGAACGGACAAGCCCGAGGTCGTCGTTAAGGAGCCGCTCGCAGAGCGTCGACTTCCCGGCGCCCGACGGCGCCGACACGACGAAGAGCTTCCCTCTTTTTGCGGCACGCGTGGTCATTCGATGTTCTTTGCCTGCTCGCGGATCTTCTCTATCTCGCTTTTTATCTCGATGACGTTCTTCGATATCTTGAAATCGCTCGCCTTGGAGCCTACGGTATTGATCTCGCGATGGAGTTCCTGCGCTATAAAATCCACCTTCTTGCCGATCTCGCCGCTGCCGGTGAGCGTCCGTCTCAGGTTGGTGAGATGGCTCTTGAGCCGCGTGATCTCTTCGGCGACGTCGCTGGACTTGGCGAAGATCGCGACCTCCATCTCGAGCCTGCCCATATCGATCTGCCGGCCGGCGGTCAGGTCCTTGATGCGGGCGGCGAAGCGTTTCCGGTATTCTCCGACGTTCAGATGTGAGCGCGTCTTGATGGCCGCGACCATGCGCTCTATGTTGCGCACCCTGTCGTCGAGATCACGGTAGATGGCCTTGCCTTCCTTCTCCCGCTCGACGATGAGGCGCGCCACGGCCTCGTCGATAGCGTCCTTCGTCCTCGCCCACAGATGCGAGATATCCCTCTCGTTCGAGCGCGCGTTAAGGACCCCCGGCAGGCCGAGGATCTCTTTTATGCCGACATCCTCTTTTAAGCCAAGGGAGTTTTTAAGCTTCCGCAGCTCGTCGCAATACCTTTTTGCCAACGGCTTGTTTATCGCGATGCCCTCGTCGCGCGCGACGACGCCGTCGTAATTGACCGCCAGGTTGATCTTGCCGCGCCGGACTCTCTTCTGCAACGCCTCCTTTATCTTCTCCTCAAAGGGTATGATGCTCTCGGGAAGCTTCAGGCTCGCGTCGAGAAATTTGTGGTTGATCGACCTGATCTCGACCTTGATCTTGCCGCTTCCGAACTTTGCCTCGCCCCTGCCGAACCCTGTCATCGATTTGATCATGCTCTGTCCTTTTTTAAATATTCGGGATTGTCACGCCCAGGCACGCTCTTCACGGGTCTTTTTAACCGTCTTGGTGGGATAGAGGTCGACTATGACCTCTTCGGGCTGGAACCACAACTTTATCTCGCGCTCGGCTTCCTGCTCGTTCGTCGAGGCGTGTATGACGTTCTCGTAGACGCCCTTCGTCGTGATCCTGCCGTACGCTCCGCGGATCGATACCGGGTCGGCCTCTTCCGGGTTCGTGGAGCCGCATATCTGCCGCACCTTGCCGATAGCGTCCTCTCCCCAGTAGACGAGCGCCATCACTTTGCGCTTGTGGTAATCGCCCATGATATATTTCAAGAGATCCTCGTAGAACGGCTTGTCCTTGAGCATGGAGTAGTGCTGCTCGGCGAGCTGGCGGGAGACCTTGACGATCTTTGACGCCACGATATCGAGCTTAGTCTCCGAAAGGCGTGTCAATACGTTCCCTGTCAGCGACTTCTTAAGGCCGTCCGGCTTTATCAGGACCAATGTCTGTTGTGTCATACGCGCCCCTTTAACTCGTTATGTAAAGCTTTAAAGAAAAATAAGTCCTCGCGCGCGTGCCTTCATCGGCATGCGCCTATATGACATAATTATTAGAGTAATCAGATATTATAATAAAGAAAGGTTGCGCGGTCAAGGATTTTTGATAATAAGAGGCGGTTATTGCGCATTTGCGGGCGTTGAGCTTGCCTTGGACAAAAGGATATCAAGCAGCCTGTTCAGGTCCTCATTCGAATAGTAGTCGATCTGGATCCTCCCCCGCTTCTTGCCGTGGAGTATCCGGACGCGCGTGCCGAGCGAGCGCTGTAGCTGGCTTTCGAGCTCGGCGACGTCGGGGTCCTGTTTAGGGGCTATTCTCTTTAACCCAGACGTCCTCTTAGCGACCAGATCCTCCGTCTCCCTGACCGACAGGCTGCCCTTGATGACGACCTCGCAGACCTTGAGCTGCCCCGTCTCCGTCGGGAGGGCCAGGAGCGCCTTGGCGTGGCCGGCAGTTATCGCACCTTGGGAAATATAATCCTGGACCTTTTTCGGCAGGCTTAAAAGGCGGATCGTATTCGCTATCGTCGAGCGGTCCTTGCCAATGACCTGGGATATCTTCTCCTGCGTGAACTGGAAATCGGTAATGAACTTCTGGAATGCCCTTGCCTCTTCGATCGGGTTCAGGCCTTCACGCTGTATGTTCTCGATGAGCGATATCTCGAGCATGTTGAGATCGTCGACGTTCTTTATTATCGCGGGTATCGACTCGAGGCCCACCTTTTTCGCCGCGCGCAGGCGGCGCTCGCCCGCGATCAGCTCATAGCCTTCCTGCGCGGCCCTGACCAGAACGGGCTGGACTATCCCTTTCTCCTTGATGGAATTGACCAGGTCAGAAAGCTTCTCTTCATTGAAATCAAAACGCGGTTGGTATTTGTTCGTCTTTATCTTGGAAATGGCCAGATCCAAAACCTTTTCCTGCCCCGCGCTGTTTTCTATGCTTACTTCCTTTTGTGGAATTAACGCACTCAGTCCTTTGCCCAATGCTTTCTTTTCCATTATTTAACCTCGCCTTCCTCTACTTTTTTCCCGCTTAAACCAGACTAGACACTATTCATAGCGGGACCCCGCACATGTGTTGCTAAGACTCTGGATTAGGCGGGACTAACTCACCCTCAATGTTTTCACTAACTCCTTCTTCACTCATGGTTTCTTTCTTTATGCCTAACAGCTCATTTGTAAAGTCTCTGTATTTTTGCGCTCCTAACGAATTGGCATCATATAGAGCTATCGGTTTGCCGAATCCTGGAGATTCAGTTATCCTTATATTTCTTGGGATAACGGTACCATAGACTTTTTCCTTAAAGAAGCTACGGGCTTCCTGGATGACCTCGCCGGTAAGGTTCGTTCTGTAATCGGCCATAGTAAGAAGGACGCCTTCTATCTGGAGCGACCCGTTTATATTTTCCCTCACAAGATCTATGGTATTTGATAATTGACTAAGTCCTTCGAGGGCATAGTATTCGCATTGGATGGGGATGAGGACCGAATTGGCTGCTGCAAGGGCGTTTATGGTCAAAAGCCCGAGCGAAGGAGGGCAATCTATAATTATAAAATCGTAATTGCCTGAGACTGCGGAAAGGGCTTTTTTGAGGCGGTATTCACGGCCCATGATACCGACAAGCTCGACCTCAGCGCCTGTAAGATTGAGATTGGACGGTATCAGCGAGAAATTTTCTATTCCTGTGGGCTGTATTACAAGCTGAGGGTCTATTTCATCTATCAGCAGATCATAGACGCTCAGCTTTACACTATGCTTGTCTATACCAAGGCCGCTTGTGGCGTTACTTTGTGGATCGATATCGATAAGGAGGACTTTCTTGCCGGACAGGGCAAGGTAAGTGGAGAGATTTGTAGCGGTGGTCGTCTTGCCAACACCGCCTTTTTGATTGCAGATGGCTATTATCTTAGACATTTGTGCTTAGTGTTCCACGGGGAACAATTTTTTGCGTGGCACACTCTATTTTCCACAAAGTTTACACTAAAAACAGAAAATCGTCAAGTTTTTATTACGAATATTTTGAAATAGTGTACTGCTCGACCACTGTAAGTATCGTGTTCACGAACCAGTAAAGCACCAAACCCGACGGCATATTGTAAAAAATGAACCCGAACATGACTGGCATCATTATGAGCATGATCTTCTGCTGCTGTTTCTGTTCAGCGGTTACCGCGCCGCCCATAAACTTGGTCGAGAGCTTTTGCTGGACCACCATGGCGATTATCATAAGTATTACAAGCACGTTGAGCGTATTGCCTATGAGAGGCAGCTTAAACGGTATCGACACGGCATCGGGCATAGAAAGATCTGATATCCATAAAAAGGAATTGCCGCGAAGCTCTATGGCGCGCATAAGCGCCTGATAGAGCGCTATGAAGACCGGCATCTGCAGAATCAGCGGTAGGCATCCACTTAATGGGTTTATCTTGTATTTCTTATAAAGCTCCATGATCTCTTTATTGAGCTTTTGTGGATTGTCCTTAAATTGGGCCTTCAGCTTTTCCATTTGAGGGTGAAGCGCCTGCATCTTCTGCATCGACTTCATGCTCTTTATCGTTAGTGGGAAGAGGAGTAGGTTTAGGAATACCGCCAGAAGGATGATGGAGAGGCCCCAGCTGCGGACTATACGATAGAAGAACTTCATGACCCAAAGCATGGCCTTGCTTATCTCGCCGAAAAATCCGTAGGTTATCGACTCTTCAAGCCCGTATCCGCCGGCCGCCAGCACTGACGGGTCATTCGGCCCGGTGTAAAGTATGAACCTTTGATCGACAAAAGAGTCCGGTGGCATCGAGACGTCCTGGATCGTCATTCCCGAGGTGAGCATCCCTGACCGGTCGGCGCTGTAGAACTCGTTCTGTGTCGGCGCAAATGGTTTTACAATGATAGAAAAATATTTGCTCCGAAGCGCCGTCCATTCAACGGTCCCCGGGTATATTATCCTGTCGTTCTTGGGATGCTTGAACTTTGCGAGTTTGCCGTTTATGAATGATGTCACATCCACAAAGCGCTTATCGGTAACATTGGTTTCCTGTAGCCCGGAACCGGTTATAAGTTGGTAACCAATATCTTTTTGACTGCCGGAAACATTCTTGATAATGTTACGTAACTCTATGTGGTAATTAGAGTTAGGTATGATATATTTTTTAACGACCTCTATGCCCGATAGTTTTAAGGTATAGATTATCTGATTATCTTTGCGCGTAAGTTCATAGCGAGATGAGCTGAGAGGCAAAACATTTGAGGGATCGCTCATCGAAAGAATATAGTTCTTGGGGTTGCGTATCGACGCCAATACCAGCATATCGCGGGAGGAGGCGTCTTTATAATCCTTTAGTTGTAGCTTCTTTATCGCACCGCCTACGTTCGAGAAGGTTATGACGAGCCTGTCGCTTTCAAATGTGAATTCTTCTTCGGAAACCGGTCTTTCCTCCGGGGCCTGGGGTGCGGCCTCTTTCTCCGGCTGCAACGCAACCGGCGCTACCGTCATAGGCTGTTCGGCCGCTCTTTTCGTTGGAGGGGTACCAAAGAAGTGTTGGAACGATATTATTACAAGGATTGATAGGGCAATAGCAGTAATAAGTCTTTTTTCCATTTTTTTACCTTTTTATAGGTTAAACTCTAGATTAAAGGATCGTACCCGCCTGCGGAAAAGGGATGGCACCTGCAAAGCCTTTTCAGGCCTTTCCATAAACCCAGGACAACGCCATACTTATCCACTGCATCCACAGCATATTCAGAACATGAAGGATAAAATCTGCAACAACGCAAGTGCATGAATGACAAATAATTACGATAAAACCTTATCAACCCTATTACCAGCGCCTTCATTGTGTTATTCCGGCCTTTTTAAGCAGGCCTAAAAGAATCTTTTCAGCCTGTTTGTATGCCCCAACATTCTCATCGTCCTTCTTGATTATAAGAAAGATGTCGTGGCCACTGTTAGTCTTGCTTTTTGTTCTTCTATAAGCTTCCCGAAAGAGCCTTTTTATCCTGTTTCTACGGGTGGCGCGCTTGACATTCCTTGCGCTTATCGAAAAGCCCAGCCGATTCCAGCCAAGGCCGTTCGGCATGGTATACAGAATAACCGCCCCTTTTCTAAAAGAGACGCCTTTTGTATAGACATCCCTGAACTCTCTCGATTTTATGATGTGCTCTTTCTTGGAAAAGCTCTCGGCTGCGGCCATGGCGGGATCCACACGCGCGTTATGTTACACAGTGAGTTTGTGGCGGCCTTTCTGCCGTCTTCTTTTCAGAACAGCCCTTCCCCAGCGGTCGCGCATCCTTTTTTTGAACCCATGTGTCCTCTTGCGCTTACGGTTCGATTTCGGTTTTAATGTATATTTCATGTGAATTCCTTTCGCTGGCCATTTTCTCGTCGGGAAAATATACCGGACGCGCGCGCCCGGCGCGCGCCTCAAAGTTTTGAGGGATTGATTATAGCACAAAGATTTTCCCGCCGCAACAGCTTATTTAAGTTAATAGCCCAGGCCCGCTATGTTCTCACTGAAAATGTCAGGTCTTTTGCGAAGGAGAAGGAAAAATGGGACAGCCCCATTCAACGTGCAATAGATGTTTTTGGGGCAGTCCCTATTTTTCCTATTTTTCCAACACACGATGTATCATAGGATGATTTGAGAATATTTTCAGTACGAGCATAGCGGGTTTGGTGGCTTTTTACGTTTTTCCTTGCAATATTATTGCATCTTTACTATAATTATCGTGCAAAAACGCTGTTAATAACTTGTGAATAACTTCTGTATTTTCGTTGGGAAACCTCCGAAAAGCTGTGGATAATCTGGACATTTTGAGGAATATGCGCGTGACGGAACAGGACCTGCCGGTCGCCTGGCTCAAAGCCCAGGAGATCATAAAGAAAGAGCTCGACAACGATCAGACCTTTACCATCTGGTTCGCGCCCATACGCTTCGTATCGGCATCTCCGGATACGATCACGCTTGAGGTGCCGAACAAATTCTTCAAGGGCTGGCTGCTCGAGCGCTACATGACGAACCTCCACCACGGCGTGTCGAAGGCATTCGGCAAGGACCTCTCGATCGAGTTCGTGCTGCATGACGCAAGCGGCGGAGATTCCGCGCCAAAGGGGCCCGCCGAGGAGACGAAGAAAGAGGCGCGGTCGTTCTGGCCTTTTTCAAAGGACAAGGCGGACGCGGGAAAAGAGATCGGCCTGAACCTGCGCTACACGTTCGACTCTTTCGTCGTCGGGCCGTCCAACCGCTTCGCGCACGCCGCCTCGCTCGCCGTCTGTGACTCGCCGTCGAAAGTCTATAACCCGCTCTTCATCTACGGCGGCACGGGCCTCGGCAAGACGCACCTCATGCACGCCATCGGCCAGAAGATCCTCCAGAAATTCCCGCGCTACAAGATACTCTACATCTCGAGCGAGGAGTTCACCAACCAGCTCATCGGCGCCATCCAGAACAGGACGATGGCAAAGTTCAGGGAAAGGTACCGGAACGTCGACATCCTTCTCATAGACGACGTCCATTTCATCGCCGGCAAGGAATCGACGCAGGAAGAGTTCTTCCACACATTTAACGCCCTTTATGACGCGCACAAACAGATCGTCGTCTCAAGCGACCGTCCGCCGAAGGACATACCCGGGCTTGAGGAAAGGCTCGTCTCGCGTTTTCTTTACGGCATAGTCACCGACATCCAGCCGCCCGACTTTGAGACGAGGATCGCGATCCTGAAAAAGAAGTCTGAGCGCGATACGATCACGCTGCCCGACGACGTCCTGTATTTTTTAGGGGAGAAGATCAGGACGAACATCCGTGAGCTCGAAGGCGCGCTCATCCGCGTCGTCGCCTACGCAAAGCTCATCGGTAAGGACGTATCAGCCGATCTCGCGAAGGAAGTATTGAAAGACATGATCATCGAGGGTGAGAAGAAGGTCTCGATCGACCTTATACAAAAGAAGGTGAGCGAGTATTTCGATATCAAGCTTTCTGATATGAAGGTGAAGAAGCGCTCAAAAGCGATCGCCTACCCGCGCCAGCTCGCGATGTATCTCGCGCGGCAGCTCACAGACTGCTCTTTGCCTGAGATAGGCTATCAATTCGGCGGGCGTGACCACACCACGGTTATGCACGCTTTTGAGAAGATAGAGACCGACCTAAAGACGAAAAAGGGGTTTAAAGAGGTTGTTGATAAACTTATCCAAAGTATTAAGGGATAGGTTGTTGATATCCGGATAGGGCGCGGTTTTTTTTGTGGATACACAACACATTGGTCATGTTGAAGTTAGGTGTTTATCAACATATCAACAATTATTACTGAGACTGCTACTATTTTTAAATAATTAAAAGAAGAAGAGGAAAAAAATGAAATTTAATGTGAGTAAAGATGTTTTATTAAAACGCACTCAAATAGTCCAGAACGCCATAAACCCAAAAAGCACACTCCCTATATTATCAAACATACTTATAGAGGCGAAAGATAATAACATTGTTTTTGTGGCCACCAATCTTGACCTTGGGATCATATCAACTGAATCAATAAAACCGCAATTGACAGGCTCGGTTACGATACCGGCGAAAAAATTCTTCGACATCATAAAAGAATTGCCGGATACCGACATCATGGTTTCGGTAAAAAAGAACAACCTAATACACATGGAATGCCAACAATGTGTCTTTAAGATCATGGGCCTCCCAAAAGATGAATTTCCACAAATCCCGGAGTTTAAAGACAAGGATGGTCTGGCGATAGAGCAAAAAACACTCAAAAAAATGCTGGATATGACAAGTTTCGCGATGAGCCATGATGAAACGCGCTACACGCTGAACGGCATCCTTTTTATTATAAAACCGTCGTATCTGCGGCTTGTGGCAACGGACGGGAGAAGGTTGGCGATGGCGGAGCGCAAAATGCAATTCCCAAAGAACCAAGAGAGAAAGTTCATCGTGCCGGCTAAGGCCATAAACGAGCTTTCCAAATTGTTGACCGGCGACGGCGAAGTGAAGATATTTTTCACCGACAACCAGGTCCTGTTTGACGTTGGGGCGACCAAGATGGCGGCGCGCCTGATCGACGGCGAATTCCCGCCTTATGAGCAGGTCATACCAAAAGAGGTGAAAGAAAAGATGTCGGTCTCGCGTGAAAAGATGCTTGCCGCCGCAAGGCGCGTAGCGCTTTTCACAAACGCCGAATCTCTCGCTATAAAAATGGACTTAAGCCGCGACAAACTGATCATGTCGAAAAGCACCCCCTACTTAGGGGAAGCGCGCGAGGAGCTGGGTGTCGAATATAAAGGTAAGGAGCTCTCGATCGGGTTCAACCCCGACTACCTTATCGACGTGCTAAAGAACGTGGACCAGGAGACGGTGCAATTCGAGCTGACGGACGCGGAGAAGGCGGGCGCGATGAGGATCGGCGATGAGTACGTCTACGTGGTCCTGCCGATGCAGGTCGGGTAAAACGCATGGCAAAGGGTAGGATAGACCCGCTCGGCGCAGTCTTGAAGCGGGTGCTCTCGGGCCTTAAGAAGAAGGGCCGCTATACAGAGGAAGACATCGCTCTTTTCTGGGAGAAGGCCGCCGGCCGCAAAGCGGCAGGCCACACGAAGCCGACGGCCTTTAAAGCCGGGCGGCTTGTCGTGAACGTGGACGGGTCAAGCTGGTTATACGAACTGACCCTCAAAAAAAGGGATATATTAAAGAAGTTCAACGACCAGCTTAAAGGCAAAAAGATAAAGGAAATAAGGTTCAGGATCGGGGATACCACTAAAAGGGAAAAGCGAGATGAAGGGGAATAAAGAAAAAGCTAAAGAGCAAAACGCGCCGCTCGGGACGTCGAAAGAGGCGGCGTCCAAGAAGTACGACGCTACGACGATACAGGTCCTCGAGGGCATAGAGGCTGTCAGGAAGAGGCCCGCGATGTATATAGGCGATACGACGGCGCGGGGCCTGCACCACCTTGTCTATGAGGTGGTCGATAACTCAATAGACGAGTGCATGGGCGGCTACGCCTCCAAGGTAGACGTCATCGTCCATGCCGACAATTCCGTGACGGTCATAGACGACGGCCGCGGCATCCCGGTCGATATGCACAAAACGATGCACAAGCCGGCCATCGAGGTCGTCCTTACGACGCTCCACGCGGGCGGCAAGTTCGACAAGAAGGCCTACAAGGTATCCGGCGGCCTGCACGGCGTCGGCGTCTCGTGCGTCAACGCGCTCGCGGAATGGATGGAGGCGGAGGTAAGGCGCGACGGCAAGATATACCACATAGAGTTCGAGCGCGGCAAGACGTCGTCGAAGCTCAAGACGATCGGCACGTGCAAGGACACCGGCACGCGGGTCACGTTCAAGGCCGACAAGGAGATCTTCGGCGACACGGTGAATTACAGCTTCGATACTCTCGCCAATCGCCTGAGGGAGCTCGCCTTCCTGAACAAGAACATACATATCACGCTTAAGGACGAGCGTGTCAAGGACAAGGAGGCCGACTTTCAGTTCGAGGGCGGCATCATCTCTTTCGTCGAGTACTTGAACAAGAACAAGAGCGCGCTCCACAAGAACGTCATATATTTCACAAAGGAGAAGGACGGGATCCAGGCCGAGGTGGCCCTGCAGTATAACGACGGCTATTCCGAGAACATCTTCTCGTTCGCCAATAACATAAACACTATCGAGGGCGGCACTCACCTTAGCGGCTTCAAGTCTGCGCTCACGAGGACGATCAACCAGTACTGCAAGTCGAAGAACCTCCTGAAGGACAGCGACGCCTCGATATCCGGCGACGATACGCGCGAAGGGCTCGCCGCCGTCATAAGCGTAAAGATACCGAACCCGCAATTCGAAGGGCAGACAAAGACGAAGCTCGGCAACTCCGAGGTAGAAGGTATCATCGAGTCGATCGTGAACGAGGGGCTCGGCGGTTTCCTCGAGGAGAACCCGTCGGTCGGGAACAAGGTCGTCGAGAAGGCGGTCCTGGCCGCGCGGGCGCGCGAGGCCGCGCGGAAGGCGCGCGAGCTCACGCGGCGCAAAGGCGCTCTCGAAGGGGCATCGCTGCCGGGGAAACTGGCTGACTGCCAGGAGACGGACCCGGCCTTGTGCGAAGTGTATCTGGTCGAGGGCGATTCGGCCGGCGGCAGCGCGAAACAGGGCCGCGACAGGCGTTTCCAGGCGATCCTCCCGCTCAAGGGCAAGATCTTAAACGTTGAAAAGGCCCGGCTCGACAAGATCCTTTCAAACGAAGAGATCCGGACGATCATCACCGCGATCGGCACGGGCATAAGCGAGGAATTCGACCTCGCGAAGCTGAGGTATCACAAGATCATACTCATGTGCGATGCCGATATCGACGGCTCCCACATCCGCACGCTCATACTTACGTTCTTCTATAAGGAGATGCAGGAGCTGATAAAGCAGGGCTTCATCTACATAGCCCAACCGCCTCTCTATAAGATCAAAAGAGGGAAAAGGGAGGAATATATCCAGACAGAGGATGAGTATAACAACCTCCTGCTGGAACTTGGGACAGAGGGCGTGACGCTTACGCGGCTTATGGATAAGCATGAATTTACAGATAAACAGCTAAAAGCCATTCTTGACTGCTTGGTGGAGCTCCAGAGCCTATCCAATGCCATAGAGCGTCGTGGAGTGGATTTCTCAAAATACCTCTCTTTTAGACATAAGAAGACCAAAAAACTACCACTTTATATGGTTCAAGTGGAGGGCGAAGACCATTTTCTCTATAATGACGATGAGTTGGCCGCCTATATTAAGGAAAGCGGCCTTGAAGTCAAATCTGAGGAAAAGAAGCCGGTAGCCAAGGAAGTAGCCGCCAAGGGAAAGGCAAAAGGAAAAGAAGCCGGAAAGACCGAAAAAAAAGCTGAGCTACCCGCCGAGAAGGCGAAGGGGATAGACTATATAGAGTTTTATGAGGCCCGGGAGCTTGACAAGATCATAGAAAAGCTCGGGAAATTCGATATCGAGGTTGAGGACTATGATATTCCGGAAGAAGTCGAAGGATCCGGGAAAAATGAAAATAAGAAGGGTGGCCGCAAGCCTCTCTACAAGGCGCAGAAGGAGAAGGAGCACAAGTCCTTCTATAGCCTCAAGGAGATACTGAGGCACGTTATGTCTGCCGGCAAGGAAGGCATGGCGATACAGCGCTATAAAGGTCTCGGGGAGATGAACCCGGAGCAGCTCTGGGAGACGACGATGGACCCCGAAAAGAGGACGGTCCTGAAAGTGACGCTTGAGGACGCGGTCGAGGCGGACCGGATGTTCACGGTCCTGATGGGGGAGGCGGTCGAACCGAGGCGGGAATTCATAGAGAAACATGCGCATGAAGTAAAGGTGCTGGATATATAATCAGGAGAATAAGAAAGCAATGTACACCCGCAACGAAAAGATAATCCCGAGATACATCGAAGAGGAGATGAAAGACTCCTACATAAATTACGCGATGAGCGTCATCGTCGGACGGGCGTTGCCAGATGTGCGTGACGGCTTGAAGCCCGCCCACCGCCGCATCCTTTACGCGATGAAGGAGCTGAACCTCGAGCACAACAAGCCCTACAAGAAGAGCGCGAGGATCGTCGGCGAGGTCCTGGGGAAATACCATCCCCACGGCGACGTGGCGGTCTACGACACGCTCGTGCGCATGGCGCAGGACTTCTCCTTGCGCTATCCGCTCGTCGACGGACAGGGCAATTTCGGCTCCATCGATGGTGACACGCCCGCCGCGATGAGGTACACCGAAGCGAGGATG
>JAFGJL010000030.1 GCA_016929115.1 Candidatus Omnitrophota bacterium | reverse complement strand
GCAAGGGCATCTCGGGCGGCAAAGTCGTCATCTATCCGGACGCCAAGGCAGATTACAGGCAGGGCGAGAATGTCATCATAGGGAACACGGCGTTCTACGGCGCCATAGACGGCGAGGCGTATATCGGCGGGCTCGCTGGCGAGAGGTTTTGTGTGAGGAACTCCGGGTTATACGCGGTCGTAGAGGGCGTCGGCGACCACGGCTGCGAGTATATGACAGGCGGCAGGGTCGTCATACTGGGCAGGACCGGCAGGAACTTCGCGGCAGGCATGTCGGGCGGCATAGCGTATGTCTATGACGAAGACAGGACGTTCAAGGACAGGTGCAACATGGCGATGGTCGGGCTGGAGACCGTGAAGGATGACGACAGGGATACGATATACCGGCTCCTTCACGGCCATTTCAAATACACGAAGAGTGAAAAGGCAAAGAAGATCATCGATAACATGGATACCGAGATGAAGAAATTCGTCAAGGTAATGCCGGTGGAGTACAAACGGATACTTGAAGGCATCAAGATAGAGAAGAAGCTCGATCTTGTGGAGGCGTTCGATGGGTGACCAGAAGGGTTTCTTAAAGGTCTCAAGGCAGGACGGCCGGTACAGGGACGTCTGGGAGCGCGTATCGGATTTTAAATATGTCGCGAAGCCGCGCTCCGAGAAGCAGTCCCGGGAGCAGGCCTCGCGCTGCATGGACTGCTCGACGCCCTTCTGCCATTGGGGCTGCCCGATAGGCAACTACATCCCTGAGTGGAACGACCATATGTTCCGCGGCAACTGGGAAGCCGCCCTCGCATTACTGGAAGAGACGAACAACTTTCCCGAGATAACCGGGCGCATATGCCCGGCATTGTGCGAATACGCGTGCGTCCTGGGATTGAACGACGACGCGGTGACGATACGCGAGAACGAGCTCGCGATAGTGGAATCCGCGTTCAGGGGCGGGTTGCTCAGGCCGAGGGCGCCTGCCGAAAGGACGGGCAAAAGAGTGGCGGTCGTGGGTTCAGGCCCGGCAGGCCTGTCATGCGCGGCGCAGCTCAACAGGGCCGGCCACAACGTGACGGTCTTTGAGCGTGACGACAAGCCGGGGGGCATACTGCGTTACGGCGTCCCGGATTTCAAGCTCGAAAAGGATATCATCGACAGGCGCGTGGAGATATGGAAGAAGGAGGGGGTCGTCTTTAAGACAGGCGTGAACGTAGGCGCGGACCTTCCCGCAGAGAAGCTACTGGAAGATTTCGACGCCGTTGTGTTGGCAGGCGGCTCGCGCGTCCCGAGGGACCTTAAGATAGAAGGAAGAGAGCTTAAGGGCATACACTTCGCGATGGATTACCTTTGCCAGGCCAACAGAACGGCGGCCGGCGAAAAGGTTCCGGCCGGCAAGATGATAGACGCCAAAGGCAAGAAGGTCGTCGTCATAGGCGGCGGCGATACCGGCTCGGACTGCGTGGGGACCGCGCACAGGCAGGGCGCCTCATGCGTCGTCCAGATAGAGGTCCTGCCGAAGCCGGCGGAATGCCGCACAGAAGACTATCCATGGCCGGGTTATCCGCTGCTTCTGAAGACTACATCGAGCCACGAGGAAGGCGGCGAGCGCCGCTGGGCGGTCCTTACGAAACGTTTTATCGGGGAGAAAGGGTGTATCAAGAGGCTTTCTTGCGTAAAGGTGGCATTTGAAAAGGCGGGCGGCAGCGCGTGCCCTGCCATGAAAGAGGTGCCGGATAGCGCCTTCGAGATAGAGGCCGATCTCGTCATCTTAGCCGTGGGTTTCCTGCATCCCGAACATTCTGGCCTCGTCGCCGACCTCGGCGTAGGCCTTGACGAGCGCGGCAACGTGAAGACGGACGCCGCATACATGACCTCGGCGAAGAAGGTATTCTCGGCCGGCGATATGAGGCGGGGGCAGTCTCTGGCGGTATGGGCGATCTCCGAGGGCAGGCGCGCGGCTCATTGCGTCGATAAGTATCTGATGGGTGAAAGCACTCTACCGTTCATGTAAAGGTGGCCTATATGATAAGCACCGGTATAAAAGGTTTGGATGATGTCCTCACGGGCCTGCGGGCCGGCGACAATGTGGTCTGGCAGATAGACGATATAAAGGATTATATCGGCCTCGTGGACCCTTTCGTGCGGCAAGCTCTCAAAGACAGGAAGACTGTCGTATACATGAGGTTCGCGTCGCACGCGGAACTTATCGCGCCTTCAAAAGATATAAAGAGGTACGAGCTTGACGCCAACGCCGGTTTCGAGTCGTTCGCCACCAAAGTGAACAATATCATAGCCGGGGAGGGTGAAGGTGCCTATTACGTCTTCGATTGCCTGTCCGAACTTGTTTCGGCATGGGCGACCGATCTCATGGTCGGGAACTTCTTTATGGTGACATGCCCGTTCCTGTACGAGCTCAAGACCGTGACCTATTTTTCCATACTGCGCAACAACCATTCCTTTAAATCGATAGCGCGTATCCGCGAGACGACGCAGCTCCTCCTGGACCTGTACCGTTGCGAGGGCAGCACATACGTGCACCCGCTTAAAGTATGGAACAGGTATTCGCCGACGATGTTCCTGCCGCACCAGCGCAAAAAAGACAGGTTCGTGCCCATCACGGACAGCGTCAACGCGGTGAAGATACTCTCTTATATCAGCGAGAAAGGCGTGGAGAGCGCCAAGAGGAACCTTGACCATTGGGACCGCCTATTCCTTGATGCGGAGGCCCTTGCCGGGCGCGAAGGGCCGAAAGGGAAGATAAAGGATGCGGTGAAGCGCCTGTGCAGCATCATGATGACGCCCAACAAAAAGCTGCGGTCCCTCGCGATAGATAATTTTTCGCTCGAAGAGCTTATCGAGATAAAATCGAGGCTCATAGGGACAGGCTTCATCGGCGGCAAGAGCGTGGGTATGCTCCTGGCGAGGAAGATACTCACGAAGAGGATGCCAGGATGGAACGGGCTCGCCGAGCCGCACGATTCGTTCTATGTGGGCTCGGACATATTCTATTCGTATATAGTGCAGAACCGGTGGTGGAAACTGCGCATGCAGCAGAAGACGGATGAAGGCTATTTTTCCGTCGCGAAGATATTGAAGGAGAAGATGCTTTACGGCGCGTTCCCCGAAGAGATCATGGAGCAGTTCCAGCAGATAATAGAATACTTCGGCACATCCCCCATAATCATACGGTCGAGCTCCCTCCTGGAGGACGGTTACGGCAACGCGTTCGCCGGTAAATACGAGAGCATATTCCTGGCCAACCAGGGGTCCCCCGAGCAGCGGTACATCCAGTTCGCGGAGGCGGTAAAAAAGATATACGCCAGCACGATGAACGAGGACGCCCTTGTCTACAGGAAGCAGAGAGGGCTGGATAAGATGGACGAGCAGATGGCGCTCCTGGTCCAGCGCGTGTCGGGCTCGCCCCACAAAGGCTACTTCTTCCCTGACCTCGCGGGCGTCGGCGTGTCCCATAACACGTATGTCTGGAACGATACCATGGACCCGAAGGCAGGCATGCTCAGGCTGGTATTCGGCCTCGGCACCAGGGCGGTCAACCGGGTAGAGGGCGATTATCCCAGGATGGTCCCTCTCGACGACCCCCTGAGGCGGCCGTACGCGGAGAAAGACGACCTGAGGAAATTCTCCCAGCACGCGGTCGACCTTTTAGATACGGGGGCGAACGCCTTCCGGACGATGCTTTTCGAGGAACTGGTGAGGGAAGGCGCGTACGCCGCTATAGACCGCGTGGCGGTGAAGGACCATGAGGCGATGCGGATGATGAGCGGCCCCGGCAGGGAGGAGAAGGACTACTGGATATTGACGCTCGACAGCGTCTTCAGGGACGGCGCCTTCGCTCTCGCGTTCAAGAATATACTGAAAACGCTTGAGGAGAGTTACGACTATCCCGTCGAAATAGAATTTACGGTCAACTTTACCGCGGAAGACGCCTTCAGGATAAACCTCCTGCAGTGCAGGCCGCTGCAGACCGGAGGGCAGGGGCGCAGGGCCGAGATACCGGAGAGCATAAGCGACAAAGACGTGCTCTTTGAATCCCAGGGATATTTCCTCGGAGGCAATATCGCGCAGGAGATCAAGCGGGTGATATATGTGGACCCGGAGAAGTATATCGGGCTTGTCCAGTCCGACAAATACGATATCGCCAGGATAGTCGGGATGCTGAACAGGGATATAGAGGACGGGGGGAAAATGCCGGCCATCCTGATAGGGCCGGGGAGATGGGGCACGACCACGCCTTCCCTGGGCGTGCCGGTCAAGTTCGCCGAGATAAACAATATGGCGGTCCTCACGGAGGTCGCGTTCCCGGCAGGCAACTTGATGCCCGAGCTTTCTTATGGCACACATTTTTTCCAGGACCTGGTAGAGACCGGGATCTTTTACGTAGCCCTATTCCCGGAAAAGAAGGATATCGTATTCAATCACGGCTGGCTGGTCAGGTCTAAGGACATATTCACGGAACTCGCGCCGCAAGAGGCGAAATACCGGGGCGTCATCAGCGTCTATGACGTCAGCGGAAGGCGCGTGAAGATAATGTCGGATATAGTATCACAAAGGGTGATATGTTTTTCAGGCCGGAAAGGAGAGTGATATGGCCAAGTATATATTCGTGACAGGCGGCGTTGTCTCGAGCCTGGGGAAGGGCATAACCGCCTCATCGATAGGAAAGCTGCTCGAATCGAAGGGCTTGAGGGTCACCCTTATAAAGTGCGACCCTTACATAAACGTCGACCCCGGCACGATGAACCCCTACCAGCACGGCGAGGTCTATGTGCTCGATGACGGCGCGGAGACCGACCTCGACCTCGGCCATTACGAGCGCTTTACGG
>JAFGJL010000003.1 GCA_016929115.1 Candidatus Omnitrophota bacterium | reverse complement strand
CGTGATAACGGACGGAGAGCGCGAGCGAACCGAAATCATGGACGCCGCCTATCAGGATGCTGCCGAAGAGGACAAAGAGCGTGGCCGGCCCCCAGCCCCACATGCTAACCGCTATCACCGGCCCTATGATGGGGCCGGCGCCGGCTATTGACGAGAAGTGGTGGCCGAAAAGGATTAGCCAGTGCTTCGCGGGCACGTAATCCACGCCGTCAAATTTCGTCTGCGCTGGCGTCGGCTTTAAAGGATCTATCCCGAGAAACTTCTCAAAGAGGGTCCCGTAGAGCTGATAACCCGCCCACAGCACGCCGCCGCAAACGACGAAGAAGAGAAGCGAATTCATTAGCCTCCCTTGATGAACGCCTCTGTCAGAAGCGACCCCTTCTTGAAGATGATCTTGCTCAATTCAGCGTTCTTCTCCGTAAAGGAGCCAAAGCCGTTATGCGCGACGCCTTTGCCAGCCATGACGAACGGCGCCGGATCGGCGATGTGCGTCCTTAAAGTAACCGGCGTCGGATGGTCGGACAAGACCAATATCCGGCAGTCTTTCATGGCCTTAAAATATCTCCACATAGCGCCGACGACATGTTTATCAAAGTTCTCGATCGCGGTGATCTTGGCGCGCGCGTCGCCGTTGTGCCCTGCCTCGTCAGGCGCTTCCACATGGACGAAAACAAAGTCGTTTTTTTCCAGCGAGCGCACCGCGTACTCGCCTTTACCCTGGTAATTTGTATCGTAATATCCGGTCACGCCCGGCACGCTTATGATATCCAGGCCCGTGAGCCTGCCGATACCGTTTACCAGGTCGACCGCTGATATAACGGAGCCGGTAACGCCAAAGAGGCCCTTAAAGCTCGGCATGTTCGGGTTCGTGCCCTGGCCCCAAAGCCATATCATATTGCCGGGGTTCTCTTTCAGGTCGACCCTGACCCTGTTTATCTCGTGCTTATGCAATATAGGCCTGGACGCCTCCATAAGCTTTACCAGGACATCGGAGCCGTTCCCTTTCGGCATGTGTTTGGACATGGGCTTTCCAGTTATGTCGTGAGGAGGAGTGCACACGGCCTTTTTGAGGTTTTCGAGTTCCTCGCGGGTCTTGGTCTTTATGACCATGAGGTGACGATAGCTTTTGCCCGGATAGAATCTGACGCGGTCAGTGCCGAGTTTTTTATTCACCTCTCCGATCAGGATAGCCGCTTCCTTGTTGCCGATATGTCCTGAGCTGTAATCGGCAAGGATATCGTTGTTGGCCGTGATGAGGTTGCACCTGAACGCGATCTCGTCCCCGTCGAGCTCGATGCCCATATTCGCGGCCTCCAGCGGCCCCCTACCGGTATAATAACGCTTCGGGTCGTAGCCCATTATAGCGAGATTCGCTATATCGCTCGCGGGCTTCATGCCGCGCGGGACGGTCTTCACCAGGCCGATCATCCCCGCCTTGACGATATCGTTCATGTTGGGTATCTTCGCGACTTCTAGCGGTGTCCTGCCGCCAAGTTCCGGTACCGGCAAGTCGCTCATCCCGTCGCCGACAAGTATCGCGTATTTCATAGCCCTATCTCCTTTACCACCGCTTCCAGCTTCGCTTCTATGACCTTCGGCTTGGCGACGCTGGCGATCGCCCTGTCCGGGTCCTTCAGGCCATGGCCGGTCAGAACGCAGACGATGCGTAACCCTCGTCTCTCGCCCCTCGTCCCTCGTCCCTCAAAATACCCTTTTTTAGCCAGCTTCAATAACCCCGCAACGCTCGCCGCGCTCGCCGGTTCGACGAAGACACCTTCCTTGGCGGCAAGCAGTTTATACGCCGCCAGGATCTCTTCGTCCGAGACCATATCGATCAGGCCGCCGGATTCATCCCGCGCGGCTTCGGCCGCTTTCCAGCTCGCAGGGTTGCCTATCTTGATGGCGGTCGCGATCGTCTTCGGCTCCTTTACCGGATGGCCGAGAACTATCGGCGCCGCCCCCTCTGCCTGGAAGCCCAGCATCCTGGGCAGGCCCTTTATAACGCCTTCTTTCCTGTATTCGTTATATCCCTTCCAGTAAGCCGTGATATTGCCGGCGTTTCCCACTGGTATCACGTGATAATCAGGGGCCTCTCCTAAAGCGTCGCATATCTCGAACGCGCCTGTCTTCTGCCCCTCGATCCTGTACGGGTTTATCGAATTGACAAGCGTTATCGGATACTTCCCGGTGATCTGGCGCACGATATTTAAGGCATCGTCGAAATTGCCCTTCACGGCGATGACCTGGGCGCCGTGGATAAGCGCCTGGGATAGCTTGCCGAGGGCGATGGAACCCTCCGGTATCAGGACGACGCATTTCAAGCCGGCCTTGGTCGAATAAGACGCGGCCGAGGCCGAGGTGTTGCCGGTCGAGGCGCACATCACAGCCCTGGAGCCTTCCTCGAGCGCCTTGGATATCGCCAGGGTCATGCCCCTGTCCTTGAACGAGCCGGTCGGGTTCATCCCTTCGTACTTCAGGTAGACCTCGGCGTCCTTGCCCAGCAGAGAACTGATATGGCAAGCGAAGAGCAGCGGTGTGTCCCCTTCCTGCAGGGTGACGACAGGCGTCTTGTCCGTTACCGGCAAATATTTTCTATACTTCTCTATCAGGCCTTTTTTCATTTTTGCTTACCCCTCGACCCTTGAACCCATCTTTAATCCTCGACCCGGATCCTTACAGACCTCTTCTTTATCATCGAAAGGCCGTCGATCTCTTTGAGCGCCTTTGCCATATCGCGCTCGAGGGCTTCGTGGGTCATCATTACGATGGGAACGATCTTCGCGGTTTTTCGCGCCTTCTGGGAGACGCTCGCGATGCTGATCCTGTGCTTTCCGAGTATGCCGGATATTTTCGCGAGGACTCCGGGTTTGTCGATCGCGGAAAAGCGGATATAGTATCTCGTCTTCACATCGCCCATAACTTTCGCGCCATTGACATCCTTCACGAACGGAGCGCATTGTTCGACCTTGGCGCCCGAGGCGGCCTCCTTGGCGATGGAGATTATGTCGCTCACCACGGCGCTGGAGGTCGCCTTCGCGCCGGCTCCCTGCCCGTAAAAGAGGTTTTCCCCGATCAGGTCGCCTTTTACGAAGATGGCGTTATAGACACCGCCCACATTGGCCAAAAGGCGGCTCTTCGGGATGAGGGTCGGATGGACCCTGAGCTCGAGCATGTCTTGCGCCCTCTTCGCTATCGCGAGAAGCTTCACCTCGTAGCCCAGCTCCTTCGCGTACTGGATATCACCGGCCTCTATATCCTCTATGCCCTCGGTGTAGATATCGCCGGGCTTCACGAAGAGCCCGAAACCGAGCGCGGTCAATATCGCGAGCTTGTGGGCCGAATCCATGCCGCTGATATCAAGCCGCGGGTCCCTCTCGGCGTAGCCGTTCGCCTGGGCGATCGCGAGCGCCTCCTTGAAACCATGGCCGCCTTCGGTCATGCTCGAAAGGATGAAGTTGCTGGTCCCGTTGATAATACCGTATATGAGGTCCATCCGGTTGGCGACAAAGCCTTCCTTGAGCGACCGTATTATAGGTATGCCTCCGCCGACGCTGGCCTCGAAGCCGACACAGAGGCCCAGCTTATTAGCAAGGCTGAAGATCTCGCTGCCTGCCTCGGAGAGGAGCGCCTTGTTAGCGGTAACGACGTGCTTGCCCTGCCTGAGTGCCTCAAGCACGATGTCTTTTGCCGGGCGTATGCCGCCGATGAGCTCTATGACGATGTCGATCTTCGGGTCGTAGAGGACCTTGCCGATGGACCCGGTCAGGAGGTTCTTATCTACCTTCACTTGCCTCTTCGTCTTCAGGTCCTTATCGCAGACCCTGGCGATCCTGATGTCGATACCGCTCTTTTCGCGCAAGGCAGAGCGCTTCGACCGCAGGGCCTTGACCACGCCGCTTCCTATGGTCCCGAATCCTATCAACCCGACGTTCATGGTCTTCATATGTAGCCTCGTAAATTATGCGATTTTGGTTCTGGGTTCTAGGTGCTTGGCCAAGAACCAAGAACCTAATACCAAGGACCCAACACTGGTCGGGGCGGGCGGATTCGAACCGCCGACCCCTTGCACCCCAAGCAAGTGCGCTAGCCAATCTGCGCTACGCCCCGACATTATCGAAAAACGTTATTTTAGCTCTTAGCTCTTAGCTCATAGCTCATAGCAAAAAATGTTTTAATCTCAAATCTATGAGCTATCAGCTAAGAGCTATGAGCTAAACGTATTGTCTTACTCTAATATTCTTCCGCCTTCGGCGACCGCGTCATGAGATCGCGGACCGCGGTGCGCGGATCCTTGCCTTCATACAGAACCCGGTATATCTCGTTCGTGATCGGCATCTCCACCTTGTGCCGCTTCGCCAGTTCATGCGCCGATCTGGCGGTCGCCACGCCTTCGACGACCATCTCCGTCTCCTTCAGGATATCGTTGAGCTTCTTTCCGCGCGCGATCTCCTCGCCGAGCCAGCGGTTCCGCGAATACGGGCTCATGCAAGTCGTCGCAAGGTCTCCGAGCCCGCTCAGGCCGTAGAAGGTCCGGGCCTGCGCGCCCATCGCGGCGCCAAGGCGCGCGATCTCCACGATCCCGCGCGTAAGGAGCGCCGCCTTCGCGTTCGTCCCGAAACCCAGGCCGTCACAGACGCCTGCGGCGATCGCGATGATGTTCTTCAGGGAACCGCCGAGCTCCACTCCCGCAAGGTCGGAGTTCGTGTAAACGCGGAAACGCTCGGTCATGAACATCTCCTGCATCTCCTTCGCGAGCTCAACGCTCTTTGACGCGACGACCGCGTTCGTGGGTATGCCATTAGCGACCTCCAGCGCGATCGTCGGGCCGGACAGGACGGCGAAAGGCCGCTCGCCCAACAGTTCCGCCACCAGCCCGGACATCGTCTTGAGCGTCGAGTTCTCGATGCCTTTCGTCACGCTCACGAATACCTTGCCCGCGGTGTCGAGCATCTTTACGCGCATAAGTATGCCGCGCATATACTGGGACGGGACGGCAAGTATTACGAACGCGCTAGCCGCCACCGCGTCACCCAGCTCGGACGTTATCCGGACCTCTTCGGGTATCTTTACGCCGGGCAGGAATTTTATGTTCTCGCGGTGGTACTTAAGCATCTCGATGTAATCGGGAAAAGCGCCCCACATGGTGGCGCTGCAGCCCTTTCTGGACAACAGGATAGACAGGGTCGTTCCCCATCCCCCATCCCCGATAACGCATACGCGCTTGGTCAGGTCCATGCTCATATAAAGTTATCCCCTATATATATGATAATTTTGATAATTAGGGCTAATATAACACAGGGTGGATTTTTAGTCAACAGGAGACTATCGGGCAGGGTGGTCTATGATGAGGATACCGTCCAGGTGGTCGATCTCCTGCTGGACAGCGATGGCGGCGAGGCCGCCCATCTTCTCGTAGAACGGCATGCCGGTTTCGTCAAGGGCGCGGATCTTGACCGTCTTCGCGCGCTCTATGTCAGCGGCCCTGTCAGGAACGCTGAGACAGCCTTCACCGAACACGATGCTCCCCTTCCTGGCGATTATCTTGGGATTCATGAATACGGCTATCTCCCCCTTCGGCTTAAGGACGGCCGAATCCTTCGGAAGGTCTTTCCTGATCATCTCCTTCCTGAGGACGAATATCCTTTTAAGCACGCCTATCTGGGGAGCGGCAAGCCCTACGCCGTTCTCTGTCGCGAGGAGGGTGTCCTTCAGGTCTTCTATGACCTGGCCCAGCCCGGGATCGCCCAGGCGGACAGGCTCGGATCTTGACTTTAAGATATGGGCAGCCTCGGGATATTTAAGTATCTGCCTAACCGACATATTAAGCCCTCATCATCGCTTTAGTCTGCCCCGCGATAACCTTTATGGGCCAAATAGTGCTCCATCTGTCCCACGCGGTATTCGAGGGTCGCCAGCTGGTAAGCCACTGCCGCGACATACACCGCTACCACAACAAGAAGCGCGATTATGTATTCGTTCCGGACTTTCATTTATGCATTCTCCTTTAACACAAACTCAGTTTGCGCCTATCTGGAGCTGGTACAGGTCGCCGCGGGTCCCTGTCAGCCATAGATATTTCCCGTCCCACGCTATTCCCGTAGCGTCCGAGACCGGGGACCTGAAGCAGCCTATCACCCTCCAGGCATAGATATCTATCTTATAGACAAGGCGGTTGTACCAACTCGTAACCCAAAGATATTTTCCGTCCCACGCCAGATGCGCCGGCTCCTGCATCCATCTTATCCTCATCTTACGCAGGAGCCTTCCTGTCTCTTCCATCTGTAGAAGATGGAACTGCGTTCCCATACCGCGCGTCCAGGTGATAACGAACAGGTGCGCGCCGTTCCAGACGACGCCTGTCGGATGGGACGGCGCGAACGAACAGACCTCCGAGTCGGCTACCATCCGGCTGTTCTCTACGCGCGAGCGGTACAGCTTCATCGTGTCCCAATCTGTCACGAAATAATCGCCGTCGTCTTTTCTGGTAAGGCCTTCGGTGAAGGTCGCTACCGGCGCTATCTCGGACAGGACATCCCCGGAGGCCGGATCGACGACCCAGGTCTTCCCCTTCTTGCCGTTATTGACCCAGATATTCTTACCGTCGAAATAAAGGCCTTCGTGATACCCCTTAGGAAGGCTTACCTTCTTCAATACCTTTACCGGGATCGCCTCAAGTTTTTCTTTGCGCTGCGTTGCGGCGCCTTTCTGCGCTTCCTGGAAGGCGCAGATGCCGCCACCATTTAACAAGATCAATGCCAGCGCGACGGAATAAATAAGAGACCGGGAGATCATGGAAGCCATTTACCACCTATGAGGGTTGCGGGGCAGGTTGGAGGTCCTGGAGCGTCCCGATATTCCTCACCTCGAGTTTCGGGTCTATCTTTCTCATGAGGCCTTTTAGCACCTGGCCCGGACCTATTTCCAAAAATGATGCAACGCCGCTAGCTGCTACGAGCTTAACGGATCCTTCCCAGAGGGTCTTTGACGCAACCTGCCGTATCAGGTTCTCTTTTATCTTAGCGGGGTCGGACTGGACCTGCGCGTCGACGTTGCTGACAAAAGACAGCTTAGGCCCCTGGAACTGGACCTTCTCGATATAGTCTTTCAGCTTGTCCTGTGCCGGCGCCATCAGCGAAGAATGGAAAGGGCCGCTGACATCGAGCATCAGGACCCTCTTCGCGCCCTTCTCTTTCGCGAGGCTTGCCAGCAACTCTATGTTGGTCGTCTTCCCGGATACGACGATCTGGCCGGGGCAATTTAGGTTGGCGATCTCACAGCCTATGCCCTTGCAGAGGCCCTCTACGGCGGCAAGCTCCATGCCTATTATACAGGCCATCTTGCCGGGCGTCTTGCGCGAGACGTCGTCCATAAACTCGCCGCGCTTGCGCACCAGGACAACGGCATCCTCGAAAGAGATGCTGCCGGCCGCGACGAGCGCCGTATATTCGCCGAGGCTCAGGCCGAGGCTGAACTTCGGCGTGTACTGCGCCGCCAGCGGCGACGACTCGTAGGCCCTGAGGGCCGCTATGCTCGCCGCCAGTATCGCCACCTGGCTGTTGCGCGTAGAGGATAGTTCTTCCTGCGGCCCTTCGAAACAAAGTTTCTTGAGGTCGAACTTCAGTATCTGGCCGGCCCTGTCAAAGACCTCTCGGGCAACGGCATTATTCTCATACAGGTCCTTGCCCATGCCGACACTCTGAGCGCCCTGCCCCGGAAAGATATACGCGATATCAGGCATTTCCTTTTAAACTCCCTCTACCGTGACCACTCGATCACCATCGCGCCCCATGTCAGTCCGCCGCCGAACGCGTCCAGGAGCAACTTGTCGCCCTTCTTTATCCTGCCCTCCTGGACCGCTTCAACGAGCGCCACGGCGCTTGACGCGGCCGACATGTTGCCGTATTTTTCAATGTTGAGATATATCTTATCCTCGGTCAAGCCCATCCTTTTTGCCACAGCTTTCAGGATCCGTATGTTCGCCTGGTGCGGTATGACGAGCTTTATATCGTCGGCCTTGAGACCAAGCTGTTGCGTCGCGCCGAGGGCAGCGTCAGCCATGATCCTCACCGCGTGCTTAAACAGCTCCGAACCGTTCATCTTGATGAAGTGGAGCTTGTCTTCTATGCTCTTCACTGTGGGCGGGATGCGCGAGCCGCCTGCGGGAAGCTTTATGAGGTCTCCCTGTTTGCCGTTAGCGCCGAGTGAGACGGAGAGTATCCCGCCGTCCTTGACCGGGCCAAGGACGGCCGCGCCAGCGCCGTCTCCGAATAGGACGCAGGTCGAGCGGTCGCTCCAGTCTGTAACCGAAGAAAGCTTTTCGGCCGCTATGACCAGGGCATGCTTGTAGGTGCCGGAGCGTATGAACTGGTCGGCTATCGCGATGCCGTAGATGAAACCGGAGCAGGCGACGCTTATGTCGAAAGCTGGGACCGTCCTGCAACCGAGCTTGTCCTGGACCAGGCAGGCGGTCGCGGGAAAGAACATGTCTGGAGTTATCGTGGCGACTATTATGAGGTCGATGTCATTAGCCGTGAGATTAGCGTCCTTTAGGGCCGCCCTGGCGGCCTCGGCGGCCATGTCGCTCGTCGCTTCGTCGGAGCGCGCTATCCTGCGCTCTTTGATGCCGGTCCTGGTGACGATCCACTCATCCGTGGTATCCACCATCTTCTCGAGTTCTTTATTCGTCAAAACTTTCGTCGGGATATACCGCCCCAACCCTATAATGCCGCATCTTTTTTGTTCGCTCATGGTAAAATTAATAACTCTCCAGTTCTTCGATGATATGTTTGTTCAGGTCCTGCGTGACGAACTCGCTCGCCACGCGGATGGCGTTCTTGATCGCCTTGGCGGTCGACGACCCATGGCATATGATGCACCGGCCGTCCACGCCCAAAAGCGGCGCGCCGCCGTATTCGGAATAGTCCATCTTCTTCTTGAGCTCGTTGAACGCCGAGCTCGATAGGACCGCGCCGAGCGTGGCGATAATGTTAGCCTTTATCTCACGTTTCAACAGCTGCACGATCGTATCGACGACGCTCTCCGACACCTTCAGTATGACATTGCCGACGAACCCGTCGCAGAGCACGATGTCGGCCTTGCCCGCGTAGATGTCGCGGCCTTCGATATTGCCCATAAAGTTAAGCTTCGATTCATTAAGAAGGGTATGTGCCTCCTTGATAAACTCGGTCCCTTTCGACTCTTCCTCGCCCACGTTCAGCAGACCGACGGTCGGCTTATCCCTGTGGAGGATGTATCTGGAATAGGCGTCGGCCATGATCCCGTACTGCAGAAGGTGTATCGGCTTAGGATTGATGTTCGCGCCGACATCGATAATAAGCGAAGTGCCGGTAAGAGTAGGTATGATGATGCCGATGCCGGGCCTCTCGACGCCCTGCAGCAAGCGCAAGGATAATGTCGCGGCGCAGACTACCGCGCCGGTATTGCCCGCGCTCACGAAGCCGTCCGCCTTTTCCCTCTTCAAAAGCTCCAGGCCGACTACGATGGAAGAGCCGCGCTTACGCCTCACGGATATCGCCGCCGGCTCGTTCATCCCGATCGTTTCGGACGCATGGATGACCGAAAGCT
>JAFGJL010000029.1 GCA_016929115.1 Candidatus Omnitrophota bacterium | reverse complement strand
CACGGTGAGGACTAAGAGGACTATAAAGATCAGGATACCGCCCGGCGTGGACACGGGCTCGACCCTCCGCCTCCACGACGAAGGCGAGGCGGGCGCCAGGGGCGGCCGCCGCGGCGACCTTTATGTCGCGATACACGTGCGGCCCCACGAGATCTTCGAGCGCCACGATTCCGACATATTCTGCGAGGTCCCGATCAGTTTTACGATGGCTGTCTTCGGCGGTGAGATAGAGGTGCCGACCATCGAGGGCAGGGTCAAGATGAAGATGCCGTCCGGCACGCAGAGCGGCAAGATATTCAGGCTGAGGGGCAAAGGCGTGGCGCATCTTCACGACTACGGCCGCGGCGATGAGCTCGTGAAGGTCCAAGTCGAGGTCCCGACCGACCTTAGCGCTGAACAGCGCCGGCTTCTTAAGGAGTACGCCAAGGTCTCGGGCGAATATTCAGGGCCGCTCTCGCGGTCTTTCATCGAGAAGATGAGAAAGATGTTCAAGTAAGGAACGACGATGCCGACTTACGACTACGAATGCGGAAAGTGCGGTAGATTCGAACTTTTCCAGAGCATGAAAGACGAGCCGCTTAAGAAATGCCCGAAGTGCGGGGGAAGCGCCCACCGCCTTATCGGCTCGGGCGGAGGGATAATATTCAAAGGCTCCGGGTTCTATCAGACCGATTATAAGAACAAGAAGAAGCCTGAAGACAGGAAAGACCCGCCGTGCGGCGGCTCTGACAGCTGCAAAGGATGCCCCAAAGGGGGGTAAGAGATGCTGGTTTGGATAGGCAAGAACAGGGCGCTTTTCCTGAGGCTATGGTTGCCGGTCATAGCATGGATGGGCCTGATATATCTCTTTTCTTCCATGCCCGGCAGCAAGCTGCCGAAAGTGGATATCCCCAATATCGATAAGATAGTACACTTTCTCGAGTATTTCATCTTCAGCCTGCTCCTGATGAGGGCGCTCGTCAATTCCACGAAAAGTTTTAACTTGACGGCTCTCATTATTTTATCTATCATGATTACCTCGTTATACGGCATCTCTGATGAGTGGCACCAGAGCTTTGTAGCGGGAAGGATGTCGGATCTCTACGATTACCTTACCGACAGCATCGGTTCGATCACCGGTGCCTTTTTGTATATGTATATGCATGTATACGAAAAGATCACCTGACGGGAGAAATGAATGCCGTCGATAAAACCTTTTAAAGCGGTCGTCTACAATAGAGCCAGGGTTAAGGACTTCGCTAAGGTAGTAGCCCCTCCCTACGACATCATCCCCCCGAAGATGCGGGAGGGCCTTTATAAACGCCACCCCAACAATATCGTCCGGCTTATCCTCGGAAAGACATACAGGGGCGACAGCGTGAAGGACAACCGGTACACGCGCGCCGGAGCCTTTTTCAGGTCCTGGCTCAAAGAGGGCGTAATGACGCAGGACAGCCGCAAGGCTTTCTATGTCTATTCCCAATCATACAAAGCGGACGGTAAAAAAATAGAGAGGTTGGGTTTTATAGGCCTGATGAAGCTGGGCCTCGGCAAGAAGAGGACGGTCCTTCCCCACGAGAAGACGCTCCTGGCGCCAAAGCAGGACCGCCTCAACCTCATGCGCACCGTCAACGCCAACTTAAGCCCGATCTTCATACTCTACGAAGACCGCAGGCACGTTATCGCGCGGATACTGAAGAAGTGCGCCGCGTCCTCCAGGCCGCTCATCGACATCAATGAAGGCGGGGTGCGGCACAGGGTTTGGCGGCTCGGATCCGGGGCGGACATCGCTAAGATAGAGCGCCTCATGGGCCCCAAGAACGTCTTCATCGCGGACGGCCACCACCGATATGAGGTCGCGTGCAACTACGCCGCGGAGCTCGAGGCCAAGAACGTGCCGGAAGAGATGAAGCGCAATTCAAAATATTTCATGGTCTACTTCGTGGAGTCGGACGAGAGGATGCTCACCATACTGCCCGCGCACCGCGTCGTCAAGGATACCGGCGGCCTGACCTCCGCGGACGTGATAAATAAGCTCGGGAAGTTCTTTGAAGTGGAAAAAGCCTCCGGCCTCGCCAGCGTCCTCGCGCGCATCGAGAAGCTGAGGCATTCATGCGCCTTCGGCCTATATGCTGGCAAAGGCGGCTATTACGTCCTCCGGCTCAAAAGTTACGCCGTTTCCGATAGGGCCATAAAAAAGAATTCACTTGATTGGCGGCGCCTTGACGTGACGATCCTGCACCTATTCGTCCTCGAGCGCGTGCTTGGCGTAAGCGACAACGACGATAACGTGGAGTTCGTTAAGGACCCGAAAGAGGCGGCGCAGCTTGTCGATAAAGGGCGGGGCAAGGCCGCCTTCTTCCTGAACCCGACGAAGGCAAGACAGGTGACGAAAGTGGCGCTGCACGGTGAGAAGATGCCCAGGAAGGCCACGTACTTTTATCCGAAGCCGCTATCCGGGCTTACGGTTAACAAATTCTGACGATATGAGCGATACTATATTGGACGATATCAAGACAGCGCTGTACAGAGGCGACAGGACGGGCGTGGCGAACCTTACGCGGAAGGCGCTCGATGAGGGGCTTGCCATCAAGAATATCCTGGACGACGGCCTTATCTCCGGGATGGAGGCCATCGGGGTCAGGTTCAAGAACAACGAGATATTCATACCCGAGGTCCTCATCTCCGCGAAAGCGATGCACGCGGGAATGGCCATCCTCGAGCCGCATTTCACCGCCTCAGGCATAAAGCCGGCCGGCAAGGTAGCCATAGGGACGGTCAAGGGCGATCTCCACGATATAGGAAAGAACATCGTCAGCATGATGCTCAAAGGCGCGTGTTTCCAGATCGAGGACTTCGGCATCGACGTGCCGCCGCAAAAGTTCGTCGACGCCGTCAAAGACGCGAACGTCGACATCATAGCCATGTCCTCGCTCCTGACAACGTCCATGAGCGGGATGCGCGATACGATCAAGCTCCTGGAGGCGGCCGGACTCCGGGAAAAGGTCAAGGTCATGGTGGCGGGGCCCCGGTCACCCAGGAATTCGCCTCGTCCATAGGCGCGGACGCGTACGCCAAGGACGCGGCCACCGCGGTCGATAAGGCCAAGGAGCTGTTGAGGAAATAATGCCTATTTTTCCCAGAAAGCCTAAATACACTATAGTCAAGATCGCCAAGAAGAAGGGCGAGATACCCAGTGACCTCTGGACGCGGTGCGAGGAGTGCGGCGAGCTCATCTACAATAAGAAACTCGAGGAGAACCTGAAGGTATGCCATAAGTGCAATTTCCACTTCACGCTTTCCGCGCAGGGGCGCGTGAAGACGATTATGGACGAGGGCAGTTTTGTGGAGATGGACTCGGGCATGGAATCCCTCGACCCGCTTGGCTTCGAAGGGCCCAAGACCTACAAGGAGAAGCTTAAAAAAGACCAGGAGGTCACCAGCCTTAAAGACGCTGTCATCACCGGAGAGGGCACGCTTAACGGCACGCCCGTCATACTTGGCGTCACGGACTCGCGGTTCATCATGGGCTCGATGGGCTCGGTAGTCGGCGAGAAGCTGACGAGGGCTATCGAGCGGTCCATCGAGACGCGCTACCCGCTCGTCATCGTCTCGGGTTCAGGCGGCGGCGCGAGGATGTATGAGGGCATGTTCTCGCTCATGCAGATGGCGAAGACATCGGCCGCTTTAAGCCGCCACCATAATGAAGGCTGCTTCTTCGTCTCGGTCCTGACCAACCCGACGATGGCCGGCATCATGGCGAGCTTCGCGTCGCTCGGCGACCTCATAATCGCCGAGCCCAAGGCGCTCATAGGATTCACCGGGCCGCGCGTCATAGAGCAGACGATACGCCAAAAGCTTCCGCCCGGTTTCCAGCGCTCGGAATTCCTGGTCGAGCACGGCCTTATCGACATGGTGGTCCACAGGAAAAACCTCAAGGACACCCTTTCAAAGCTCTTCGCCTATTTCAGCGCAGTGCCGCACCGTTCCCGCAGCAGAAGTTAGGGCTTTTTGGTTGTAATCTTCACTGATTATGTTAAAATAATCCCATATATGGCGCAGGTAAGCTTAAAGAGCATATCGAAGGTCTTCCCCGGGAACGTCCAGGCGGTCCAGAACGTCAACCTGGGCGTGGAGAACAAGGAATTTATCGTCCTGGTAGGGCCGTCCGGCTGCGGCAAGTCCACGACCCTGCGCATCATCGCGGGCCTGGAGGAGGCGACCGGCGGCGATGTCTACATCGGCGACCAACTGGTCAACGACATCCCGCCCAAGGACCGGAACATCGCCATGGTCTTCCAGAACTACGCCCTGTACCCCCACATGAGCGTCTACGACAACATGGCGTTCGGCCTGAAACTGCGCAAATACCCGAAGGCCGAGATAGACAAGCGCGTGACGGAAGCGGCGGCGATCCTTGGCATAGAGAAGCTCCTGAAGCGCAAACCGAGGGAGCTTTCGGGCGGGCAGAGGCAGCGCGTCGCTGTCGGGCGCGCCATCGTGAGAAAACCGCTCGTATTCCTATTCGACGAGCCGCTCTCGAACCTCGACGCCAAGATGCGCGTGCAGATGAGGACCGAGATCAAGAAGCTGCATATAAGGCTCCAGACCACTATGATATACGTGACGCACGACCAGGTCGAGGCCATGACGATGGGCGACAGGATCGTCGTCATGAAGGACGGCGTCATCCAGCAGATAGCGGACCCGCTCAAACTTTACGACAGACCCGTCAACAGGTTCGTGGCGGGTTTTATCGGCAACCCTCCGATGAACTTCGTCAAGGGCGTCATATTCAAGAAAGACTCGAAGTGGTATTTCAACGAAGGCGCGTTCCAGGTCAAGATCATAGACGCTATGGTCCCCAAGATAGCGTCCTATTTGGACAAAGAGGTCATATTCGGGATACGGCCCGAGGACATTTACGATAAGCTGTTCGTTTCCGAAGCGCCCGCGGAAAACACCGTAAGAGCTACCTGCGAGGTCATCGAGCCCATGGGATCAGAGGCCTATCTTTACCTGAACACCGGCAAGAATTCGCTCGTCGCCAAAGTCGGCGGCCACGACAAGCCGGCGATCAACCAGGATATGGACATGGTCTTTGATATGTCAAAAATCCATTTTTTTGACAAAGATTCGGACAACACGCTCGTCTAAAAAACGATAATCGACTATGACCCCTTCCCGCGAGAGGCTTATCCTCGGCATCATCTCTTTCATCCTCTTTCTGCTCATCACCTACGTCTCCTTCGCCTTATCATCCGGCCGTCCCCAGGACCAGCTGCATATCGATCTCATCGCGACCGCCATCATAAGCTTTAACGCGGCGCTCGCTTTCGGCTGGCTAGCCTTCGGGGAATGGGGCGGCGTCCCGATGACCGCGGCAGCCGTGATCCTGGCGCTATGGGTCGTCCTGAGGGCCGGATTCTATACTCAGGCCCTCCTCACACTCTCCTTTCTGGTGACCGCGTTCATAGGCCACGGCTATATCAGGATAAAGGAGCGGATAGAGCAGGTCTACATGCTGAAGATAGAGAAGACCGAGGAGGAGACGAACCTCTTTGCCAACAGCATAAGCGAGAAAGATAAGGTCATCGGTTCGCTAGAGGAGAAACTTTCGCGGTATTCTGCGCTCAAGGAGGTCACCGAGGCTCTGAGCACGGTCCTGTCGCTCGATGCTATCAACGAGCTTATCGTGGAAAAGACGGGCAGTACGATCGGAAAGGACGCGCGCGTCCTCCTGTTCCTCGTCGACATGAAGAAGCAGGAGCTGATGCTCTCCGCGTCCAAGGAGGTGCACAGGACGAGGGCGAAGAAAGGCGATGTCTTCGACCAGTGGGTCCTGCGGCACCGCAAGTCCCTCATCATCGAGGACATAGAGAAGGACTTCAGGTTCTCTACCGGCGATGTCGAAGAGGCGAGGCAGTCTTTCAGGTCCCTGATAACCACGCCGCTGGTCTCGGAGGACAAGGTCATAGGTGTACTTCGCATGGACTCAAAGGAAGAATCCCTCTTCACGCAGGACGACCTGCGGCTCCTGAACATCATATCAGACCTCGGAGCGGTCGCGATACAGAACGCGCTCCTCTTCTCGAGGACGCAGGAGCTGGCCATAAGGGACGGCCTTACAGAGCTCATAGTGCGCCGGTACTTCACGGAGCGTTTCCGGGAGGAGATAAAGCGCGCGGCGCGCGGGAAGAACGAGCTCGCCGTGCTTATGCTGGATATCGATAATTTCAAGGAGTATAACGATAAATACGGCCACATGGCGGGAGACCTCGTGCTTAAACACCTGGCGCGCGTCCTCACCGCGATGACGCGCGAGGGAGACATCGTCGCGCGGTACGGCGGCGAGGAGATCGTCATGCTCCTGCTGGATACGGACAGGGAGAAGGCGCTGAAGGCGGCCGAGGCTATCCGCAAACGCGTCGAGGCCGAGCCGCTGGTATTGCGGCGCCAGAAGACGTTCGTGACGGCCTCGGTGGGGCTTTCGGTATTTCCGCGCGACGGCATGAGCGAGGAAGAGCTGCTGCGCGCCGCGGATGAGCGGCTTTACAAAGCGAAGGAAAAGGGGAGGAACAGGGTGTGCGCAGGCTGAGGGCGCTATATATAATCTTCTGGGCCGCGTTTTTTTACGCGTGCGGGCTTCTCTACCTTAAAGGGAGGATCTCCTACTCTTCCCTGAGCCTCGCGTTCCTCGCGATGGTCCCGGTCGGCTATCTCGGCTCACGCGCCCTGTCGTATATAATGATAGCGGCCTCGTGGGCCGTCTTTCTGCCTGTCCTTATCATCGTCTGCAGGATCCGGCTTCCGGAGGCGATCACGCTCATCGTGCTCGCCGACCTGTTGCTTGCGGCCTTCGTCAGGGGTAAGCGGATCATAGAGGACACCATGAAGGTATGGCATGCCAACCTCAGGCAGAAGGAAGAGGAGAGGAAGTCGTACGCCGCGCAGGTCGCTAAGACCGAAGCCGTGGAGAGCGAGATCAAGGCAAAAGAGCTCATGATCGCGAACCTTTACGAGATTACCAGGAAGATGTCCGAGAGCCTCACGTTCGACGATATATTCGATGCCCTGAGCGTATTCCTGAAGGGCAACTTCGATTTCAGGAAGTGCGAGCTCGTCATCTTCAAGCAGCAGGTGGGAGGGCTTGTGGTCGACAGGAAATACGGCGTGCTGACCGAGGAGAAAGGCGTCAAGAGCGCCGAGGACAGCCTTGACTACACGGCGCTCGCGTGGTTCCTTTCGCAACATCCCGGAGGCGCCTACCTGGAGCGGGAAGATGGCGCCGATGAGATGCGGACGCT
>JAFGJL010000028.1 GCA_016929115.1 Candidatus Omnitrophota bacterium | reverse complement strand
GTCACTCCCACAAGGACGAATACGCCGCTCCCCTTTATAGTGCTTTCGTCGTCGCTTGCCACGTTCTTTACGCGCAGGCCTTCGACCCTGCCCTTGCCGACGACCTCAAGCGCTACCGAACTTAACACGAATTCTATCTTTTTGTTCGCGGAAGCCCTCTCCTGCAGTATCTTTGTCGCCCGCAGCCTGTTTCTCCTGTGGACCACGGTCACCTTGTTCGCGAATCGCGCCAAGAACATGGCATCCTCGAGCGCCGTATCCCCTCCGCCCACCACGATGACATCCTTGTTTTTAAACAACGGGCCATCGCATGTGGCGCAGTAGGATACGCCCCTTCCAATAAGCTCTTTCTCTCCCGGGATATTCAGAGAGTTCCAGCGCGCGCCGGTAGCGATGATCAAGCTGAGCGCCTGGATATTGCCGCCTCCGGCGCACATGGCTGTAAACGGGCCTTTATCTTCTTTTCTGAGGGCTATGGATGATACTTCCCGCTCGGTTATCTCAAGGCCAAAATGGCGCGCCTGCTTCAGCATGAAATCGGCGAGCTCAGTCCCTTTGACGCCGTCCGGAAAGCCGGGGAAGTTCTCTATCTGATCGGCGATCAGGATCTGCCCGCCGCACGCGGCCTTTTCGACAAGGAGCGTTCTTATCCGGCCGCGGGAGAGGTATATACCCGCCGTAAGGCCTGCGGGCCCTCCGCCGATTATAAGGACATCATAGATTTCGCCCATCGCTATTTCCTTGCGCTATATACGAACGATATCACGCCCGCTATGAAAAACACGAGGTTCGGCACAGAAACGGCCTCGAGTGGAGGCAATGTGCCTTTTAACGCCAGGGCGATACCGCCCAGCGAAAATGCCCAGTATATCGCGAAGAAGATAAGGCTTATGCCGAAGCCGATGGACTTCTCGCTCCGGTGCGCCCGTATCCCCAGCGGTATGCCTAAAAGGATCAGGACGAAAGAGGCGAGCGACATATTGATCTTTTTATATATCTCCACGTAAAGAGGCATCGTGTCTATCCCCTGGGCCGATGAGCGCTTTATCTCCGCTTTCAGTTCGTTTATCGTCATCTCCCTGGACTTCTTCTGTATGCGCTCCCTCCTGAAGACCTTGTTCAGGTCCAGCGTCATATAGTAGGTCTTGAAGTTAAGCTTGTAGAAATTTTCCGGGTCCGTCGGCGAAGGTTCCTCGCTGGTGCCGTTGTAGAGCTTCAGCTCCATAAGGTTCTTCTCGGGATAAGAATTGATCTCGCCGGCCTCCGCGACTATCGTGCGGGTGGGTTTGCCTTCCTGCGGCTGGTATATCCGGATGTTGCGCAGCCTGTTGCCCTTTATCTCGTGGATGAAGATGACGTAGTTCTCGAACCCCCTGATGAAGGTGCCTTCCTCCAGCCAGGCGGTGGGCGTCTTGATCCCTATCTCCTTTATGATGCGCCGCGAGGCGAACGAGGCGTTCGGGGATATCTGGTCGTTTATGAGGAACGTCGCGAAGCTGAAGAGCGCCCCGACCATGAGTATCGGGAACGATATCCTGAAGAGGCCTATGCCGCTCGCCTTCATCGCGGTCAGCTCGCCGTCGCTTGACAGCCTTCCGAACGTGAGTATGACAGCGGTGAGGGCGGCCACCGGGAGCGTGAAGCTCAGAAGCCACGGCACCAGGTACATGAAGAGCCTTAGCACGGAGAAGATGTCGACGCCCTTGTTTATTATAAGATTGGCCACCTGTATGATGTTGCCTATGAGCAGGACGAACGTAAAGACGACGACCGACAGGAAAAATGAGTGGAAAAATTCGTTGAGGAGATAGTCTCTCAGGACTCGCATCGTCAGATCTCAGTAAAAAATGTCTTTAGCCGGATTTTCATACCGATATCATTATACCGCACAAACAATAAATCCCAAGCAAATTCTGCCTGGGATCTATTGTCGGTTCTTTGGCTTTTATATCTTGGTCAGTACTATATTGTCTATGTAGATCGGGCCGTTGTAGACCGGCTGCTTGTTGGATTCCACCCTGACGGCGACTTTCCGGACATCCTTCCTGAAGTTGTCGTCGACCACTGTCTTCTTCCAGTCCTCGCTGCCGGGCAGCAGGTTCGCCGTGACGCTTACCCATTCGCCGGGCTTCAAAGCGACCGTGCGCGCCATCTCTGTCCACTTCCAGTTCTCGCCTACGGTCAATATGATCTTCGCTTTCAGGCCGGTAGGAGCCTCGGCCGGTATGTAGACGTCGACCGTTAGCGCCTTATAGGGCGTCCAGTCAAAATACTCAAAATCCTCCACGAGCGCGGAAGTCCAGACCTTGCCCGGGAAATTCGACATTACCTTCAGCGACTGGGAACCGTTCTTCGCAAAATCCTTGGAGACCTCAACGGACTTTGCCACATGGTCTTCCTGCTCCATCGCCCATTCGGGGATCTCCCATCCCTGGGTGTCCTTCTCAAAACTGAAAAGGACTTTATCATCGGCCCTGGCGGTCACTGAGAAGAGACCGACGAGAGCCACTGCCACTAAGAGCACTATGAGCTTTTTCATAGTCCCCACCTCCCTTTCTGCCATTAAGTATAATGATACGCGATTAAAATCCGATTAGTGTAAAATTAAAATTTTCTAACACTTGACGGGAAGGGTCACGATGAATTTCGTTCCCGCGCCCAGGCGGCTCTCGACCGCGATGGTGCCCCTGTGCATCTCGGCTATCGATTTGGCGATGCTTAAGCCCAGGCCGAAACCTATGCTCGCCCTTGACTTATCGAGCCGGTAGAAACGGTCGAATATATGCGGCAACTCCTTTTCGGCAACGCCGACGCCGGTGTCGGCCACTGTCACCTTCGCGAGGCCGTCCTTTTCGCGGGCCTCTACCGTGACCTTGCCTCCCGGCGGCGTGTACTTTATGGCGTTATCCACAAGATTGACGAACAGGCGTTTTATCTCGGGCTCATCGGCCCTCAATTCTATGCGGCCTTCCGCGGAAAAGACGAGGGCGATCTTTTTCTGTTCGGACAGGGGCTTCAGGTCATCGATGATAGAGCTTAAAAGAGACGTGAGCCTGACCGGCTTCATCTCAGGCTTTATCTCTTTTGAATCAAGGCGCGCCAGCATGAGGAGGTTATCGACAAGCCCCGTTATCGCGTCGATCTCTTCGAGGCTGGAGCGCAGCACCGACTCGTATTCTTCGGGCGTCCGGCGCTTTTTTAACATGACCTCGAATTCGCCCTTCATCACCGTAAGCGGCGTCCTGAGCTCGTGGGAGAGGTCTTCTGTGAATTGCCGCTGCGAGGTAAAAGCATGCTCGAGACGGCCAAGCATGTCGTCGAACGTCTCGGCCAGATGCTGGATCTCGTCATTGGTGTCCGGTATGGCTATCTTGAGCTTCAGATTGGCGGCGGTTATCTGGCGGATAGTGCGTATCATGGAGCCTACGGGATGGAGCGCGACCAGGCCCAGCAGATAGCCGACGATGCCGGTAGCCAGCACAGCCAGCGGGGATACAACGGCGAGGGTCATCCTGAGGTTCGCAAGCGCCGTCTCGATGGTGCTCAATGGGCTGGCCACTTGCACTATATAGGCGACCTTGTCGTTCTCGATGACCGGCGTGGAAAATACCCTTAGCCCGGTCATCTTTGCCGGCGCCATCTCGGCGTTTATCGTGTCGAACCTTTCCCTCCCCTGCAGCACCGACAAAAAGTCCCTTTTCGACACGAACCTTACCTCTAAAGGCACGGCCTTTGAGGAGGCTATCGTCAGGCCGTCAGTATTGAAGATGCGCACGATTATGTCGAGGAGGCGAGGGTCGGTCGATTCCTGCTCGACCCAGCGCTGGGCAATCTTCGAGAAGTTGATGTTGCGCCTTTTTGACAGGGCCTTTTCGTCGACCGCATCACCGACGACGTTAAGCCGCTCCGCCTCCCAGTAGGTATCGATCGCCTTTTCTATGCCCTCGGCCTTTGACAGGAGGAGCTTGTCTATGCTTTCGTACAGGTTGTAACTCATGTATTTATAGACAACGGCGCTGAAAAAAGCGAGCGTGATGGCCAGTATGACCATATAGAGGAAGGTTATCTTGAAACGTATCGACTTGATGAACATGCGCCCCCTTACGCCTTCAGCAGGTATCCCCTGCCGCGTACGGTGTGGATAAGCTTTTTCTTGTAGCCGTGATCGATCTTATTGCGCAGATAGCTTATGTAAACGTCGATCACGTTCGTGAAGGTGTCGAAATCTATGTCCCAGACGTGTTCGGAGATCATAGTCCGCGTTATGATGGTGCCTGCATTGCGCATGAGATACTCCAGAAGCGCGTATTCCTTCGCCGTGAGTTCGATCTCGCGGCCGCCGCGCGTTACCTTGTGGTTGATGAGGTCCATTATAAGGTCGGCCGCCTGCAGCCTTGTCGCGCCACGGGCTTCTTTTTTCCGCAACGCCGCCCGTATCCTCGCGAGCAGCTCTTCGAACGAGAACGGCTTGGCCATATAATCATCCGCGCCGCTGTCCAGGCCGGTCACCTTGTCCTGCACGGTATCCTTGGCGGTGAGCATGATGATCGGGCTTTCTACCTTCGCTTCCCTGAGCTTTTTGCATACCGTCACCCCGTCCATCTGCGGCAGCATCAGGTCAAGGATGATCACATCGTAATCGTTCGCCGAGGCGAGGAGATAGCCTTCTTTGCCGTCATGGGCCACGTCCACCGCATAGCCCTCTTCCCTGAGCCCGCGCTTCACGAAGTCGGCTATCTTCTTTTCGTCTTCCACAACAAGGATGCGCATATCCCCTCTCCAATATTATATCCACATAATTATACGCTCGAAAACGCGATTTTTCATTCAAATTGTTTAATATTTATGTTATGATACCGTCCCATGCGAAGGATCGGATATTCTTTATTCATAGCGGCGCTCTTCACGGCGTCGCTGTCCAATACGGGAGATTGCGGGACCGTGACCATAAAAAACCTCTCCAAGAACAAGGCCGCGGCGGCGCAGTACGAGCTGTTCGAGATAAAGGCGGTCATAGGCGCGCCTTATAAAAACGCGTTCGACCCGGCCGAGATACAGGCGGATGTCCTCGTAGATTTGGAAAACGGCGCGGCATTAACAGTGCCGGGCTTCTATTCCGGGAAGGGCTCGCTGTGGCTCTTCCGCTACACGCCTGTAAGTAGCGGGAGCTTTTCATACCGCCTGTCGGTCAGGACGCCCTCCGGGACATCGGCGTCCGCGCCCTGCCGCGTAAATGTACTGTCCACCGGCAAAGACGGCTTTCTCAGAAAAGGCAGCCGCAATCCCTTCTATCCTGTATTCGATTCAGGCAGGCCATTCTTCGGCATCGGCCACAACATAGGCTGGGTCACCAATAATAAGCTCTCCGCATACGAGACCTATTTCAAGGAATTCCGCAAGAGCGGCTGCAATCTTGTCAGGATCTGGATAAACAACCCGTGGTCCCTGGCCATCGAAGACGCAAAGACAGGCCAATACAACCTGGAAAATTGCGAAAAGCTGGATTCGCTCATGCGCATGGCCGAAAAGTACGGTATCTACGTGATCCTCGTTCTCGATTCTTACGCCAGCCTCATGAAAGAGCCCGGCAAGTGGGGCGAAGGGTGGTGGAAGTCCAATCCGTATAACAAGGCCAACGGCGGCCCTTGCGCTGAACCATGGGATTTCTTTACGGACAATGAGGCAAAAAGATATTACAGGGACCGGTTGCGGTATATCATCGCCCGCTGGGGCTATTCCCCGAACATCCTTGCCTTCCAGCTCTGGAACGAGACCAATGCGCCTGAAAAATGGACCCGGGAGACCCTTGCCTACTTTAAGGCGCTCAACCCGCACGGCCAACTCATGACCACGAGCCTCGGATATCCGTGGGGTGACGATTTCGACGAACCTGCCATATGGGAATTAAGGGATCTTGACGTGATCGACCGCCATGTCTACGGGGATCAGGCCGGAGGCTCGCTCGACGGCATCATATCCCTCAACAAGGAATATTCGATAAAATACGGCAAGATGCTTTTAGTGGGGGAGTTCGGCATCAGCGCGGACCAGACCGACAGGCTCTCCGACCCCAAAGGAAGCGGCGCGGCATTGCACACGAGCATGTGGGCTTGCGCCATGACGCGTTCTTTCGCCGGCTCCCTGAACTGGTGGTGGGCGGAATATGTCAAGGCGAAGAACCTGTACCCCCACTACAGGGCGCTTAGGGACTTCGTTTCCGATATCGACTGGAACGCGAAAAGCGTGGGTTTCGCCAGACTATCCTCTGTAACGAAAATAAGCGGAAGAGGCAAAAATATCGTTTACGGCGATGTGCTCATCCCCACGCGCGAGGAATGGGGGCCTGTTGCCGACCGCGAATTCTTGGTTGCCAACAGCGGCGAGATGCCGGAGGGCTCCGTGAACGCGTATCTGCACGGGAAGCTTCATGAGGAGATGCGGGTAGAGCCCGTTTTTCATGTCGACTACCCCGCGGACGGCAAGTTCATCATACAAATAGGTACCGTATCCGCGGGCGGGAAACTTGTCGTCTATCTTGACGATAAAGACGTCCTGCTGGAGAAAGACCTGCCGGCCGGCCCCGGCGATGGGCCGTGGAAAAAGAGCCTTTACCGCAAGGACGTGGACCTTTACCAATGCAAATATGACATGCCTCTAGAAATAGATATCCCGGCGGGAAAACATACCATAAGGCTCGCCAACAAGGGCAGGGACTGGATAGGCATAAGGAAAATAACTCTTACAAATTACAAGAGCGATTCTATCACGAACGCCCGCGCCGTCGGGCTGAACATCGACGGCACTGTTATCCTCTGGGCATACAACCGTGATTACGACTGGGAAAACCCGGAGGCCCTCAATGATATCAAGCCCATGCGGAATACGCCGCTTACCGTAAGCGGTATCGCTAACGGTACTTACAGGGTGGAGTGGTGGGATACGCTCGAAGGCAAGGTCATCAAGCGGGAAAGGGCCTCTGCGAGGAACGGCTTGTTGCAGCTGAAGATCCCGCAATTCACAAAAGATATCGCCTGTAAGATAAGACGCTAATTTTTAGCTCATAGCTCTTAGCTCATGGCTCATAGGAAGAATTGACCTATGAGCTATCAGCTATGAGCTAAGAGCTATTCCTTCCACAACCCCCGCTTCGCCTCCCTCGCTTCGCGGTATAGCTTCAGGAAGAGGTCCTGGTATTTGACGTTGGGCGGAATAGTCATCACGTTGGCGTATCCCTGCTTTATTATTTCGGCGTTCACGAACGTCCCGTTCTCAAGGTAGACGTAGGCAAGGAGGCGGCCGTACCTGTCCTTCTTCTGCACGTCGAATTCCAGGCGGACCGGCTTGCCTTCGGTCAATTTTTTCGTGAATTCGGAAGCCTTTTTGCCCATAGCCCGGATGGCCTTTACGTCCTGCTTAGACTTACTCGCGTCCCTGTACAGTTTCACGCTCTCATGCACCTCCGGCGTATCGACGCCGATCAGGCGCACCCGCTCGCCGTTGGCAAGTTTCAGCGTATCGCCGTCCACCGCCCTCTGCACCATCATGTAACGCGCGGGGGCCTCTTTTTTGGCGGCGAGCGCGATGACGCCGGCGTCAGCGATAAGCGTCGCTGAGAGGCCAAGCGCGACCATTACCATAACGTGTGTGAAGTGCCTCATCTTCGAGATCCCTCTCCTTTTTGGGCCGCTAACGCAATCTCCATCCCTTCAGCGTATCGATAAAGCTGTGGTCCGTGAGGTCGTATTGCACCGGCGTGATCGATATATAGCCGTTCTTCAGGGCGACGATGTCGCTCTCTATCCCGCCCCTGAGGTTCATGACCTCTCCGGTAAGCCAGTAATACGTGCGTTTGCGCGGGTCGACGCGCTTATCAAAGCGCTCGATTATCGGCGTCTTGCCCTGCGTAGTGATGCGCACGCCTTTTATCTTTGAGGCCGGCAAAGCCGGGACGTTCAGATTGAGAAAAGTACCTTTAGGCAGGCCGTTTTTGTGGACGAGCCTCGCCAATTTTGCGGCAAAGTTCGCGGCGTTCCTGTAATCGGGGTCGACGAATGTCCCCAGAGAGACGGCTATAGAAGGGATGCCTAGGATAGCGCCTTCCGTCGCTCCCGAAACGGTCCCGGAATAGAGGACGCTGAAACCTGTGTTAGGGCCGAGGTTGATGCCCGATACGACCAGGTCGGGTTTTTTCCTGAGCAGGGACCTTATCGCTATCTTTACGCAATCCGCTGGCGTCCCGGATACGGCGTAGCCGAAGCGCTGCCTGCGGCGGCGCGCCTCCTTTACGCGCAAGGGATCCGACATGGTTATCGCGTGGCCGACGGCGCTCTGCTCGGTCGCCGGCGCCACGACGGTGACATTGCCGACTTTTTTCAACGCCTCATACAGGACATAGATGCCTTCGGCGTATATGCCGTCGTCGTTGGTAAGGAGGATGTTGATGGGGCCCTTCTTCATGCCTTACTCCCCGGAGCCCTTATCCGTCTTTACGAATTGGTACGCGTTCACCACTTCATCCTTTATGTTCTTTTTCGCGTTCGTGACTATGGTCATCCCCTTGTCGACGGTATCCACCAGCTTGTCTATCCTGCCCAATACCTGCAATAAGCGGTCCACCAATTTCCTGTAGGTGCCGATATCGCCCGTCTCCTTCATCCTTATATATTGTTCCTGCAGGACGTGGGCGATCGGGAAAACATCCCTGTAGGTGCAGACGTAGACGTTGGATTCCTTGCCAATGGAGACGAGCTCAGGGGCTATCTCGAGGGCCGCCGGAGGCGCGACCAGGATGCAGCTTTCAAAGGTGTTCGGCAGGTTCTGGTATTTTTGGACGTTCCGCACCTCTTTTTTGGTCTTCTCGACTATATCCTTGCGGCAGGCCTTTTGCTCATCCGGGTCCTGCGAAGCGTTATACTTTTCGACCAGCTCGAAGATGTCGGGGAGCTTGGCATCTATTGGTATATACCTGGAAGCGTCCAGCTTCCAGGCGAATTCGACATCCCCCCCGTCAGTCTTGAGGTTCTTTACCACGAGGCCGGCCTGTATCGAGTTCTGCAGGACCTCGCCGAGGATATCTTCGCCCACCATGCCGCGGGTCTTTGTGCCCGATACCGTCCTGGTGAACGTCTCGATCATGTTCCTCATATCGCGGATCTGGGCGTCGCGCTGCTTCTCTATATCCTCCCGGCTCTTCCCCTGTTCCAGCAGGAATTTCTCGGTCGCGTCCTTCTGGTCGTTGAAGAACTTTTTTGTGGCTCCCATCCAGTCTTCTATGCGCTTCTCCTTCTCAGCCGCGGTTATATCGCTTTTTTTAGTTATCTGCTCGAATAATTTGCCGGTGTTCTCGATCCAGTCCCTCAGCCTCTGTTCCCGCTGCTCGCCTTCCCTCTCGCGCGCCTTCTCGAGGCTCGACCTGGACTTCTCGACCTCATCGAACTTGACCTTGATCTCGGAGATCTGGCTGCTCATGCTGGTCAGCAGGTTCTGCTGCAAAGAAAGGTCCGCCGCGCCGGCGGTCCTTGCCTTGCCGATAAAGTACCCGGCGGCGAACCCTATGACCAATCCTATGATTAGCGCTACGGCGCCGACCATTCCTTCCATAACCGACTCCCCCGTTTGACATCACCGCTTTTTGGATTTATTATATGCCTAAAAGCCCGGTTTGTAACCTTATTTTTAAGAAATAAAAACCCCTTCTCGTACTGGCTGAGAAGGGGTTTTGTCTAACGCGGATATATCTTTTATTACGGACGCTTTCCGCAATTGTCGGTCTGCGTCGGTATCAACTCACCGCGGTAGTCTTTTGTGTACGACAGCTTCCGCGCCGGATAAGCGCGCATCTCCTTGATCGACGGGGTGTTTTCGACGACCTGCGGGATATTAAGCAGCTCTGCCTGTTTCGCGCTTTTCGCCTTACCCTGTTCGGCGGCTATGGCCAGCGAGCATATTAACGTCCCGGCCAGTGCGGCCACTGCGATAATAATAAGATTCCTCTTCATTCAGGATCACCTCCTTTTCGTGATACGACTATATATTACCCTCTCGCCGGCAAATGGTCAAGAGATCTTTAATCCCAGAACCTGATGCCGGACTCGCGCTCTATCTTCCCGCTTATAGCCTTCCGCAAAACAGCCTTCGAGCCATAGATGGCCGCGAGATACCGGCTGCGGGTCAGGGCTGTGTATATGATCTCCTTTGTAAGCTGCCTCGCGCCTTCATCCGGCGGCAGGGCAACGAGGACGTTGTCGTATTCGGAGCCCTGGCTTTTGTGTACGGTGATGGCGAAGGCGAGTTCATGCGGCGGGAGTGTGTCGACCGGATATGGTATGAAGCCGCCCGAGCGCTCAAAATAGGCGTGGTGGCTGCCGTCGCGGCCCCTCAGGACCACGCCGACTTCGCCGTTATACAGGTCCTTAACATAGTCGTTCTGCGTCACCATCACAGGCGCGCCCGCGAAGAGGCGGCCGTACCTTCCGGGATCAAGCGTTTCACGCATGAGTTTAGCTATATGACGGTTTACACTGAAGCTACCGAACGGGCCGTACCGCACCGGGCACAGGACCCTCGCCTGCTCTATATAGGCAAATATATCTTTAAGGTCTTCTTCACGCGCCCTTTTGATAAGCTCCGCGTATGGCAGTGTTATATCCGCGCGTTTAAGGTGTTTGGTGAAATAGTGGCGCCTCATCCATGACCTCAGGATGCCGCGGAACCGCTCGATATCAGCCCCGGCGTCTTCGATGAACCTAGCGCCTCCAACCGGCCAATCGACGCCTCCGTCTTTCCGGATGGGCAGGAGCGGGATCCTGTCGATGACAGACTCATCCTGTTCGTTGACCTTTTGCGCTATCTCCAGGATACCGGTTTCGGACCGGTAGCTTTCGTTCAGTATGACTATCCTGTCGGTGAGCGCGCCGGTCTTCGCCGTCTTTTCCTGCGCTGCCCTGATGCCCGGCATGAGGGACGCGATCCGGCCAGCGGTCTTCCTCGTGAAGGTTGCCGCCGCCTGGCGCGGCATAAGGTCCGCCAGGACCGCGCCCGCTTCCACCGAAGGCAGCTGGTCCTTATCGCCGAGAAACAGGACATTCGTCTGCGGCGCGAGCGCCTCGAGGAGTTTCGCCATAAGTTCGACATCCACCATGGAGACTTCGTCTATGATGACGATATCGGCAGGCAGCTTATTCATGCGATTATAGATAAAACGGTTGGCCGACGGGTTATATTTAAGGAGCCTGTGGATGGTCGATCCTGCCATGCCTTCCAGGAGTTTATCCGCCTTTTCCGGTGAGGCGATCGAGGCTATGCCTTTCCGGATGGTGTCCGTCATCCGCTGGGCGGCCCTGCCGGTAGGCGCCGCAAGGCGTATGCGGTCAGGCTTTACGCCGCAGCGCGTAAGGAGCCTCAAGAGCGTGATGACTATCGAGGTCTTCCCCGTGCCCGGCCCGCCTGATACGATGGCAAAACCCTTCAGGAGTCCCAGGGCAAGCGCCATCCTTTGCTCGTTATTGAGGGTGATGGTCTTGCCCGATTTCGCGCGCATCGGTTTCTTCTGAAGGACTTCCAGGATATGCTTCTTCAGGATATTATCAGGCACGTCGAGAGCGCCGCCGGGACCGGAGAGGAGGCCGTCGAGACATGTCTTCAGCGACAGTTCATGCGTAAGGTACTTTTGAAAATACAGGTAAGGGCCTCCGCCCTCGTTCCGCAGGATGAGCGGCTTGTATTCATCCAGAGAATCGCCGATCAACGCTTTGTATCTGTTTTCTTTCAGGCCGTGCGCTATCTTTTCGGCCAATTCACCGGCGCGCTCACCCGCAAAAATACCGAGCCGCCTTTTGAGCGACTCGGGCGTAAGTTTCAGGCACAGGCTCCCCTCATCCAAGGCCATAAACATCGAGACGAGAAGCGCGTGCAGGGGCTCATCCGAATAGCCGGAAGCTCCCAGGAGATCGCGGATGGTTAGATAGTCGGCGAAGGGCAGGTCCGCCTTTTCCACGGCGTTCTTATAAAGGGCCTCCACCCCGGCCTTTGCCGCGGCCGGGATCACTTCGCATTCCTTGAGGAGGTCTATCGTCAGCTCGTTATCCATGCCTGATCAACGCCCTTTTGGATTGACCATCTCGCACAGCATCCGCTCATAGCCCCTTATCTCGCCCTCGTCCTTGGGGCGGTAAAAGAAGAGGCCGTTCTCAGGATGGCCGGCATCCCGGCCGCGCAGGTAGACATAGTAGATTCCGCCGAAATGCTCCTTATAGTCAAAATCCTTGATATGCGCCCTTAGCCACCTCACCACCGCTATCGTGTAGAGCTTATATTGCAGGTGGTAGCCGGCCTCATCCATGCTCTTCTTGACGGCCTCGGGGCTGTAGCCTTCGTCAAGATAGTTCGACTTCCAGTCGAGTATATAATACCTGTCCCCGTGCCTGAAGACGAGGTCGATGTATCCCATGAGAAAACCTTCCCGCGAGGCTTTCACATCCGGGATCTTGAGCTGGCGCGCGTCCGGAAGCGGATAATAGAATCCCGTCTCGTGCAGCTTATCTACCTTATCCATATCCGCAAGGGCAAATCCGTCCGGGACAAAGGGCGTTCTAAGCGTGGCCCATATTATCCTGGCGGCTTCCTCCCTGTAAAAGCCGCCGGTGAAACCGTAGCGCGCGAGCTTCTTGTCGATCAAGTCCGCCATATCCGTATCCGCAAGGAGCTCTTTATGGGACGGCGCCCGGCCCGCCTTCCTGAAATCTATCCCTTCAAATATTTCGTGAAGCATGGAACCGGTCTCTTTGCTGGGCGGCAGCATCCTCTCTTTGGCCCTCGAGGCCTGAGTTGACGTCTCTTCAACCGCTGTCTTTGGCGCGTCGTCATCTTTTCCGGCGGCAAGGGCCTCGCCCGGCTCTTCGTAAGCGGCAGGCTCCGCGGATGTCTTCCCGGCCCGTGCATGCAGGCCGCTGAAGGAATCTATCTCAAGCGTGCGCTCCTTAAAAAAGAACGATGTATCCGGGAATAGCGGCGCCGGAAGCTTCGGCTCAGGCTCTTTTCCCTTCACCGGCAAGCCTTTTTCTGCCTTGTCGATAAAAGGTGCCGGGCCTTTCTTCTTAGCCTCCTGGCCTTTTTCGCTTAAGGGTATCGTCCCAACGCTCGAATCATCGCTATGGCCGCCGAACGCCTTTTCGAGGGCCGCTGAAACAATATGCAAGAGCGGCCCGGCAAAGCGTTCTTTGCCCGGCGCCCGGAATTTAGGCACGTAGAGCTTGAATTTTGCGCGTGTGAAAGCCACATAGAAAAGGCGCCTCGCCTCGTCCATGCCTTCTTCGTCCCTGCGCCGTCTTGCTTCCGCATCCTGGATCAGGTCATAGACGGTCCTGCGCTCCTCGTCATGATACTTGCAGTAGCTTTCCTTCGGAGGACGCGAGGTGAATCCGCCTCCTATGAAAACGACCGGGAATTCGAGGCCTTTCGCGGCGTGGATCGTCAGTAGCTGGACTTTCGGCTTTTCGGTTTCCAGGCGGTGCAGATCGAAGTCCTCACCGCCTTCTTCGGTCTCGTATCTGTAGGTATTGAGCCTCTCGAGGATACCGTTAAAGTCGAGGTTGGACCGTGATGCCTCCTTCTCAAGGTTCTCCAGGATGTGGCGGTAATTCGTGATGCTGCGTTCGCCGTCAGGCCGGCCGATTTCGCGGTAGCACACGCCTGTATCCTCCAGGATCGACTGGAAGAGGCGCGGCCAGTGGCCGCGGCCCGCCAGGGTATACCATCGCTCGAAGAGCTGTTTCAGCGGGTGCGACGGCGCAAGGTCCTCGTATCGCTTCAGGTCTTCGGGCTTTATGCTGAAGAACGGGGTCAGGAGCGCCTTCTTGAAACGCTGGCTGTCGGCAGGATCGCTCACCGCGCCGAGGAGATACGCAAGATGGTCCGCCTCATCGGATTGGTATAAACCCTCTTTCTTGTAGAAGGAATATGGTATGCCCTGCCGGCTGAGGGCCGTTTCGATCAGTTTCGCCTCCGAGCGGTCTTTTACCAGCACCGCGATATCGCTTTCGCGCAGGATCCTCTTCTCGTCCTTTGTGCCGAATATGAGAAGCGGGGCGTTCGGGCCGGAGGTCAGGCGTTTTATCTCGCCGGCTATAAACCCGGCCATGTTCCTGCGGGCAATGGCGGGCGCCCGGGCAGCCCCCAAGTCGACGACGGAGAGCGCGGCGCGGCCGGTCTTGTCCTCATAGACGCGCGCCTTTCGCCTTAAGGCCTTATCCGATCCGCCGTCAGGGTCCTTCACTTCAATATATTTGATGCTTCCGGAAGGGAACCATTCTCCTTTCGTGAAGAGCGCGTTGAACGCGTTGATGAGCGGCGGTATCGAGCGCCAGTTGGTCGCAAGCGAATAAACGGCTGAGTCGCTTCTCCTGGACATCGAGGCGGCTGCCCCCAGGTACGTGTAGACATCCGCCCCCCTGAAAGAATAGATGGCCTGCTTCGGGTCCCCGACGAGGAAAAGGCGGCGGCCCGGCCCGCCGCTGTCATCTGTGCCAAGGAAAGCTTTCCTGAATATGCTCCACTGCACGGGGTCCGTATCCTGGAACTCGTCGATAAGGCCGTAGGAGTATCTGCTGCGCAGCGCGTCCAGGAGCAGCCCTCTACGGCCGCCGGACCCAGAGAGAGCCCTGTCGACGGCCAGCAACATATCGTCGTAAGAGATGAAGGCCTTCTCCGCCTTGTAGCGCTCCACGGCGCGCTTAAGCGCGCCGATGGTGACGACGTCAAGCTGGCGGTTGACGGCCTCATCGCCAAGGATGGCGCGAAGCTCTTCCAGCCTGTCGACGAGGCCCTCAAGGTAAGGCATCAAATGGACCTTATCATCATCGTGGTCACCCAGCAGCGTGCGGAACCCGGAGCCCTTGCTTGTGCGCTTCAAAAGCTCGCGGCACACGGCTATGTCGACGCTGCCTGAGGCGCGATATCCGGCTATCGCTTTCAGGAGCGGCAGGATATATGTCCTGCGGCGCGAATCGACCCATGCGTCCCTTACGCCGATATTCGCGTAATCCTTATACAGGTCGCTCTTGGTCAAGTCAGCGGCATCGATCTTTCCGGCGAGCTTTGCCGCCTCTTCGAATATCGCGTTCATCCTGGCAAAGCGGCCCGCGGCCTCCTTTTCGATGTCTTTGAGCGGGCCCGGAAGGAGCGTGTCGCCGTGATCGGGCCTGTATGAACGCGCTATCTTCATGACATCGTATTCCCACGCGCTGCGGCCGCCCTTTGCCCTGGGAAAGCCGGAAAGCTCCATGAGGACCGGAAGCGCCGTGCCGAAGAGCTTCTTCCACTCTTTTCTCATGAGCTCGTGCAGCATCTTTTCGTAAAGCGGCTCGTCATCCTCAAGGCTGACCCTGAAGAGCTCGCCGTTCTCGAAGGCGTGCTGCCGGAGGATGCGGCTGCAGAAACCGTGTATGGTGAAGATCGAGGCGTCGTCGAAATTGTCGTAGGCGAACCTGAGCCGTTCCGCGGCCTTAGGGTCGCTCTTGCACGCTTCCCATTCCCTCCTGATGTTCGCGCGGATGCGCTCCCTGAGCTCTCCGGTCGCCTTCTCGGTGAATGTCAGGACGAGTATCCTGTCGAAATCGACTCCTGTCTCGCTCATCAGCTTAACGAAAAGCCGCTCGATGGCATAGGTCTTCCCTGTGCCGGCCGACGCTTCTATAACGGCATGGCGATCGAGAGCGATGGCGTCGAATTCGTTCTTCTGTTTTTCAACAGGCATAAGGCCTTCTCATTTCGGCGCGTTCGTTATATTCGAATAGAGAGGCCCGAGCCTCTCCAATACCTTGTCATAAACGTCTTCCGGGACCTCTCCGCCGCACAATCGCGCCACATCGCTAGGCGCGTATTCCGAGAAATAGCGCTTCTCCCCTTCCCGGTCTATGGCCTCCTCAAGCATCTGTTTATACAGCTCTTTTTCCGCTTTCGGCGCGTCTTTTTTCATCTCATCCGGCCTTTTAAGGTGATCTTTTTTCGTTATGAGGGCGAACGGGATTATCTCGAAGGTCTCCGGCGCAAGAAGGCCCCCGGCAAGCGAGGCAAGGTAGGCGGCCGCGTCTTTGGGCGAGATCCTGTATGTCCAGGGGTCGTCTACGCCGTCTTTGAACGCGACGTGGATCCGGATCGGCATATCCTCTATCCATCCGAGCTGCGGGTCCGGTCTCTTGCCCTGCCCTTTAAGCGCCATCAGTGAAGCGTAAAAGAGGAACGGGATTATGAGCTCTTTTTGCGGGGATCTAGCCAGCGGCTTGTTCCTGTCGGCGATGACAAGCGTTTCGTAGGCCTTCCCCTTCTTGTCCTTCCATACGAAAGGGATCTCGCCGTGCAGCTTGGCCTTCATGCCCTTGACGTTCAATTCAAGCGGAGGAAAGGTAAGGCCGCCTCCGGCCGCGCGATAAGCCTCACCCAGTATAAGATTGGCATGGAATTCGTTCCCGGAGCGCTGCTGCAGGAAAGAGATGATGCCGTCCTCGCCCTCAAGCCGGAGCTTAAGCAGCGCCTCGAACCTTTTTTTGTCCAAGTCGCCGAACGCCTCATCGGGCACCTTGCCCCTGAGACGGCAATACCTGTAATACCTGTCGAAATGCTCCTCGACAACGCGGTCATATTCAACCTCGGCCTTACCCGCCTTCCAGTTCGCGATAAAACGGCTCAATATGCCGGACCCGAATTCGCGGTCCATCGGCCAGACCGAATAGAACGGCTCGTCTTCCGCCGCGGCAGGCAGTTGGCCGCGCTCATCATAGAGCTCGAGATGCCTCCTGATCGCGGCCTCCACAGGGTTTTCGAGAAAGCGCCTGAGCTCTCTTATCGTCACGCGCTCCTCTTCCGGCAAAGCCGCCTCTTTGGGCTCCGCTCTCTGGTCGGGCACCAACTCTTTTATCTTTTTCGCGAGCGCCCCGTCTATCTTCTTCGCGCCGGCTATCCTGCCCTTGACGTCGAGTAGGCACGCGAGACGGTCCGGCACTGAGAAGTTGACCAGGATGTCGGACCAGGCCTTCGCCTTGCCGGTCGCGGCCAGATACTTGTCGCTCGAGCCTTTTAGGGGGATATCGTCGGGCCATTCCGGGAAGGCGTCCTTGAGCGTCTTAAAGCCTTCTTTCAGGATGTTCTCATCAAGGTAATCCTTAAGCTCGTTCACCAGCGAGCAGGGATTGAGCTCCTTGTCTTTTTCCAGGTCTCGGGAGACATAGGTGAGGTAGAGCTTTGAGCGCGTCGAGACGAGCGTCTCCAGGAAAAGGTAACGGTTCGCCTCCGGCTTCGAGACGTCGCCTATCTTGCGCTGGTGGTGGCGCAGGTCCAGCATCGAGCGTTCGGGATATCCCGGGAACTCGCCCTCGGTCAGCCCGACCACGTAGACGATCTTGAAGGGGATGGGCCTCATGGGAAGGAGGGTCGAGATGGTGACGCCGCCGGCCAGGTATTTGCCGCGGCCGGTCTTTATCTTGCCGAGGCGCTCCTCGATATATTCGCGTATGAATTGAAGGTCCACGGCGTTGACGCCGCTGATGCCGCCCAGCAGGATGTCGTTATCGGCAAGCTCCATTAAATAGTCGCGTATCTTCTTGACGACCCTCTCCTCGTCCGGCCGGTCTTCCGGCACGGCGAGATAATCGTCGATAAGCGAGCCTAGGATGCCCGACCACCCGGCGCACGAATAACGCTTCTTGAATATGTCCGACAGCCGGCGCAGCAATGTTTCTACGACGAGGCAAAAGACGCTTACCGAGGCCGTATCGCGGCTGTCGATATCCGAGAAAGGCGCGATATCGCGCCAGGCGGCGAACGCCTTATCGTCATCGACCCCTTCTTCCGGCGTTTCCATGATCCTGCCGAGCCGCAGGCGGCGCAGCCCCTGCTGCCAGGTATAAAGGTCGTTATCGGCATAACCGCTCCGGGCTTTATCCTTTTTATCAAAACTATGGAATATGCTGAGCTCGTCGGCCCACCTGGCCCATACGAGCGCCTCCTCCCTGGTCCTGCCTATGCCTGCCAGGAACGCGGCGTTGAAGATCAAATCAAAGACGTCCCTGCGGGTGAACGAGCCGGCCGCGAGCTCAAGCATAGCCGTAAGCGCCTGGGCGATGACGCTGTCGTTCGTGGCGGCCGAGTCTGTCAGGTTATACGGCACATGCCGCGGCTGCCTGGAGAAGACCGATTCCAGGACGCTCTTATAAGCGGCCATATCCGGGACGAGGATGGCGATGTCGGTAAGTTTGATAGACGGGTCCTCGAGCATATTGTCTATTATGCTGTTGTGGACAGCCTCTATTTCGCGGTAGGCGCCCGGGCAGCCCGCGATCTGGATAGACCTGTCCTGCTCCATCTTTTTGCCGGCATTCTCCGGCGTTGTCCTGTTTAGTATATGCCCCTGGACCGTTTTAAGGACAGACTTTTTGCCGGGCGCCTCTTCCGGGGCGCTCTTCCAATCCGACACGAAGCGGACCTTTCTTTGGCTCGCCTCCTCCAGATTGCCCAGAAGCCTGATATTCTCCCGTCCGGGCTTTCCCCAGCGCGATAGAAGCTTATTGTCAGACCCGCCGATGTCGAGAAATTCGCCCGTCTCGTCGCTCCCTATCTTCGTCCTGCGGATACGCTTCCACCTCTCTTCCTGCGGTGTCTCCACATCCTCCCAGAACTCCCTGCAGACGTTCAGCTGGTATAACCGGAAATCCATGGAGCTGCCTAGTTCGAACAGGAGCCGCATGTGAAAGGACGACATCTGGGACGTGCCGAAGATGTTGATGGCGCGGCCATCGCCCGTTTCCGGCTTCAGCTTCCTGCCTT
>JAFGJL010000027.1 GCA_016929115.1 Candidatus Omnitrophota bacterium | reverse complement strand
GCTGCGCTTCGCCATCCGCGAGGGCGGCCATACCGTGGGAGCGGGTGTTGTGACGGAGGTCATAGAGTAGCGTATAGCGTATAGCGTATAGGGATTTAAGAAAGAATAAAAATGGCGCAAGAAATAATAACTCTCGAATGCACGGTTTGCAAGAACAGGAATTATTCTTCGACGAAGAACAAGAAGAAAAACCCTGATAAACTGGAATTGAGCAAGTTCTGCAGGGCCTGCAAAAAGCATACGAAGCACAAGGAGATAAAATAGCAGGCAGGGATATTGAACTGGCGAAGGCCAGTAGCTCTAATTGGTAGAGCAGCGGTCTCCAAAACCGCCTGTTGGGGGTTCGAGTCCCTCCTGGCCTGCCAATTTTGCCAGATATAAAGTTGGGCAAAATTGGTCCCGCAGGCGCGATGAATAGGAGCGCTGGAGGGGCCAACGTAACGAAGAGGATAGGCAATAGATGGCGAATAAGATCGCTGGTTTCTTTAAAGACGTGAAGCTGGAGATGTCGAAGGTCGCGTGGTCCACGAAGAACGAACTCATCGGTTCCACCGCAGTCGTGCTCATCTCTCTTCTCATCCTATCGGTCTTCATCGGTGCGTGCGATCTGATCTTGTCGCGGATCGTCACCATAATCATGTCACGCCTCTAACAAACCGGACTATTAAGGATATGGCGAAAAACTGGTACGTCATACATACGCAGACGGGTTACGAAGACAGGGTCAGGAAGACGCTCGAGAGCAAGATCGGCGCCGGCCTGGCGAAGGACTGGATAGCGCAGGTGCTTATACCGACTGAGCAGGTCTCGGAGGTAAAGGCGGGCAAGAAGAGGATATCGCAGAGGAAGTTCTTCCCCGGCTATATCCTCGTGGAAATGGACATGAACGACGAGAGCTGGTACCTCATCAAGTCCATACCCGGCGTGACGGGTTTCGTGGGAGCCGGCTCGAGGCCGTTACCCCTGAGCGAGGACGAGATAGGCTCGATACTCAAGCAGACTAAGGAGACAAAAGAGAAACCGATACCGAAAGTGCTCTTCGAAAAGGGCGAGGCCGTGCGCGTCATAGACGGCCCGTTCACAAACTTTAACGGCACGATCGAAGAGATGAACCTTGCCAAAGGCAAGCTGAAAGTGATGATATCGATATTCGGAAGGACTACGCCGGTCGAGCTTGAGACCTGGCAGGTCGAGAAAGTATAAAAGGCACAACGGATAGGGAATAACAATGGCGAAGAAGGTAAAAGCGGTTATAAAGTTGTATTGTTCGGCAGGGGCCGCGAACCCCGCGCCTCCGGTAGGTCCGGCGCTGGGCCAGCACGGCCTTAACATCATGGAGTTCTGCAAGCAGTTCAACGCCAAGACGCAGAGCCAGGAGGGGCTGACCCTTCCGGTCGTCATTACAGCGTACGAGGACCGGACCTTTACCTTTATTATTAAGAGCCCCCCGTGTTCGGTGCTCTTGAAACGCGCCTGCGGGATAGCCAAGGCCAGCGGCGTGCCCAACAAGGAGAAGGTCGGCAAGGTCAATAATGAGCAGGTCAGGGAGATCGCCAAGCTGAAGATGAAGGACCTGAACGCGCCGGACATAGATACGGCGATGAAGATCGTCAAGGGGACTGCCCGGAGCATGGGCATCGACGTAGAGGAATAAAAGATGAAGAAATTGACTAAAAGATTGAAGACGGTCCAGGCGCTATACGACGCCGCCAAGACATACAGCCTCAAAGAGGCGATATCCATCCTCAAGAAGGCCCCGAAGCTGAAGTTCGACGAGACTGTGGAAGTGGCCGCGAAGCTCTCGGTCGACCCCAAGACCGTCGCCGTCGCCATACGCGGCACAGTGGCGCTGCCCCATGGGACCGGCAAAAAGGTCCGGGTCGCGGTGTTCTGCAAAGGGGAAGAGGAGAGGAAGGCAAAGGAGGCCGGCGCCGACTTTGTGGGCGCGGAAGACCTCATCGCCAAGGTGCAGGGTGGGTGGACGGACTTCGACGTCGCGGTCGCTACGCCGGATATGATGAGGGATATGGCCAGGCTCGGCAAGATACTTGGGCCACGCGGCCTTATGCCAAACCCGAAATCCGGCACGGTCACCCAGGACACGGCCAAGACGATAAAAGAGGTCAAGGCCGGAAAGATAGAGTTCAAGATGGACAAACAGGCAGGCGTGCACGCGCCCGTAGGGAAGGTCTCGTTCGCCGAGGACGCGCTCCTGGCGAACGCGTCGATGCTCATAGACGCCATCATGAGCTCGAATCCGTCAGGCCCCAAAGGCCAGCACGTCAAGTCGTTGTATATATCGACCACGATGGGGCCGGGCTTGCGCCTTGACCTCGCTGAATTCAGGAAACCTTAAACATGGAACAGACAAAATTCGGAAAACTCTGCAAGGAACGGATGATGGAGGAGCTCCTGGAACGCATCGAGGAGCACCCCGATTTCGTCATCACCGAGTATATGGGCTCTTCGGTAATGGACCTGGAGACGGTGAGAAAGAACCTGCGTCCCATAGCGTCTGAATACGTCGTCGTGAAGAACTCGATAGCGCGGGTCGCTTTCGACAAGCTCAAGCTGGAAGATATCAAGCCGCTCATAGAGGGAGGCGTCGGGATATCCTTGAGCGGCAAAGACATCATCGCCACATGCAAGGTCCTCGTCAACTTCAGCAAGGATCATGATAAGTTCAGGATAAAAGGCGCGGTAATAGACGGTAAGCTCGTGGCGCCCGCGAAGGTCAAGGAGCTGGCCAGCCTGCCGTCGAAGGAAGCGCTCCTGGCGCAGGTCGTGGGCACCATGAAGGCGCCGATAACAGGGTTCGTAATGGTGTTGGGCGGCGTATTGAGGAAGTTCGTGTACGCCATCAACGCCGTGAAGGAAAAGAAGCAAAGCCAGCCGCAACCGCAGGCGCCGGCAGCCGAACAGCCGAAGCCTGAGGCTCAGGAAGCGGCAAAGCCGCAGGCAGCGGAAGACGCAAAGCCGGGTGTTAGTTAGAAGTTGGGAGTAGGGAGTCAGGAGTAAGGGCGTTCGACACTCCGAACCCCAAACTCCGAACTCCAAACTTAAAACGTAAAAAAAGGAGAGGAAGCCATGGAAGAGACGAAAAAAGAGCTGACAGGCAAGATGAAGACGGTCGTGGAGAACGTCGAGTCTATGACCGTCCTTGAGCTGGCGGACCTGGTGAAGGCCCTCGAAGACAAGTTCGGGGTCTCGGCAGCGGCTCCCGTAGCGGTCGCGGCGGCAGGCGCCGGGGCAGGCGCGGCACCGGCAGCAGAGGAGAAGACGACGTTCAACGTAGTCCTCGCGAGCGCCGGCGCCAACAAGATCCAGGTCATCAAGGAGCTGCGCACCCTGACGAGCCTCGGATTGAAGGAAGCCAAGGACCTCGTAGACGGCGCGCCGAAGACGGTGAAAGAGGGCGCCACTAAGGAAGAAGCCGACAAGATAAAGAAGCAGCTCGAGGCGGCCGGAGCGAAGGTCGAGCTGAAGTAGAGCTGCGCCTCGTTATAGTCCAGTTGAGCGAAACCCTGAGCCCGAACGAAGCGATTGGTCCAGGGTAACCGTAAGCCGGGGTAAAGGAAAGCCATGACAAAACGCAAGAGTTACGCGAAGATCGACGAATGCGTCGACCTTCCGCATCTTTTGGAGATGCAGACGCATTCGTACAGCGAATTTCTGCAAACAGACGTCCCCAAGACCAAGCGGAAGAACCAGGGGCTGGAGTCCGCGTTCCGCGAGGTCTTCCCGATGGCCTCAGCCGACGGGGAGTACAAGCTCGAATACCTGAGCTACTCCATAGGCAAGCCCAAATATTCCATCCCGGAATGCAAGAAGCGCGGCATGAGTTTCGCCGGCAGCTTGCGCATAATGATGCGGCTTAAATCGAAGAAGGAGACGAAGGAGCAGGAGGTCTACATAGGCGACATCCCTCTCATGACGGACACCGGCACGTTCATCGTGAACGGCGACGAGCGCGTCGTGGTAAGCCAGCTGCACCGCTCCCCCGGCATATCGTTTGAGGAAGAGCCGCATCCCACGGGCAAGAAGATATACTCGGCAAGGATCATACCTTACCGCGGGGCGTGGGTGGAGTTCGAGTTCGACATAAACGACGTCCTCTACGTCTACATCGACAGGCGCAGGAAGTTCCTGGCCACGACGCTCTTGAGGGTCTTCGGCTACTCCACGGACGACGACATCCTGAAGGCGTTCAGCGGCGTCGAAAAGCACGACCTCTCGAGGCTTTCGGAGCTCAAAAAACTCCTGGGCAAGACGCTGGCGTCGGACGTGGTGGACAAGGATACCGGTAACCTCGTCGTCGGAAAGAACGAGATCCTCACCGACGAGCAGGCCGACCGCATATGGGAAGCCGGCATCCGCCACGTGAACGTCCACCGGACGACCTATCCCGAGATCCTGGCCACCATGAAGAAGGACCACCTGAAGTCGAAAGAGGAAGCCCTTCTCGACATCTACCGGAAATTAAGGCCCGGCGACCCCCCGACCCCTGAATCGGCGGCAAACCTTGTCGATAAGCTCTTCTTTGACGCCAAGCGTTACGACCTGGGTAACGTCGGACGCTATATGCTGAACCGCAAGCTCAGCATGAACATCCCGCTAGACGAGCATCTGATAACGCCCGAGACCGTCATCCAGGTCATCATGCGCCTCATCGCCATCAAGAACGGCCAGGGCGCCGTCGACGATATCGACCATCTCGGCAACAGGCGCATCCGCTGCGTAGGCGAGCTCCTGCTCAACCAGATACGCATCGGCCTTGTGCGCGTGGAGCGGCTCTGCAAGGAGAGGATGAACCTTTACGACCTCTCGACCATGATGCCGCACAACGTTATCAACGCGAAGATCGTATCGAACATGATACGCGATTTCTTCGGCAGGAGCCAGCTCTCCCAGTTCATGGACCAGACGAACCCTTTGGCCGAGATGACGCACAAGAGGCGCGTCAGCGCGCTCGGGCCCGGCGGGTTGAACCGCGAACGCGCGGGTTTCGAGGTCCGCGACGTCCATTACTCCCATTACGGCAGGCTCTGCCCGATCGAGACGCCGGAGGGCCCGAACATCGGCCTCATCTCGTCGGTCAGCACATACGCCAGGATCAACGACTACGGGTTCATAGAGACGCCGTACCGCAAGGTCGAGAGCGGCAAGGTCACCAACAGGATAGAATACCTCTCGGCCGACGTCGAAGACATATACATCATCGCCCAGGCGAACGCGAAGGTCGACGCAAAAGGCCATCTGGCCGAGGAGAAGGTCCTCTGCCGCTTCAAGGACGACATCGTGCAGGTCGCGCCCAAAGAGGTCCAGTACATGGACATCTCCCCGAAGCAGCTTGTGTCGGTGGCCGCGAGCCTTATCCCGTTCCTTGAGCACGACGACGCGAACCGCGCGCTCATGGGCTCCAACATGCAGCGCCAGGCCGTGCCGCT
>JAFGJL010000026.1 GCA_016929115.1 Candidatus Omnitrophota bacterium | reverse complement strand
GAGTTCAGCCTGGCGCTTTGCCTCGGCTGCGGCGCGTTCTCTCGCGGCTTGTTCTTTCTCCAGGCGGCGAGCCTCTTCGCGGGCCTGTCTATCAGCTTCACGCTGGGCGAGTTCCGCCTGGCGCTTTGCCTCGCGCTCCGCCTCTTTTTGGGCGAGTTCAGCCTGGCGCTTTGCTTCAACTTCGGCACGCTCTTTTTCGCGCTGCTCACGCTCTAATCGGCTCTGTTCTTCTTTGGCCTTGCGCTCAACCTCGCGGGCAGCAGCTTCTTCCTGCCGTTTTATCTCGCGCTCCTGGCGGGCCTTCTCTTCCTCAGCTCTCTTGCGCGCAATTTCTTCCTGGCGCCTCTTCTCAGCCTCGAGCCGGGCTTGCTCACGCCTTTCCCGCTCTATCCTAGCCTCTTCTTCCTTGCGCCTGCGCTCATCTTCCCTGGCCCGCTTTTCGCTCTCACGTAAATAACCGGCCATCTCGGGATCTTCGGTGAGCTTTACCGCTTCTTCCCATTCCTGCCGCGCTTCTTTCAGCTTGCCTTCATTATAAAGGGCATTCCCTTTTTCGAAGTGCTCGCGGACCTTTTCTTCCCTCCGCCTGTTCTCTTCGAGGACTTCCTGCTTCTTGACGTCCTCGTCTATCTTCTTGATGTTCCGCTCAGCTTCCTTTATGAGCTCCTTAAGGCTGAGGCTGTAGGCCGGCATCTTCTTTTCGATGACATCGGGCTTCACCTCGACCTTCGCCTTCTCTTCCTGTTGTTCATCCTGGGACAGCAACACCCCTGTAAGCGGCAGGGAGATGACCATCACCCCGGCTATGAATAATATGATGAGGGCGAGATTGTACTTTCGCATACTGCAAATACCTCCTGTTGGGATCTTATATTATACCATCAAAATCAAAATGTGAATACGAGAGGTTTCGTTTTCGCGTCGCTGGCGATCTTCTGCCAAAGCTGTTTAGCCTCTTCCTTCCTCCCGTCCTTATACAGCTCGAGCGCAGCGTCGCTCTGTTCCTTGAGCTCCTTCTTCTGGGCTATGCAATCCCTCACATAGACCTCAGCCTGCTTGTAGAGCTGCTGCGAGAGCTGGTATATCTTGACGTAGATATCTCTCGACCTCTTCAGGTCGCCTCTAAGGGACGCTTCCTCGGCCTCCTGCCGGTAATTTTCCATCCTCTGACTGAGAGGGCTTTCGGGTTTCGCGAGCTCCTCATCCACCAGCGCCCATGCCATCCTTTTTACGTATTCTTCTTCCATTTCCAGTTTTATCCTCTCCGTCTCTTCCGGCAGCTTGTCCTGGAAATCAATGGCAATATGAAAGCGGCCCCCTTCTTTACCTGCCCCTTCGCTCATCGGAGTATCGCCTATCCTGTAACCCCACTCAAGCCGCAGGATGGCCTGGTCATAGACATTGAACCGCACCCCTGCGCCTATACTGGTAAGGTTATGGGGTTTGCGCTCGTCGCGCCTCGTGCCGAGGCCGTAATCCATGAAGACAAGAGGCGTGACATTATCCTTGAAGGTGTTTTTATCGTAAGGCAACTTCCAGCTCTCGGGAATAAAAAAGGCCGGGATCAAAAGCTCCCAATTCGTGAGCCACGCGTTGTCGGCGTTATAATCGGCATAGGGGTATCCGCGCACCGAATCGATGCCGCCCAGCGGGAATTCTTCCTGCGGCGTCAGTTTTTCTGAAGCGAACTGCGTCTTAACCTTGATATTCTGCTGGAGGCCGAACGGGAGCGGCGTCCTGGTCTGCAATGCGATCTTGAACTTGGAAAAAGTCGAACTCGCCAGCCGTGACGCGAGCGGATTGGTCGGGCTCGACGCCCCGAACGCGTTCAACCCCTGCGAGAATTCCGGCGAAAAAGAGACGCTGCCTGCCTCAGTCCTCCGCAGCAGGTTGGCTCCAAAGCTCAATATGCGGAATTCATCCTTATTTAACGTCCCCTGGGCTACTGTCGTCACGCGCTTGTCCTTGAGTTCGAAACCGGTGAAGACCTCGCCGACATATTCATCCTTCCAGTAGAGGTCCTGGTGGAGCGTCGCGCTCGCGCCGCTCGTCTCCGACTTCATGCCGAAAGGCTCGTAATCCTTCTTAGGTATCGATAGGCTGTAATTATACCCGTAGATGATCGAAGTGCCCTTGTAATTCAAAGGCAGATTATGATAGCCGTACATGCCCCAGAAGTCCTTGCCGAAATTATATCCCCCCAGAAAGATATCGTCCATGCCGAGCGTATTGTTGTCCCTGACGCCGAAAGTCGTCCTCCATTTGCCGGTCGATATCGCGCCTTCGTTATCGAACGAGAAGAGGCCGTGCAGCGGGAAGCGCGTGATAGGGGTGATGACGACATCCGTAGTGCCCGGCTCGGCCCCGGCCTTGAGCGCGGCCTTAACCTCCCTGTCCGGGTTCTTGTTCATCATCTGGAGGTCCTTCGACATCTCGCCGTAATTCAAGACATCGCCCTGCGGTATCTTCCAGAAGTTGCGCAACCGGTCGTTGGCGTAATACTTGTGCTTCTGTATTATGAGCTCGCCCATCTTCGCCTCGACGACCCTGAGCGTCACGGTCTGGTCGACGATATCCTGGGGCGGCAGGAAGACCGCGGCAATGAAACCTTTACGAAGATATTCACGCTCTATCTCCCTGGCGAGAATGTTGAGTTCGGTGAGGGTGACGTCTTTATTCTCGTATTTCCGGATGATGGCGGCGAAATGCTCGGCGGGCACGGACTCGCAGCCTACAAGATAGATCTTCTTGATGAAGAATCTCTTCTCTTCCTCAGAGACGACAGGTTTTTCAACCTCCTCGAGGACAGGAGGCCTGCGGGGGGCCCGTTCCATCTTCTTTTCGATCGCTTCCCTCTGGAAACGGTCGCCCTCGCGCGTGGCCCTGCCTACGTCCGGCGGCTGCGCATGGGCATATCCCGCAAACAGGACAAAGCCAGCCACAAGGCTTACCGTATATATGCTTAATATATGGAGGGATTGCCGCATATCGCCTGCTTTTAGTATATAATGTATCATAATTATCACCCTAAGGCAAGGCTAAGGGGGTAAAATGTTTGATTTTGGAATATTTATGGGGTATACTTTATATGGGAGGAGGTAGAAAGATGAAAACGCTAAAATCGGCAATGATAGCGCTCTTGGTCCTTGGAATGGCGCTCCCCGCATTCGCGGAAAGGACAAGCCGCACCGCCACTATAAAGGATATGTCAGGCACCGTTGAGGTGAAGGCCCGTCAGGGCTCCTGGGCTCCCGCGTCAGTGGGCATGGTCCTTAATCAGGGTGACACCATACGCACCAAAGCCGGGGCCTCGGCCGTCCTGAGCATGGACGGAAAAGAAGAGTCGGCCACGGTGAGCATGAAGGAGAGTTCCCAGCTCGCGCTGGCGCAGCTCTTCGGCGACAAGAAAAAGGGCACCCAGACCACCCTGCTCGACCTGGCTTTGGGCGAGGTCCTCATAAAGACCAAGAAGCTCCATTCGGAAAAGTCGAAATTCGAGGTAAAGACGCCCACTTCTATCATAGGCGTTCGGGGAACGACCTTCTCGATAGCCGTGGAAGCGGTCGAATAAGATTGAAAATAAAGAAACCCCTCGTCTTCAATCTGTTCCTGGGCGTTGTGGTAGCTTCGCTCTTCTTCTCGCTCGCCTCCAACGGCCTGTTAAAGCGCGTTGAGCTGGCGAGCCTGGATTTCCTCTTCCGCGCCCGCGAACAGCTCCGTTGGGACCCCCGCATAGTAATAGTCGAGATCACCGACACCGACATCCTTGAGGTCGGCAGGTGGCCATGGAAGCGGTCCTGGCATGCCTCCCTTACCAGGGTATTAAGCGACCTCGGCGCAAAAGCTATCTACTTTGATATACTGTTTTCGGAGGCATCGTCCGAAGAGGACGACGCGGTCCTCGAGGAGGCGCTGCGCTCCAGCGGCAAGGTCTATCTCCCGTTCGCCTTCGAGGGCATGACCTTCGATACCAGCAGGACCATCCCGCCGCTGAAAAGATTCCTTCCTTATCTTAGGGGCGTCGACGCCATGAACAGCTATCCCGATATCGACGGCATCACGCGCAGGATCCGCCTCGTCTTCGTCAAGGACGGCATCATCTACCCGCATGTGGCGCTCCAGATAGCCATGGACGATATGGGCATGAAGATAAAAGATATCGGCCCTGATTCGCTCGTCCTGGCCGGCAACGGCAGGAGCGTCCGGATACCGCTGGACGAAGATAAGAACATGCTGATAAATTGGGCGGGAAAATGGCAGAATACTTTCAAGCATTACGATTATCTGGACATCCTGTCAAGCTACAAGGACATGCAGGACGGCAAAAAACCCGGTGTCGACATCTCCGGCATCAATGGCAGTATATGCCTTGTGGGCGTCAGCGCCGTCGGACTGTATGACATAAAGCCTACGCCGGTGCAGCCGGAATTCCCGGGCATCGGTATCATGGCAATGGCCATCAACACGCTGATCAAGGGGAATTTCCTGCGCGACCCTCCCGGCTGGGTCGACACGGCGCTCATCATATTCTTCGCCCTCATCCCGGCGCTCCTTATATCCGGAGAAAAACCGGTGCGCGAGACGGCGCTCGTCTTCACCGCCGGAGGCGTCTATTTCCTCGCAGACCTGCTGCTCTTCAAGAACGGGCTGCGCATGCATCTCTTCACGCACCTTTTGTGCCTTTTTTCGAGCTACATAACCATCGGCGGCTATAACTTCATACGCGTTTCAATAGAGCGCCGCGAGTTCCTGAAGATGTCCGTTACGGACGGCCTCACCGGCCTCTACAACATACGCTACTTCAGGATGGTCCTGGACACCGAGTTCATGCTGACAAGGGCCGGCCATTACCAGAAGTTCTCCCTCATAATGGGCGATATCGACCACTTCAAGAAGTTCAACGATACCTACGGCCATCAGGTGGGAGACCTTATCCTGAAGGAGATCGCTTCAACGCTCATTAATTCAGTCCGCTCCCTGGATATACTGGCGAGATACGGCGGCGAGGAGATGATAGTCCTGCTGCGCGGCGCTTCGTTAAAGGACAGCCTGGCCATCGCGGAAAAATTGAGGAAGAACGTGGAGAACGCCCGGATACGGGACGCCCAGCGCTCCTACAGCGTCACGATGAGCTTCGGGGTGGCGAGTTTCAGGAAGGGCGATACGGTCGACTCGCTTATCAAAAGATCCGATGAATCTCTTTACAAGGCTAAGGAAGGCGGCAGGAACAGGGTCTGCAGCGTCGACAAGGAGTAGGCCGGCCGCTACATGCGGTTTATAAAACGCGTTATGACATAGGAAGTGAGAAGCAATAGCGCGAGGGCCAGGATGAGCTTCCTCACGCTGAACCACTGCTTCACGCGATATCCCGACGCTTTCACCTCGACGCTCTCCGCGTGTATATCCAATTCTCCTCCATGAAGGGAGCATGCGCGATGGAACACCCCCCTGACCTCTATGACATCACCCTTATATTTATAGTCGCCGATGAACTTTACCGGCTTAAGCGCTGAAGACAGGCACCAGACGCCGATCGCGTTGTTGCCGTCGTTGACGTTGGCCCATGAATACTCGCCGCGGTCCAGGATAGCCGTCACCAGCTCTCCCCTGTATATGACCTGTTTACCGTCAAACTCCTTAGCCTTTTCTATAAGCTCCGCGCTGGATACGCGCTGCGCCTCCGCGGCCGCTGCGGCGCAAACGCCCATCGTCGACAGGCATGATATTAAGACACAGGCGATCGCGATCTTTTTCATTCCTTCCCCTTCACAGCGGCCAACACCATGCCGCTGAACACGAATATAGATATAAACTCAAGCCTTCCGGCCCACATCTGGAATATGTAGATCACCTTCAGCGTCGCCGGCATTGACGGAGCCGTGATGCCGCACGACAACCCAACGTTCGCCGCCGCGGAGACGGACTCAAAAGACGCCTGGCTCAGGGAATAGCCATAGCACATGCCTGCGAGCGTCCCGAACAGGTACAGGGAGACGTAAGAGAGGAGGATGAGCGCCGCCATCCGCACATGCTTATCCTCGAGAAGCGAGTCCTTTATGTGATGGATCTTCTCCATGACGATCGCCGTCTCCGGCAGGATGAGTTTCTTTATATCCTGGCGCAACGCCTTATATATGATGCCGATGCGGAAGACCTTGATGGCGCCGGTCGTCGAGCAGATACAACCGCCTATGGCCATGGCGAGCATCGTGCCCAGCATTGCAAGCTGTCCCCACTCGTTCACGAATTGCCGGGCATAGATGGTCGAATAACCGGTGCCCGTATGGCCGGATATGAGCTGGTAGAAGGTCTTCCTGAAGAACGAGAAGCCGTCGGCGTAGACCCCGCCCTGTCCCATCAATCCTAGGCAGGCGACCGACAGGGTCACGACCACGCTGAAGAAGAACGTTTTTATCTCTATATTCCTGTACAGCTCGCGCCTGTTCCCGGTCCAGACGGCATGATGGAGCGCGAAATTCATGGAACCGAGTATCATTATTATGACGGTGATGATCTCCAGCGGGAAATAGTGGTAAAAGAGGATGTTCTGCGAGTGCGGGGTGAAGCCGCCCGTATCCCAAGCCGCGATAAAGATGCAGACGGAATCGAATATAGCCCTGAAGGGCTTTAGCCCCCCCATTATACCGGAAACCGAGAGCGTAGCGCTGCCTATGGCCAGATAGACCAGGCTGACAAGCCAGATGAACCGCGCCGTCTCGATCACATTCGGCAGGACCTTCTCTTCCCGGGCCTCGCCCACATACATGCGGAAAGACCCCGCCGTCCCTTTGAAAAGGAAGGTCAATGCTATGACGACGATGCCCTGGCCGCCGATGAACATCGTAAGGTGCCGCCAGAGGTTGTAGGAGCACGCCATATGGTCAAGGTCGACGACAAGGGTCAGCCCCGTAGTCGCGTAGCCGCTCATCGCCTCAAAACAGGCGTCGAGATATGAGCCGTAATGGCCGCTCAGGAAGAGCGGGATCGCGGAGACGAACATAGCCACCAGCCACGAGAGCGACGCCACCGACATCGCGTGCATGGTCGTGAGGTCTTTCTTCGTGTAGCATATGGCGATGAGGCAGTATCCCAGCAGGAGCGTCGCTGAAATACTCAGGAGAAAATCTACGGCGGGGCCGGTCTCGAAACAACCGGCGGCCATGGCGAACGGTATCACCATCATGGCCCCGATACCGACGACCACCTTCCCCAGGTAGTACCCTATGACACGGTAATCCTCGAGCGTGGGCCTTAATATCATCGCAACGCTCTCCACCATACGAAACAGATGATGCAGCCGATCACGATGAACAGGTAAGCCAAAAACGCCTCTTCGGATATACCAAGCGCGCTGTGCAGGATATTCATGAAGAAGGTCTTCAGCTTTTTCGGGATCAGCTTCATTTCACTTCACCCACAAGCATATCGAGCAGCTGCTGCTCGTTCTCTATCTTCGTGAGGGCGATGACATCGTCGCCCTTCTTCAACACCGTTTCGCCGCTCGGCACGATGACCTGGTCGCCCCGCACGATGGAGACAAGCACGGAATTCTCGGGGAACTTGAGGTCCTTTACAGACCTGTCGATGACGGGAGATTCCGACGTCAAGTCGACCCTTACCAGCGCCAGCTTGCCGCGCTTGAACGTCATAAGGCTTACAAAATCCTCGAACGATGACTCTTCTTCGATTATCTTCGCTATGATGGTCGTCGCGTTGACGGGCACGTCCACGCCCAGTTCCGTGAATACGCGCTCGTTCTTAGGGTTGTTCACCCTGGCTACCGTCCGCTTGATGCCGAATACTTCCTTGGCGAGCTGGCAGACGATGAGATTGTCCTCGTCATCCGCCGTCACTGCGGCGACGACATCGGCCCTGCCTATCTGGGCGTCCTCCAGGATACCCGGCTCGCACCCGTCCCCGTTGACCACTATCGCGTCGAGGTTCTGCGATATGCCCTCGCACCGCCCCTTATCCTTTTCTATGATGGTGACCGCGTGTCTGTCCTGTATCAGCTTCTGGGCGAGGTTGAACCCGATCCTGCCCGCTCCGACGATCACGATATACATGGCCGCGTCTCCTTATAACTTAAATATCTCTTTGACCTTCTTCAGGCTCGACGTCCGCACCACCCCCATGACCTTGTCGCCGGTTTCAAGCCGCGCCTCGGGCTCCGGGATGATCACCCTTCTCTTGCGTTCGATGACGATGACCTTGAACTCGTCCGGCTTGTTCATGTCCCTGACCTGCTTGCCGACGAGGTCACCGCTGACTATGATCTCGATGACGCCGAGCTCCCCCGTCTCCACGAGGTAGCTGGTGAAACGGTTCTCTATGAGCTTATCCCTTATCATGGCGGCGACGAGGATCGTGCCGCTGATGATGTCGAGGCCGAGCTTCCGGTATATATCGGCCCTCTGCGGGTCGTAGACGCGCGCGATGACCCGCGGCACGTTGAAGACCTTCTTCGCTATCTGGCTCGCCATCAGGTTGGTGTTGTCCCCGCTCGTAACTGAAACAAGGGCGTCCTGCTTTTCTATCTTGAGCTCCTTAAGGAAGTCCTCGTCGAAACAGTTGCCGGCCGCCGCGACGCCGTTAAAGGAGACGCCGAGCCGCTTGAACGAATCCGGGTTTTTATCGATGATCGTGACGTTGTGGCCTTCCCTGGCAAGCAAGACCGCGAGCTGCGAGCCTACCCTGCCGCACCCGACTATCATTATGTTCATATGCTCTCCTTCTCAACGCAAACTGCGCTTAATAATTATGAATGATAAATTATGAGTTATGAATGGAGGTGTCGCTTCGCGACCTTTATATTTCAGGCCCGAAGGGCACCTCAATTCATCATTCATCATTCATAATTCATAATTATTTTGTTGTTTTCTTTATTACCGCGACGCTCACCTTCTGTATATGCAGGGCGTTGATAACGTCAAGCGCATACGCCACATTGTCGAACTTCGCGAGGCCGTCCACCTTTAGAAGGAGGCCCATCGAGGGGTCTTCCTTAAGCCTCTGTTTCAGCGCCGCCTTAAGGCCGGCCGCGGCTATTTTCTTGTCATCTATGAAGAAAGCTCCGTCCTTCGTGACCGCTATGACGGCCCTGCCCTCGCCCTTAAGCGCGGTCGCGCTCGATGCCTTCGGCAGTTTTATATCTATGTTCGAGATCTTGAGCGGGTTGAGGGTGTAGAGAAGGCTGAAGGATATAAAAAAGAAGATGAACATGTTAAGGATGATATCGGTCATAGCGACCGACTCAAGCGCCACCATGTAATCCTTCTGCCCTTTTATCTTTATCATATCTTTTGCCTATGAGCTATCAGCTATGAGATAAGAGCTGATTCGACGTTTTTCTTTTCGGCTTCCGTGAGCGCCTCGACAAGCTGGATCGAGGAGTCGCTCAAGTCATACGAGACGTACTTTATCCTGCTGACAAAGAAATTGCAGATAAGGTAATACGGCACAGCCACTATAAGCCCTGCCGCTGTAGTTATCATAGCCTGGTACATCCCGGCGGCAAGCGCGCTCACCGTCACGCTCGAACCCGCCCTCTCCCACGCCATGAAGGCCCTGATAAGTCCGGTGATCGTCCCGAGGAACCCTAGTAGAGGCTCTATGCCTATTATGGATATGAGGCCGCCTATATAACGCTCCATATGCTTCACCTGGCCGTTGCCCGCCCTCTCCAGCGCCTTTTCCACCTCGTGGACAGGCAGGCCGCGCCTCTCGATCCCGACCTTTAACGTAAGCGCGACAGGGTTGTTCCGGTTCTGCTCGCACAGTTCCAGCGCCGCGTGGAACTTACCGGCCTTCACGAGAGCCAACAGGTCGCCCGTGAAAGCCTGCGTGTCCATGCGCATAGCGTAGAACATCCATGCCTTCTCTATGATGATGGCGAACCCGAGGATAGAGCCGAGGATGATGGGTATCATCACGGGCCCGCCTTTCACGATATACGACAGCATATGCCTCTCCTTATGCCTTCGCGCTGAAAAAATACGCCACGGTGTCTATGATGCCCTTGCGTATCATCATGATGGCTATCGCCGCGAGAAAGAGGTGCGCGATCTTCGAAAAGACCCTCGATCCCGCCTTGCCCAGGAACTTCGTGATCATTGCCGCATAGGTGAACGTGAGCCAGGCGATCGCAAGATTTATGACGAACGACGATATCGTCAGAACGGCACCGTATGAATCTATAAGTATGAGTATCGTGGTAAGGACAGCCGGCCCTGTGATGAGAGGAATGCCTATGGGGACCGCGCCCACCGTCTCGGCCGGGAGGTGCTGCGGCTTTTCATACCGGAGGAGGTCTCTTAGGGAGATGGCGAAGAGCACGATGCCGCCGGCGATCTTAAAGTCGGCCACAAGGACGCCCAAGACCCCGAAGATCCACTTGCCCACCAGCATAAAGACGACGCCGACCGCGAACGCCGTGACGATCGACTGCGTGACCACCCGCCGCTTCTCGCTTTTCTTAAGGTGGTCGGTAAAACCTATATAGATCGGCAACACCCCTATGGCGTCCATGGCGACGAATATAGGTATGAAAGACAGCAGGAATGCCTTCATATTTAAGGTGATTATATCATATAAAGCGGCTGTCAACAAGGGCCGCGTGCCAGGCCATAAAACAACCCCGCCCTTCCACAGAAGGGCGGGGTTAAATTTTGGTCCTCAGAAATCCGCAAAGGGGGATTATCTGGACATCTTTGACTTCACGATTCTTTCCGCCTCCAGCCAGTCGTCCATAGCGCGGCCGGACTGCTTGCCTCTCTTCTCAAAAAGCTCGTAAGCCTTCTTCGCTATCAGGCTGTTCAGGTCGGAACTGCCGCTTGTCGTGCTGGAAGACTTCGTTAACTTGAAGGATGTCTTTGCCATATTCTACCTCCTTTCTAAGGATTTATTATACATATTCCCGGGATTTATGCAATAGAAATCTTTAGAAAATCCGGTATAGGCTTTTTCAGTATCCTATAGATGTTCTTGAGATGCAGACGGTACAGGGGATCGAAGGGGTTGTCGGCCCCCACGTGCGCCTTGCCGTTATACCACCAGTTCCAGTCGCTCCCTTCGGCTATATGGAGCTCCTGCCAGGCCTTGCGGAGGGCCTCGTTCTCCCCATCGCCCTTGGCTTTAAGCCGCTTGGTATACCCCTCGAGGTCCTTCCTGACCCTGTAGAGATACTCCCACGAAACATTATCCTGCTCCTGCCCTATCCAGACCTCGAAATTGTGGTTTATCCACGAGCCGGGGAAGATGTGTGGCAGGGTCCTTACCGGAGGCTGGCGGTCGAGGAAGTCGCTTACGGTCGTGGAGTTAATGCTGTCGCTGCCGTCCAAGTGGGCGTAAAGGGTCTCGAAGAACGTCCTGCCGTTATCGGCGAAGAACTCCCATGCGTTCTCCCCGTCCATGGCTATGGTGACAAGCCCGAGGTCGGCTTCCCGCCTCAGGTGTTCCCGTATCGTCCTGAAATGGCCTATCAGGTCCTCGGCCGCGGCCTTCTGGTCCCAGGAATGATATGTAAAACTGATCATGTTCGAAAGGTTCTTGTCCCTGAAGATAAGATCGAGGGATTTCGATCCTCTTTTAAATTTATAGGGCTGATAGACGAGCCGCCGGTCAAAAAGGGCCATATCCTTGAACTTTTTGTCGTAGTGGGTCAGGCTCTTGAAAAGGATATCCTCGTCCATGGCGATCCAGTCGACCTTGTTGGCCATCATAAGGCCGAGGACCTCGTCGGAGACGCTCCCCTCGGAAGGCCACATGCCGCGCGGACGCCTGTTGAACTGCTCGTCGCAGTATTTCAAGCCCTCTCTTATATGCCAGTCGGCGTCTTCCGGATGCAAGAACCTGTGTTTCGGAAGCTTCATCCAGGGCCCGGATGTCTTCGCCACCTCGGTATCGCAGAGAAGCGGCAGGATCGGGTGGTAGTAAGGGGTGGTCGTTATCTCTATGGTGCCCCGGTCCTGCAGCTTCTTGTATAACGGCAGGATCTGGGACATGATCTCCCGCTGTTTGAATACGACGTATTGTTTGTCCTTTTCCGTATAATCCCTGCCCTTGGCCACGAGGTCGCCCAGGTTGATGTCCTCCTCTATCGAGATCGAATGCATCCAGGACAGGTTGAACAAGACCTGCAGGTCGAGCAATTCCTGGGCGCTGAAGGCCGCAGCCGCCTTCTTTATCTCCTTGGGCGAGGGGTTCTGGACGCCCCTCTTGACGAAAAGGTCGGAATAGCGCGGGTTCGGCTCGATGAAACGGCGGAAGTTGACCTTGAAGAAGTTAGTGAGGACCTGGGACTTCTCCTCATGCGTCAGCTGGCTTGCCTTCCTGACGGTCAGGTCCAGGAGGAGGTCCGTAGCGTCATTATTGGCGTAATCGTTTATCTGCTCGATGAGGACCGGGACGAGGTTGAAGGAGGCCTTGACGTTATCAAACTTCTCCAGGAGGGCCGCCATGGGAAAATAGTCCTTGATGCCGTGCAGGCGGACCCAGGGCATGTGGTATTTTCCGGTGAGGGGGTCTTTGTAGTAGGGCTGATGCATGTGCCAGAGGAACGCGACCTCCAGCCTCTTTTTAATATCCATGGCAGCCGTCGGTATGGGTCATGCGCAGCGTATCGCCCAGGCAAAGATCAGGCGGCGCTGTACATGGAGTAGTCGATATCAGGGAACAGGTTATACTTCGATTCGCACATCCGGATATACTCCTCGTCAAGCGCGCCCTCTTTTATCTCATCGTATATCTCGGTGAAATGCTCGGCGTGCTCCCGCACACGCTCCACGGCGTATGGGACGTGCGAACCCGTCTTCATTATGAACGCCCAGTCGCTCGACTGCGCGAGCAACAATTCCCTCGCCATCTGGTTCAATGCCCGCTGCAGGAGACCTTTGGCGCTCTTGTTCTGCGTCGCGGCCTCGACCATGCGCTCGACCATCTTGTGGTAATGCCGGTACAGCCAGTCGTTGGAACCCTCAAGCCACACCTCGCTGTACCCTTTCCATCCCCAGCTCGAAGCGGCCGGCGAGAGGACCTGGTACTTCTTGTACATCTTCAGATAGTCGCCCGGCGTGGTGAGCGCTATCGTGTTCTGGTCGTAGCGTATCTTCCGGATAAGGAAATCGAGCCACTGCGGCCCTTCGTACCACCAATGGCCGAAGAGCTCGGCGTCATACGGCGCGACGATCATCGGCGCCCTGCCGTCCATCGAACCGGCAAGATACTCGACCTGCTTTTCCCTGTTGAACATGAAGTTGCCGGCATGGTCAGCCGCCTTGTCGCGCGCGGCCTCGGGTATATACGGCTCTTTGTGGTTGGTGTTGCCGGTTATCTTGTAGTATTTGACGCCGGTGTTTATCCTGACGCCGTCGCCGTTGATATAGGGGCGGATATACTCGTAGTCGAGATCGAAGCCTATGTCGCGGTAGAACTCGCGGTAATTGTATTCGCCCGGATACCCCTCTTTCGCGCTCCATACCGCCTTTGAGGATTCGGTATCGCGCCCGACCACGGCCACGCCGCTCTTGGTGAGATAGGGGCTGAACACGCCGAACTTCGGCCGCGGCGCGCCGAAGAGAACGCCGTGGGTATCCACAAAGAAGTATTTGATGCCTTCCTTCTTGAGTATCTCCTCGTCGCCGGGGTTGTAGCCGCATTCGGGCAGCCATATGCCAAGGGGCTTCTTTCCGAAACATTTTTCGTAGAGCTGCGCGGCCACCTTCACCTGCGCGCCCACAGAGAGTTTGCGCTCCACCTCCATCATCGGGAGGTAGCCGTGGGTCGCGCAGCAGGTTATGACCTCTACCCTGCCGCGGTCCTGGAAATGCTTGAAGGCGTTGACCAGGTTCATCTTGTACTGGTCGACAAATACGCGGCGGGCCTCGGTGAAGTTGTAGTGGTACATGTGGGCGAGCCGGTTGAACTGCGGCTCCCAGCGGGTCCTCTCGATCTCCTTGGCGGACAGCTCGACGAGCTTATCGATGTGCTTCAGGTACTTGGCCTGGAGGTGCTGGTCCATGAGCATGGACATGAGGGTCGGCGAAAGTGATACGGTGATGCGGAAATCGACGCCGTCCTCTATCAGCTTGTCAAATATCCTGATGAGGGGGATGTATGTCTCGGTGATGGCCTCGAAAAGCCAGTCCTCCTCCAGGAAGTCCTCGAACTCCGGGTGGCGGACGAATGGAAGGTGCGCGTGCAGCACTAAAGCGACATAACCTTTTGGCATAGAGCTTATTCAGTCCTTCTTGTGACGATGGGTGTGATACGCCGGTAGTCTATGCCGTCGCTTGAGTTCGCTTCGACGGGAATTACCTGCTGCCCGTCAGGGAGGGCAAACCGCAGCGTGAACGTGCCGTCAGGCCGTAACCGTATCTCTTTACCCTGGACCTTCAGTTTCGCGTCAGGCTCTGTCGCGCCGTAGACGATGAGCTCGCAGTTGACGACCAGCCAGAACTTGCGCTCGGAGGGCCTGCGGTAGAACGAGGCGCCGCTCGACACGCCGGAGGTGATATACTCCTCGAGCCGCCGCTTGACCATCTCGCGAACTTCGAGCGAGCCCTTGCCGACGCCGAACCCGCCGGAGAGGCCGAACATCCTCCAGTAGTCCTCTTCGGACGCCATCCACTCGGCGTCGAGCTGGTCGGACATGCCGTAGCGCGGCGTCTTGACCGCGTTGGAACGGGCCAGGAGATAGAAATTGCCTTTTTTCGTGACTATGCCGATATCGACGACCCAGGACCTTTCGGGCTTGCCTACATCGATATACCAGCTGTTGGCAAGGCCCTTCAGTTCGATATCATGGTAAGAATGGGCGTTGGAACCGTTGAAGTTGACATCGGTGACATCGTAGATACGCAGGACCGACTTTTCGGGCGCGTCTCCGGAATCGTGGATCTTCCGGCGGGTATCCTCTTCCTTATCTTGCCGTATTTCCCAGTAAGAAAATATCCACCATGGGTCCCTCACCAAAAGCACTATCCTGTTATCGCCGTACCCCGGCGGGAACCTGAATTGCCTTTTTTCCCGCGTCCTTAACGGCTGTGTTCCCTGTCCAGACTCTTCCTTTTTCATATCGATCGCCTCCTGCTCCTGCTAATACAGGTCATCCTCAAGCTCGTCAGGCTCTTTGTTCTCAGCACCGGCTTTGCCATGGCATGAGCCGTAGTCCGCGCAAGTCGCGCAGCACATATCTGTCACATTGCCCTCTTCCTCACACTTCGCGAAATTGGGGCATATCTCGCAACACATCATTTCCTCTTAAAAAAATAAGGGCTATTCTTCCTCGGGCATCTCTGCCGGCGCGGTCTCGGGCGTTTCCGCCTCTTCCTCTTCCGTCTCGAGCTTGATCAACGTGGCAACGTTCTTGCCGTCTTTTGTCGTATATGTCGCATCGACCCAATCGCCTTCCCTGATGCCTGAGAGGGCCGGCGCGCTCTCTATTTTGGTAGCCTTATCCGTTACCAGGTCGATAGTCTTCTCCTCATAACTTTCCTCGTCATAATAGATCACGGTCAGGGAGCCGGAGGAGGCGTTGACAGACCTGACTTCGCCGTATATGGCGATATCTTTTGACATCGCGGCCATTTCCGCCGCGGGCGCCGCGCCTGCTTTCTCTTCCTGCGAAAATGCCGGGATAGCACATGCCAGAACGACGACTGCCAGGACCAACATGCGTCCGAATGACCTCATATCCATCCTCCTATGGCTTTGGTTAGCCGTTTATGGGGACAATAACTATAGCACAAGACCCGACAAAAAGTCAATATATTTAGCTTATATAATATAAAATAAGAAAGGGCGCCCCTTTCAGAGCGCCCCCTATCCTAAGATCGGCCCTACTTCGCCTTGTTGGCCTCTGCCAGGAGCTTGTCATACTCCGCCCTAAGGACTATCTTCTCATCCAGTATCTTATCGTATTCGACCTTAAGAGCGTTCTTTTCGTTCGCTATAGTCTCGACCCTAATATCAAGGTCCATCTTTTCCTTCAAAAGTTCGTCATATTCCTTCTTCAGGGCATCCTTGGACCTTATGAGGATGTTGACCTTCTCTTCAAGCGCTATCTTCTCATTGAGCAGGGCCTCGTATTTGTCCTTTGAAACGCCGCACCCTGCCAGGGTGAAGATAAAAGCCGCGCACAAAAACACGGAAACAAGCCGGGTAAACCTCATGTAACCTGGATCCTCCATTTTATTTTAGATATTTCTGGAGCTCCGCCCATGTCCTCGGCCCGACCACGCCGTCGACTTTCAGGCCTTTGGCCTTCTGGAAAGCCTGGATCGCGGCCTTCGTCACGGGGCCTATCTTCCCATCGATAGAGCCGGCATAAAATCCGGCGCTTTTCAGGGCGCGCTGGATGTCCTCATTCGTATATGGCTTTACCTGTGTGCTCACGGCCGGCGCGCTTGCTGTCTGGGCCGCGGCGGTCGGCGGTATCGTTTCCGTCACTACGATCTGGGACGGCTCGGTGATCGGGATCTCGGCCATCTCCTCGAGCGGCACCGCCATCTCGGTAGATTCCATCATCATCTCTTCGGATTCCTTTTCTGCTTTGCCCTTGCAGCCGGCCAATACCAGCGGCACAACGAGCAATGCCGCTACAAAAAGTATTGCTATCCTCTTACCCATCTAATCCTCCTTTTTTTCAATTCAATTATAGACCTTCGGGCTATTTTGTCAATATAATTCAGTAACCAGTAACCAGTAATTACTTAAAAATGGCCCCGGTCTCCTGGGACCAGAAAAGGAGGTCCAACTCCTCCAATGGAATACTTATCTTCCCGCAGAACCTCTTCATCTCTTCCTCGATCTCCAGGTATGCCTTCCTGTTCAAGGAAAACGGGACATGGCTTATCGCGCCGTAGCGCTTGAGGTTCTTCAATATGTGCCTGTCCAGGATGGCCAGGTCCTTGCCGAGGCCGATATTCCGCAGGAAATGGCTCGATTCTTTATATCCCAGCCCTTTGACGTTCTCCACAAGCCATTCCCGCGCATCGAAGGGTGTATGCGTCCGCAAAAGCCGTTTAAGGCTCCCGCATCCGCCGACGTTTAATGCCCCGCGGGCACCGACGATATATGACGCCTTATTGTTATGGAACCTGACGAGCCGGCGCAATACGTCCCTTATGGCCTCCGCGTCTCCGGCATGGAGAAGGTCCATTCTCGCGAGCTCTTTGACGGCCCTGTCGCAATTGAACGCCTTTGACTGGGGCGTCAGTATGCAAAAACAGAGCTCCTCGAATATAGCGCGCTCGTTCTTCTTGAAGGCCTGCCGGAATTCCCTGAGGCGTTTTCTGATGAGCGGCTTTTTGCGGCGGTATTCGGAAAGTAGATGCTTGAGGCGCGTCATCTCATTCTGCTCAAATACCTGAACGCCGTGAGAGCGGCCTTGGCTCCTTCACCCGCGGCGATGATGATCTGCTTCTCGGGCACATCCGTGACATCCCCTGCCGCGAAGATGCCGGGGACCGATGTCTCATTGCGGCAGTTTACCTTGATCTCACCCGCGCCATTTTTATCGACCTCCGGGGCGAACGCCGCGTTCGGGATAAGCCCTATCTCGACAAAGACACCCCCGACGGATAGCGTGGGCTCTGTCCCGTCCTTTTTTATCCTGATGCCGGTGACCATCTTGCCGCCGATTATCTCTTTTATCTCGGTGTTTACCATGGATGTCACCGCCGCGCTCGCCCTCACCTTTTCCAGCATGACAGGGTCGCCGGTGAAGGCCGGGGCATTGGTGATGAGATAGACGCGCCGCGCGATCCTCATGAGCTGGAGCGCCGCGTCGAGGGCGGAGTTGCCGCCGCCGATGACAGCGACGTCTTTGCCGGCGAAGAGCGGGCCGTCGCACGTCGCGCAATATGTCAGGCCGTGGTTCTTGAACTCTTTCTCGCCCGGCACGCCGAGCTCGCGCGATTTTTTGCCCGAAGCGATGATAACGGTCTTTGCCTCATAGGCGCCCTTCGTGGTCCTGACGGCCACGCCCGCGGGCCCCTTCTTTATCTCGACGGCCTCTTCGCCCTCCTTCGTCTCTATCGCGTACTTTCTCATGTGCTCCTCGAACTTCGAGACGAGCTCCGGCCCGGTGACGAACTGGTAGCCGGTGTAATTCTCGATATCGCCGCTCCAGGCCGCCTGCCCGCCGATATCGCCGGTGATGACGATGAAGTCCATCTTCTTGCGCGCCGCATAGACGGCGGCTGTTATGCCTGCGGGCCCCGCACCGATTATTATCAGGTCGTACATATTCCCACCATTTCCCGGCCGGGGCGGGAAATGACCCGCCCCGGCCGGGAATTTCATATCTACATACCCAGCGCTTTCTTTATCTCTTCCTTATCGAACCCGACGATGAGCCGGCCCTCGATGTCGATGACGGGCACGCCCATCTGGCCCGATCTCTGCATCATCTCTTTTGCCGCTTCCTGATCTGCGGCGACATCCACATCCTCGAAGAAAATGTTATTGTCCTTCAGGAACTGTTTTGTCCTGATGCAAAACGGGCATGTCGGCGTCGAATATACCTTCACTTTTTTATCCATTTAACCCTCCCAACTATATCACACTCACCCTTTTGGCGCTCTGCCACAAGCCGTGTATATTACAATAAGACGAAGCGAATAGCGTCCCCGCCTTGTCCGTCTTCAGCGCGCACACAACCTCGGGATGCGTATAGATGGTGCTCATGTTCGGCCCGGGCACAGATTCGCCGTGCGCCGTGAACTCGAACTTTCCGATCTGATACGGAAATTTTTCGCCGTCCGCCAGGAAATATACCTCTATCCAGCGTATATGATGCTCGGTGGTGTTTGGGTGGGCGATCTCCTTGCCGACGGTGACCGTGACCTTGAAGAACTCGCCCTTCTTCGCGCTGTCGGGCGCATCGATCGCCGGCACGTGCTTTTCTTTTTTCCAGTCAGCGCTCTGGAACAGGTCTTTTAATTCGCTCATAAGCCCTCCTTTGCTACTTTTTTACCAACCGACCGAACTCCACGCCATACTCATAGCACTTTTTTGCTTCGTTCTCGTCGGGCACATACTTCACCGACATGGCCGGCTGGGCGATCTCTATGCCGGCGTCTTTCAGGTCTCGTTCTATCGACTGCGTCGCGCCGCCGCCCCATCCGTATGAACCGAAAGCGGCGGCTATCCTGTTCTTCGGTTTCAGGCCCTTCAAAAACTCCAGGAATCCGGCGATCGTGGGAAGCATGTCATTGTCATGGGTCGAAGAGCCGATAAGGAAGCCTTTGGCGTCAAGCATCTGGCTTACGATCTCGGTCTTGTCAGCGGTAGTCACATCATAGAATTTCACATCGATGCCCGCGTCCGTAAGGCCTTCGGCCATTTTTCGCGCCATCTTCTCCGTCGACTGCCACATCGTCTCGTAGATGACCACGGCCTTCTGTTTTGTCTCGTTCTTTCCCCATGACAGGTATGCCTTCACGATCTTCATCGGGTCCTTGCGCCAGATGATACCGTGGCTCGGCGCTATCATCTTTATCGGGATGTTCGCCTTCTGGACATCCTCGATCTTCTTTATTATGATGGGGCTTAGCGGCCACAGGATATTGGCGTAATACTTCGCCGCCTCGTCCATGAGGAAGGCCTGGTCCACTTCGTCATCGAACCTTTCCGACGTGGCATAATGCTGGCCGAACGCGTCGTTCGGCATGAGGATCTGGTCCTCGACGACATATGTGAACATGCTGTCCGGCCAGTGTATCATGGGCGCTTCCATGAACGACAACGTGCGCTTGCCAAGCTTCAACGTGTCGCCCGTCTTCACGACCTGAAAATCCAGGTCCAGATAATAGTTTTTGTACAGCCCTTCCTTGCATTTGGCGGTGCCGAAGACCTTCGCCTTCGGGCAATATTTGTGTATCTCCGGAAGCGCTCCCGAATGATCGGTCTCAACATGGTTGGCGATGATGTAATCGATCTTCTCTACAGGGACGATCTCGCGTATCCGCTCGACCAATTCTTTCGCGAACGGGCCGTAGACGGTATCGACGAGCGCGACCTTATCGTCAACGATAAGGTAGGCGTTATAGGTCGTGCCGCGGCTCGTCGCGTAGGTATGGCCGTGGAACGTGCGCACGTTCCAGTCGACCGAGCCGACCCAGTAGATTCCTTTAGCGATCTCGAGAGGATTCATGGCTACTCCACCGGCACGAACTGGCTCTTATCCGCGCCGCATACCGGGCAGACCCAGTTGTCCGGAAGCTTCTCGAAAGGCGTTCCTGCAGGGATACCCGCGTCAGGATCTCCGGCTGCCGGATCGTATATGTAATTACACACGACGCATTTGTATTTCTTCATAGCGATTTCCTCCTTTTTGATGACCTCGCCCCTGATGAACGTCGGCGCCGTTTCAGGCGTCGTGCCGCGTTTCACCATGTGGTAGTACTCGTATGTCATCGGCTTTCCGGACTTCAGTATGGCGGAATCGGCCATCTCGCCGAAAAAAAGCGTGTGAGTCCCGCAGTCGAAAGTCCGGCTCACTTTTATCTCGATATATCCGATGGCATTATCGAGAACGACGGGGCAGCCCGAGGCAAGCGTCGTGGACTTCACGCCCTTGAATTTGTCCTCCTGCCTGCCGCTTTTGAAACCGAACTTGCCTATGAACGAAAGGGGCGTGCCTTCCTCGAGGATGGAGATCGAGAAACGGCCGCTCGACTGGATGTATTCGTGGGTCAGGTTCTTCTTGTTTATGCTGGCGGCGAGCGCCACGGGCTCGCTGGTTATCTGGACAATGGTGTTGGCGATCTGGCCGTTAAACTTACCGTCTTTATCCGACGAGACCACATACATGCCATAGCTTATATTATGCAGGGCGTTGGGATCCATATGGTTACTTAAAAAGTTTCTGGGAAGCCTTTATACGCAAGTTCTTGTAGACTACCAGGCCCGCATGAGTAATGCCCAGGGCCAATGTGGCGATGCCGAATGCCTCATGCATCTCTATGTCGGACTTGGTTATGCCCAAAACAAAAGTCACGACCAGGCATAAGGCTGCGGCGATGCCCGAATAGATTATAAGCCTATAAACGATCTTCATATCGATCCTTCCGTTTACCGGCGGTACAGGCCCACCAGTTCCGCCTTATCGAGTATGCGGCCTTCCATGGCTTTTTCCACGGCGCGCTTATCGGCGCCTGCTTTCAGGCCGAGCTTGTCGTCCAGGGCATAGACCTTGAAAAAGTAACGGTGGGTTCCGGACGGCGGCCACGGGCCGTCGTACTTTTGCGTGTGAAAATCGTTGACGCCCTGCGTGCCGGGCGCGCTGCCTTCTTCGATCCGCGAGGCTACCGGGATGTCATACATGACCCAGTGGACCCATGTCCCCATGGGCGCATCCGGGTCGTCGACGATCAAGGCAAGGCTTTTTGCGGCAGGCGGTATGTTCTCGATGATGAGGGCGGGGCTGATGTTCTCGTTCTTCCAAGCGACCTTCTTGGGCATAAGCTTGTTATTTTCAAAGTCCGGGCTTGTCACTTTCATGCGATCCGCGCTCCCTTCCGCCGATACGGCAAAACCGCTGAATATGAAAAGAACCGCAAATAAGGCTGTTATGGCCCTGCTCATATGTCCCGAGCTATTTTTTTAGTAATCTTATCATCTCCCGGCAGAAAGCCGGAAGGTCATACGGATTGCGCGACGTGACGAGATTGCCGTCGACCACGACCTCCTGGTCGAGGAATGTCGCGCCGGCGTTGACTACGTCGTCTTTTATAGCCGAAAAGCAGGTGGCCTTTTTCCCTTTAAGCACGCCGGCAGAGGCAAGGACCCACCCGCCGTGGCATATGGCAGCCACCACCTTGCCCTTGTCGCTCATCTTTTTGACGAACTCGTTCACTTCTTTGTAGCGGCGCAGGATGTCCGGGGCGTACCCGCCGGGTATGACGACCGCGTCGAAATCCTCGGCCCGCGCCTTATGTATCGATATCTCTTCCGGGGCAGGGTAGCCTTCCTTGGACTTGTACTCCTTCTTGGAGCCGGTCCCGACGAGGAATGTCTCGATGCCGGCCTCACGCAGCCTTAAATAAGGATACCACACTTCCAGGACCTGATAGTGATCCTCGACCAGTATCGCAACCTTAGCCATGTTAACGCTCCTCCCAACTCCCAACTCACACCGCTATAACCTCTTTGACCTCCGGGACCTCTTTCTTAACGGCCCGCTCAACGCCCATCTTGAGCGTCATCTGGCTCATGGGGCAGCCGTCGCACGCGCCTTTAAGCCTGACCTTCACCACGCCGTCGGCCGTAACGTCGACGAGCTCTATATCGCCTCCGTCCGCCTGCAGCGCCGGCCTGATCTTATTCAATACGGCCTGGACCTTGTCTTTCATGATTATCTCCTTTTGGTATTATTTCAACAGCCCGCTCACCACTATGTCGATAGCCTTCTCCTCCTCCACACCGCGCGCCATGAGCGTTTCGACCTGCTTCTTGTCGACGGAACCTATCGCCGCTTCATGCGTGACCTTGGCGAGCTCGTGCGTCACGTTGACTATGGGGATGGCCTGCGCCCTGGCCCTGCCCTGTATGACCTCGATGCAATCGACATGGCCGCGGGCATGCGGCGCCGTGGCCGTGAGCTCGTTTATTATCTCGCTCTGGGCGTTGTCCTTGACGGCGACGCGGCTCTTGATGAGGCCTCGGGAATTGGCGCCTATCAGGCGGCCGGCCTCGCGTATCTTGATAAGATCATCGCCGTAACCGTAAACCCGCGCCGTCATCTCGAGCACCGAATCGTCGAGCACCTCGGTGTCGTAATCGAGGTCGAACGTGCCGACCCTGCCGTGCACGAGCGAGAAGTTGGTGACGAGGCGGCTGTGCCTGCCAACCTTCACCCTGGCACGCGGTATCACCTCCACGCCGCCTGTATCGCCGTGGAAATGGACTTCATTATATTCGTAATAGGCGTTGTCGCCTATCGTTATATCGGCCTGCATCTTATGGATGACCTTGACGGCGTTCGGGAAGACGCAGTGCGCCAATAGCTTCACGCCGGCCCCGTCCTGCACGGATGCCTTGATGTTTATCTCCTGGATGCCCTCTTTCGGTATGATGCCGAAACATAGGTGCACGGGCCGCTCTATCTTCACGCCTTTTTCGACGCGGAAATCGATGTTGACGCCCGTCTCGGTCTCTTTTGGCGTCAGGACAAGGCCCGGTATCAGATGGCTGCCTATGACCTTGTTCCTGTGGACTACGAGGTGAGCGACGTCGCTGTCCTTAAAAACAGCCGGGACACCGCCTGCCTTGCTGTACGCGTCCAGCATCAATTCGTAATCCGGCATCATTTCGCGGGGACCTTTATTTTGCCGTCCATAAAGGATGGATATATTTTTGTGGGGCAGGGCAGGCATTTCTCTTTGAAATACTTGCCGACCTCCTTCGGTTTGCCTTCCTTGACTATGCAGCCGGAACACATAAGCGACGTGATATCGGCTATCTCCGAGACCTCTTCCCTGTGGGTTATGAGGACGACCGATGTCCCCTGCTTTTTTAATCTCTTTATGAGGTTCACTATATTATCCAGGGCCAGTATGTCGATGCCCGAATCGGGCTCGTCGAGGATCGCCAGTTTCGGCTTCATCGCGAAGACGGCTGCCAGCTCTATGCGCTTGCGCTCGCCGCCCGACAGAGTTTTGTCGACAACGCGGTTCATATATTCCGTCGGCTCAAGAAGCACTTCATGAAGCGATTCCTTTATGAGGCCCTCGTCCTTCTCTTTCATCCCGACGGATATGTAATCCTTAACGGTAAGGCCTTCGAAGCGCGCCGGCTCCTGCCAGGCGAGCGTGATCCCGCGCTGCGAGCGTTTGGAGATGGGCAGCTCCGTGATGTCATCGCCTTCGAGGCGGATCCTGCCCGACTGCGGGCGGTATCCGGCGCAGCCCATCAGGACATAGGCAAGCGTGGATTTTCCGGCGGCGTTCGAGCCAAGAACAGAATGGATGGTCCCGGCCTTCACTGAAAGACCGAGGCCGCGGAGTATCTGCCGGCCTTCAAGATTAAGGGAGATGTCTTCTAACCGTACCAATTCCATATGAGATAGGGACTAGAGGTGCTTTTCCGTGTCGGTCAGGATCTTGAGGATCTCGGCCTTGTTCCTGGCCTTCCTGAAAAGCCCGACGATGAACTTGTCCTTTATGATATGCGATATCCTGGCGAGCGTCTTGAGGTGGGACCCGATGTTTTCCTGCGGCGAGACGAACATGAAGAAGATGTGCGTCTTCTCGCCGTCGAGCGAATTGAAATCTACGCCGCTGGGCGAACGGCCGAATACCAGGACAGCCTGTTTAAGCCCGGCTATCTTGGCATGCGGGATGGCCACGCCGTTGCCGATCGCGGTCGAGCCCATGCGCTCGCGTTCCACGAGCGCCTCGAGGCAGGCCTTTTTGTTCTTCACCTTGCCGGAGGCATAGGCAAGGTCCACAAGCTCGCCGAAGACAGCTTCCTTGTCCTCGCCTTTCAGGTCGAGCGAGATGTATTTCTCTTTCAGCAGGGCTGAAAGTTTTATGTCCTTAGCTGCCGTGTCCATCGCAGTCGACCGCCTTTTTTGGAGTCTGCTGCTATGCTAGCAACGCGCAAACTTATTCTATCGGGATGACGATCTTGGTGCCCTTCTTCAGCTTATTGGGGTTCTTGATCACATCCTTGTTTATCTCGTAAAGGTATTCCCATCGGTTGCCTTTTCCCAGCTCCCTCTCGGCGATCTTCCAGAGCGAATCGCCTTCCTTCACGATATATTCCTTCGTGGAGACCCTCACCGCGCCCGTCACCGTCTCTTCTTTTTCCTCGACATACTTGCCTTCCTCGATGACCTTGGCGTCCTCCGGCGGCCTGCCGGTATACGGCATCATGACCTCTTCGACCTCGGCGACCATGAACTGGGCGTTGCGGTCCTTCTGCATGCCGACGAGGTCGGTCACATAGGCTATGGCGTCCAGCTTGCCGCGGCTGATTATCTTGATGCGGCCGGCCGCGATGCCGTTATCGAGCATGTATCTTTTGACCGCCTCGCCGCGGCGCTTGCCGAGCTTTTCGTTGTATTTCTCCGTGCCGCGGATATCGCAGTTGCCGGTGATGAGTATGTTGGCGTTCGGGTTCTTGCTGAGGGCCCTCACCGCATCGTCAAGTATCGGGACGGCGTCACTGCGTATATCGGCCTTGTCGTAATCGAAATAGACCTTGACGTTCTTTATTATCTTCCTGATGAGGAGCGACGGCCTCAGTTCCTGCGGCTGCGGCGGCGGCAGCTCCTCTTCCATGTAGTCGAATATGTACTTGCGCACGTAGCAGTAGCCGCGGTTGCCCCATACCTTGGGCGATTCCGGCCCCGGGTTCTTAGGCCACCACCAGTAGCCGCCTTTGGCCTTGTCCTCGACGGGCGCGGGCTGCGCGTCTGTGGGCCACCAGTCGAACTTCTTCTGCATTTCCTGGGTCTCCTTCATCCGGGCCTCTTCCCTGTCGACAAGATCCGCCTCGGCGAAGGCATTGGCGGCATAGAGGAGCGGGATGGCGATGATGGCGAGCACTGATAATTTCTTCAAGGTATTTTTCATGCGGGAATCCTCCTAAATGTAAAGTGCGATTATTGTATCACAAGCTGCGCGCAAAAACAAGAATTAGCTCTTAGCTCATAGCTGATAGCTCATAGGTTAGTCTATAGAGCGTTTAAGCTAAAACTAAGGTTTCTCTAACACGCGCAACAGATGCGACAATTTCGCTATAACGCGAAACGGCTTTGCGCTGCGCAACTCCGCCACCGACGACGATCCGCCTGTCACCGCGACCGTCCGAACCCCGGCGTTCCTGCCGGCAATGACATCGACGGCCATGTCGCCGACGTAGAGCGTCTCGCCCCTGCGGACGCCGAGGCGGCGCATTACGCGCAATAGAAGCGCCGGTTTCGGCTTGAAGTCGCGCGCGTCCCTGGCGCAGACGACCATGTCGAAGGAGCGGTCGAGCCCAAGGTGGCGCAGCAGGATGAGCGTGAAGTTCTTCGGCCGGTTCGAGGCGACGGCGAGGCGGTAGCCGCGCTTCCTGAGCGCTGCCAGGACGCGCCTGGCGCCGGGCATGGCGCGCGAATAGGCCATGAGCGCCGAGCGGTGATGCCGTCGGTAGATGGCAAGCCCCTTCTCGACGTTCTCGTCATCCAGGAAGAGCTTGACGAAGTTGCGGTCGCCGTGGCCTATCGACTGCCGGACGACCGCGAGCGAGGCGCAGCGGCCGTAACCGAGCTTCTCCATCGTATGGCAGAGGCTCTTCTCGATCGCCCTGTAGGCGTCGACCAGCGTGCCGTCAACATCGAAGATGATGAGTTTTATCACAGGACTTCGAATACCTTGTGTTTTGACGCCTGGCCATGCAATAAGACCACTCGCGACTTCGCGACGCCGAAATATTCGGCCAGCGCCTTCGCCACCGCCTCGTTGGCCTTGCCTTCCTGCGGCTTCGCCTTCACGCGCACCGTGAACTTGCCCTCGCCGGTCTTCTCGACCCGCTCCTGCTTTGCGTTAGGCTTTACTGTTACGTTTATCTTCACGCTTTCCCTATGAGCTATGAGCCAAGAGCTATGAGCTAAAACCCGCTATCTCCCGCGATACTTCCAATAATCGATCTTCCGCATGAACTTGACGAGCCGCGCCTGCCATTCCGGCTTGTCGGGCGTTATCTTCTGAAGGAGGTCGAAGCTGTCCAGTTTGTGCGCGAGGGTGGCGTATATCTCGTTCGCGTATCGCGGGTTCAGTTCGAGGGCATGCCTCAGCCGGTAGATGACATAATTTAGCTCTTTCTGGCTCAGGCGGCCCCTGAAGCGGAGCATGTAATAGCCGTAATAGGCGTTCGTGAAATAGCCGTTCGGGTCGAGCTCGATGGCTTTCTTTAGCTCGTCCTTATACCGCGCGAACCTTTCCCCGGACATGTCTTTGGAGGTGAGGATAAGGATAGCCTCGGCCTCTGCCCAGCCGAGGCGGTATTTGGCGCTGAGAGGGTTAAGCTCTTTCGCCTTGCCGTACGCCTCTCTCGCCATCTCCCAGCTGCCGCTATTCTTATTGGCTCTCGCATCCTTTATATATAGCCCGCCCAGCTGCGCGCGATATCTGGCTTCGAGCGGGTCAAGGCGCATCGCCTTTTTGCATTCGGCGATCGCCTCAGCCAATTTTTTATCCGCCTCAAGCTTTACGGACCTGTCAAAATATATCCGCCCGACCAGCGGCATCGTCACAAAATAGGCGCCGGTGATAAAAAATATCACGATAAGGATATTGACCAAAACCTTTTTTAGCATTTTCCCATGAGCTATGATCTCATTTTCCCGGCTATGGACGTATCAACTCCAAAACGTTATCCTTGGAAAAGATGTCCATATCTGACGGCCTTTCGAGAAAATGTTCCACATCCTGCCGCACCTTTTTCCAATCCGCTTTATTTACAACTCCGTAGATAAGCTCACGCCAGTTATGTTCGGTTGGCATCTCCGCGGCCCAGCCGGTCTGTTTTAGAGCGTTGCGGAGCAACGGCATATTCGGAACGACATCCTTCCAGCGGGAGAGATACCACCCGAGATCAAAATAATCACGCCCTTTAGTATATTTTCGGCTTAATAACGCGTGCAACTTACCGGCGAAAAGAGAGGATGTATCATACGCCAGGAATGAAACAGGAAAATACTTATTCACGACTTGGGTTTTTAAAACCGCTCCCGCGGGAGGATTTGTATCTACTTCGATCTTGATCGCAATTTTTTTATCCGCGTGGGGAGAAATGCCCGCTTCGTACATCAGCTGCCCAAATTTTACGAATGCGTGCTGGACCGTCTTTTCATCATTGTAAGAGATGAGGATATCGTAACCGGCAAGCTTTAACTCATTTTTGAGCTTTGCCATAAGGCCGGCAAACGTATAATGCCGTGTAGCGGCGACGGAAAAATCGAGGTCTTCCGAAAAGCGGGGAAGATCATGAAGAAACCGCAAAGCAGTTCCGCCCAAAAACGCGATCGACCGAAAAACACCCTCATCATGCATGATCCTGAGAATATAGGCCTGCAGGTATTCGCGCATGATGTTTAATTTCGCGTCGGTTCCTTTCTGTGCCGCGGCTAGTTCTAAGGCGTAATCCTTCACAGGGACTTTTCTCCTCTTCTGCATGCCGCAGCATACTTTATGATCTCCGCGGCCGTCCGTATCATTTTCGGCTTCTGAAACCGGCCGGCAAACTGAAGCAGCTTTTTTTTATCGATCTTTTCGATGTTCTGCAGCCTCATCTCCTGGAGATAATGCCCCGACGCTTCAACGCCCCTTAAATAAAAGAGATCCAGCAATGCCTTTTCCGGAGTTGCCATAAACGCTGTTTGTTTATTCAGGGTGACAGACACATAACCCCAAAAAAGCGAGGTCCTAATGTGCCTGTAGTCAAATATCCCGATCTTTGTATTGAATCTCCCGGGCCGCTTAGTAGTAACCGACGTGTATACCCTTACCGCCTCCGGGATCATATCATGATATTCGAGAGCCTTTTCCATGCTGATATATGACGGCTCTTTTAATAAGGACGCCACATATGGTTCAAATAATTCTATTTTCCTATATCGCCCGGGAAGAATATACAATCCTCTTTTGAGCTGGATGATCCTGCCCGATCTTTTCCACCG
>JAFGJL010000025.1 GCA_016929115.1 Candidatus Omnitrophota bacterium | reverse complement strand
GCAGATGAAAGGCACGAACATCAGCATCAAAAGCCGGCCCGGCAAAGGCAGCGAGCGCATAAAGGACATCCAGGCATGCCTCAAGAGCGCCGGGTACTACAGCGGCAGCATAGACGGCGTAAAAGGTCCCATGACAAAGAAGGCCATCAAGGAATTTCAGCGCGCGAACGGCCTCGAGGCCGACGGTATAGTCGGGAAAAGGACCTGGGAAATATTGAGCAAATATCAAAGTGGCGGTAATTAGCAGAGCGGGACCGGTATATATCCGTAAAGGGGCGACCTGCCACCGGAATATAAGGCAGGTAGCCCCTTTCAACTTATAGCCCCTCGGTTGCTCCTGTTCGTCGCAACCTCGGGAGAATTTTTCCCAATTTAATAGCTAAAAAAATCCGGAGGTACACATGAACGAGATACTGGAGATATTGGAAAAGGACGCCAGGGCCACGCCCGAAGATATAGCGAAGATGCTCAAGATGACGCCGCAGGCGGTAAAGAAAGAGATAAAGCGGCGCGAGAAGGAAGGCATCATCCTTAAGTACAAGACGATCCTGAACAAGGAACTGATACATGAGGAACAAGGAGGCGTCCGGGCCTTGATCGAGGTCAGGGTAACGCCGAAGAAGGACCTCGGGTTCGACTACCTTGCCGAACGCATATACCAGTTCCCGGAAGTGACAAGCTGCTACCTCATCTCCGGGACCTACGACCTCCTGGTCGTCGTAGAAGGCAAGAACCTGCATACCGTAGCGAGTTTCGTCGCTGAGAAGCTCTCGCCCATGGAGAACGTCCGGGGCACAAGCACTCATTTCATCCTGAAAAAATACAAAGAGGACGGCGATATACTGCGCCAGCCGAAGAAGGATAAGCGCCAGGCGATATCGCTGTAAGTATCATGGAACTGTCAAAATTAGCCGAACAGATACCGCCATCTGGCATCAGGGCTTTCTTCGACCTCGTGCTGGGGATGAAGGACGTCATCTCCCTCGGTGTCGGTGAACCTGATTTTGTCACGCCCTGGAACGTCCGCGAGGCGGCCATATACTCCCTTGAGGAGGGCTACACCTCCTATACCTCGAACAAGGGCATGTTCGAGCTACGACAGGATATCTCGCGGTTCCTTAAACACAGGCATGGCCTCGAATACGATCCGGAAAACGAGATCCTCGTGACCGTAGGCGTAAGTGAGGCGTTCGACCTGGCCTTGCGCGCTCTCATAAACCCCCGCGACATGGTCCTGATCCCTGAGCCTTCATACGTATCATACGGTTCGCTTGTCATGCTCTGCGGCGGCACGCCCGTTTCCATCAGGACGCTCCCGGCGAACGGTTTCAAGATAAGCGGCCGCGAGATCAACGCGCACAGCGGCAAGAGACCCAAGGCCCTCATCCTGAACGACCCGAACAACCCGACGGGCGCGGCATACAGGAAAGAGGAACTTAAGGATATAGCGAAAGCCGTGGAAAAGCACAACCTCATCATGATAAGCGACGAGATATACAGTGAGCTCACCTATGACTTCGACCATACGCCCTTCCCCTGCCTGCCACGCATGAAAGAGCGCACGATATACCTGAACGGCTTTTCAAAATCTTACGCCATGACCGGATGGAGGATCGGCTACGCATGCGGTCCGAAAAAGATCATGGACCTGATGACGAAGATCCACCAGTACACCATCATGTGCGCCCCGATCACGGCACAAATGGCTGCCCGTGAGGCGCTGAAGAACGGCGAGCGCTCCGTCCAGGAGATGAGGCGGGAATACAGGCGGCGAAGGGAATTCGTCATAGCGGGCCTTAACGATATAGGCCTTAGCTGCCACAAACCCGAAGGGGCGTTCTATGCCTTCCCTTCCATAAGGCGGACCGGACTGTCGTCGCTTGATTTTTCCCGGCAACTCCTGAAGAAGGAGAAGGTCGCTGTCGTGCCGGGCACCGCATTCGGGCCTGCCGGCGAGGGTCACATAAGGATATCCTACGCTTCGAGCCTCGACAACCTTAAAGAGGCCATCAGCAGGATGAAGAGGTTTCTCCGGGGAAAATGCTCCTCAAACTGACCGGCATCCTTTTGATATTGATCGGCATCGCAGGCCTCTTCCTGCCCATCCTGCAGGGCGTCCTCCTCATCACGATAGGACTTCTTCTCGTTTTTAAAGACCGCCTTGCGAAGTAAGGAAATATCTTCCGGAGAAGATCCCGGCTCCTTTCGCATCCGCATAAGCGGCTATACAAGGAAAGAGTATGAAACGGCCGTTATGGATACCATCACAAAGAGCATGTTTAAGGCAGGCTCTTTTGAACAGCGCGGGATCATGATGCGCATAGAGCTAAAGAAAGCCTCATGAAGGATTTTACTACGGAAAAGATCGGGATCGATTGGCGTTGGGTAGAGAAGGAGCTTCTGACGAAGGATAGAATATCTCCTTCGCAGAGAACGATAAGAGCCTGCGCACGCGAATGCCTGAAGAAAGCGCGGTCACTCGCGAGGCCCCTGGTCTCCGCGAAGATGAAAGAGATAACGCGTCTTGCGCCGGGCCATGTCGAGATCGAAGGCGGCATCATCTTTTCAAGCAAAAGGCTCCCCCGCTATCTGAAAGGCGCGACGCGCCTTTATATATTCGTCGCGACGATAGGCGGTGATCTGGAGACAGCGGCAACGAAGAGCATGACAAGGGGCGATGTCCTGCGCGGATATTTTCTCGATAAGATAGGCTCTCTGGCGGCAGAGTCGCTCGCGGAGAATCTGGAAAGGGCGATGCGTAAACACCATGCCGGGCGCGGCGAGAGCGTTTCGATGCGCTTCTCGCCCGGTTACTGCGACTGGCCTACGGAGGAACAGCGCATGCTACAAAGAGCCGTCGACTTCTCGAAGGCCGGAGTGCGGCTGACTGAAGGCTGCATGATGGTCCCCCGTAAATCTGTATCGGCCGTCGTCGGCATAGCGCCGGCCGGAGTATTCACGAAGGCACACTCCCCTTGCGTTACATGTCCCTTAAAAGATTGCGACCATAGAAGATAAAAATAGGGACAGTCCCTTTCTGCGCGTTATAGACACGCTGGGGACAGTCCCTATTTTTCCGATTTTTCCGGCGCTTCCTTCTTCAATAACTCTTCCCAGTTCCTGTCCGCGGCATGCTGTATATCATCCAGCAAAGCCTTGTTCTCCGGCTTGAAGAGGTGCTGGAACCGGCCCTGCAGCTTCAGCCAATCGGCGATAGGCTTCTTCTCTCTCGGCTTCGTTATCTTGTACTGTCCGTTGACCACTTCGTATATAGGCCACGCGCAAGTATCCACCGCCATGCGGCCTATCTCGCAGGTAAGCTCCGGCTTGTATGACCAGCCGAGCCGGCATGGCTGGAAGACGTTTATGAACTTCGGCCCCTCGATGGAAAGCGCCTTCTCGACCTTGCTGGTAAGGTCGCGCCAGTTACCGACGATGGCCTGGGCGGCATACGGTATACCGTGGGCCACCATTATCGCGGTGAGGTCCTTCCTGTACTGTTCCTTGCCTTTCTTCACCTTTCCCACGGGAGCTGTCGTCGTGTCAGCGCCTTTCGGCGTGGCGCCTGAACGCTGGACGCCGGTGTTCATGTATGCCTCGTTATTGTAACAGACGTATAATATATTATGGCCGCGCTCCATCGCACCGGACAGGGACTGCAGCCCGATGTCGTATGTGCCGCCATCGCCGCCGAACGCTATGAAATTGACCTTCTTGTCGTATTTGCCCTGCCGTCTCCAAGACTGGTAGAGCGCTTCCGCGCCGCTTATCGTGGCCGCCGCGTTCTCAAAAGCGCTATGGATGAACGGCACGTTCCATGCGGTATACGGGAAGATCGTCGAGACGACTTCGAGGCATCCGGTAGCGTTGGAAACGACCGTATTGGGCCCTGCCGCCATCAGGACCTGTCTCGCGACTATGGCCGCGCCGCAGCCCGCGCAGGCGCGGTGGCCTCCGGTAAAGAGCTCTTTCTGTTTTACGGCCTCTTTTATGTTCATCGCCCTATTCTCTCACGCCCAGATACGAGACACCGGGCTTTTCCTTGCCTTTTGAAGCCTCGAAGAGATCGTCAAAAACTGTTCCTATGTCTTCCGGCTTTATCTCGCGGCCGCCCAACCCGTAAACATAGTTAAGCACGGGCTTATTGGCGGCTTTATCATATAGAGCGGCTTTTACTTCGAGGCAAAGAGGGCCTTCCTGGGCATTCATGGAATCGGACCTGTCCATGACCGCTACCGCCTTGGCACCTTTAAGGGCGTCCGCGATCTCTTCCTTTGGGAACGGCCTGAATACCCTCGGTTTAAGCAATCCCGCTTTTAATCCCTTAGCCCTTAACTCGTCTATCTTGACCTTCGCCGTGCCTGCCGTAGAACCCATGGCGATCATCACCGCCTCGGCGTCTTCCATCTTATATTTTTCGAAGAGACCGTAAGAACGGCCTGTCTTCTTGCCGAATTCGCTTCCGACAGCTATTATCACAGGCGTGGAGGCCTTCATCGCCTCTATCTCCTGCCTCTTGTGCTCGAAATAGTAATCGGTCAGGTCCAGCGCCCCGACCGTTATCGGTTTTTCAAAGTTAAGGAGATAGTGCTCGGGCTTATAATCCCCTATGAATTTTTTGACCTCGGCATCGTCAAGTATCTCTATCCTCTCCATCCCGTGACTTATGATGAACCCGTCGGTAGTGACCACCACGGGCAGCTTCACGGCCTCGGCTATCTTCACGGCCTGGACCATATTGTCGTAGGCCTCCTGGGCGTTCTCCGAAAATATCTGTATCCAACCCGAATCCCTTACCATCATCGTGTCGGAATGGTCGCAATGTATGTTTATCGGGCTTGAGAGCGCGCGATTGACATCGGAAAGCACTATCGGAAGCCGCAGGCCGGCCGCTATATAGAGCATCTCCGCCATGAGCGCGAGCCCCTGGCTGGAAGTGCCTGTCATCACGCGGCCGCCGGCAGAGGCCGCGCCGATACAGGCCGACATCGCCGAATGCTCGCTCTCCACAGGCACGAACTCGGTATCCACGAGGCCGTCGGCCACGAAGGAAGCGAATATCTGGACGATCTCGGTGGCAGGCGTTATGGGATATGCCGCGACTACGTCAGGGTTCACCTGGCGCATAGCCTCGGCCATCGCCTCGTTTCCTGTCCTTGCCAATATGTTGGATTTCGCCATATGCTATTTACGGGTCTCCGTCTTCGCGTCCCGCTCAGGCACCATCTTTATCGCCTTGCCTTTTACCGGGCACTCATGCATGCATATGCCGCACCCCTTGCAATAATCGTAGTTGAAGCCCACGACCTTGCCTTCCTTCACTATAACGGCTGAATCCGGGCAGTAGGCCCAGCAGGTAAGGCAATTTATGCACTTCTCCGGTATATGGACAGGCCTCTCGCTTCTCCAGTCGCCCGTCTTGAACTCAAGCGCAGTGCCGCCGCCTATGATGAGATCGGCCTCCGGCAATTCCTTCCACCCCGGTTTTTTTATTTTTTTCGTTTTTTCTGCCATTTTTTTATTACCAGTTACGAGTTACTGGTTACTAGTTACTGCGATCTGACTTCATTATACGCGCGCTCGATCGCCTTGATGTTCCCCGCGACGACTTCCGGCTTGTTCTTGAACTTCTTTTCCAATTTCTTCTTCGTATCCTCAAGCATCTCTTTAAAGTCCAGCATCCCGGTGGCCTTCACGAACGCCCCGAGCATCGGAGTATTGGGTATCTCCCTGCCTATCGTCTCCTTGGATATACCGGAGGCATCGACCGTAAAGACCTTGATGCCGCCAGGGATATCCAGTTCCTTCCTTATGGCGTCCGGACACTTACCTGTATTTATTATTATGACGCCGTTATCCGGCATGCCTTCGGTCACATCGATCGATTCGGTCAATGTCGGGTCGAGGACTATGACGACGCTGGGATTGCTGACGCCTGAGTGCAGGAGGATTGGTTCCGACGATATGCGGTTAAAGGAGGCTACGGGCGCGCCCATCCTCTCAGGACCGTACTCAGGGAACGCCTGTATATACTTGCCGGATGCCAGCGCGGCATCGGCAAATAAAAGGGCGGCCGTCTTAGCTCCCTGGCCGCCCCTTCCATGCCAGCGAATCTCTACAAGATCTTTCATTTTATTCTTTAGACTTTAAAGACCTTCTGCGCGGAGACCTTCTCCTGCCCGGCCATTCCCAGGTAGAAGACCATGAAGCTCGCCATCATGACAAGGCCGAGATATCCGTTGAAGGCGCTGTTTATGATCCCGATGACGATCTGCGCGACGTTGGCGGGTAACGCCATCGTCAAAAGACCCGTCAGGAAACCTACGAGAAAACCTATGCCGAGAGAGATCAATACCAGAAGCACGAGCAGCAACAGCACTTTGCCGATCGTCCGCTTCACGATGGCGACACTGCGTTTCATCGCTTCGATGACGCCGATATCTTCGCATATCATGGTATACGGCGAAAGGATGAGCAGTATGATATAGTAGAGGCCGGCAACGCCGATGATTATCGCGACGACCGTAGCTATTATGGTCACCGCGGTATTATTGAAACCGGCGGTCGCGGCAATGATCAAGGCGGCGATCAATCCCACTATAGCTATGATCAGGATGATCAAAAGGCCAAGGCCCAGAAGGCGCACGAAATACTTCAAGCCGTTGGAAGCGAAATTGGCCAGTTTTGCCTTGCCTTCCTTAACATAATCCCTTACGCACGCGAGAGCGCCTCCCTGGACGAAGATGCTCGCAAGGATAAACACCACGCTCAGGATCGCTGCGGCTGCTGTCAGCTGGGGAGCGGCACCTGCGGCGCCGGCTGCCGCCGCGCCCTGACGCGCAAGCGGTATGCTTGCCAGATTCCATATGAGATTGAACACAAATAAGACCAGGATCAACGACATATTCTTAGCGGCGACCCCAAAGCCTTTTTTTATCGCCTCCATTATCCCCATATACCCTCCTTATTGATATAATTACCTTTAAATAGGCAGGACTACCTATATAATATACCAAATATACCAGACAACCATAGGTCTGTCAAGATTATTCAGGCCTGCGGGATGCCGCTTTTTCCTTCAATTCCAGCCTGCCCTCGAACGCCTTAGATATGGTGGCCTGGTCCGCATGCTCAAGGGCGCTGCCTACAGGAATGCCGTACGCTATCCTGGTAAGCTTTGCCCTGTACCCGCAACCCTTTAACGCCCTGACCAGGTATAGGGCGGTCGCCTCACCCTCCGTATTGAAACCCGTAGCTATGACTATCTCCCTGAATGAGCCCTTCTTGACGCGCTCCAAGAGCTCCTGCACCTTGAGTTCGGAAGGCCCGATGCCGTCAAGCGGCGACAGCGACCCGAGAAGGACATGGTAGAGGCCGTCGAAATTGAGCGCCTTTTCGATGGTTATGATATCCTTAGGCTCTTCGACCACGCAGAGGACCGCCTTGTCGCGGGAGGAGCTTTTGCATATCTCGCATAGCTCGTCTTCGCTCAAGTTGTAGCACTCTTTGCAGAACCTTACGGATTCTTTTACCTTTAGTATGGCTTTCGAGAAGGTCTCGGCTTCGCCTTTGGACGTATGGAGGATGTAGAACGCGAGCCGTTCGGCTGTCTTCGGGCCGATGCCCGGCATCTTGGCGAATTCGCCCACCAGCGCGTTCATGGAGACCGGAAAGGCCTTCATGCAGACTCCCTGCCCGCCGGCCTATCCGTCGAAGTCGGGCAGGCGGGCTTATCAAAGGTCTTCGCTATCTCGCCGCCGAACATCTCCAAGGCGGATTTGATAAGAGGGTCGACTTCCCTGCCCTGCCCCTTTTTGCCGGCGGCCTGGCCGGCGAGACCCGCGCCTTCTCCGCCACCGTTCTCAGAGCCGTTTTTACCGCTGATGGCGTCTGTAAGCACGAGCTTGACCCTCAAGTCACGGCCCACCTCAAAGCGCAACGCCTCTTCGATCACCTTTCGCGACTCCGGAGAATCTATCGCCTCTTTATGGAACTTACATGACTTAGGGAATCCTATTACGACCGTATCCGATTCAACGGATATGGGAACGCCCTCCTGAAGATAGGAAGCGACCGACATCTTCTTCGTACTTATACGTTTCAGGATGTCGTCCCACTTGTCCGCGACTTCGCCCGCAACGCCAGACGCTGGCTGCGCCGATGGAACAGTGGAAGGAGGAGCTGTCGAAACGCTCTCTGTGCGGGGCTGTTCCGCGGAAATTGCGGCTTGATGGCTGGAGGCCTTCACCGACCTGTCCGCCTGTGACGTATGAGCCGGCTGGCAAGCGGGCGCGGCGGGCGCCTCGAGCTTATCTATCCGCCGCAGGATCTCTTCGAGCGATACGATAGAGCCTGCTTTGGTGAGTTTCACAAGGGCGGCTTCGAACGGTATCCTCGCCATGTTCGACTTCCTGATAAAATCTATGGTGCCGGAAAGGGTGTATATGACATAGAGGATCTCCTCTACGGTAAACTTAGCGGCCTCGCCTTCGTACCGCTTCAGGGTCTCACCGCCGGCATCCACCAGGGTTTGGGCGTCCTTGCCTATTTTCATCATGGCGATGTTCCTGAAATGCTCTATCAGGTGCGCGATGACGTGGCCGATGTCCTTGCCCTCGTTCACGAGGCGGTCTACGACCTTCAGGGCCCGGCCCGGGTCCTTTTTCGCAACCGCGTCGGAGAGGCCAAAGAGGACTTCCTCATCGACAATACCGAGCACCTGCGCCACTTCCTCCGCGCCAACGGCACAGTGCGCGAACGACACGACCTGGTCAAGTATGACCTCGGCGTCCCTCATGCTTCCGTCAGCATACCGGGAGATGAGGATAAGCGCGTCGTCCTTGATATCGATCTTTTCGTTTCGCACGATCTGCCTGAGGCTTTGGATGATATCTTTTGTCGCTATCCTGCGGAAATCGAACCTCTGGCATCGCGAAAGTATAGTCGCCGGGACCTTATGCGCCTGGGTCGTCGCGAAGATGAACTTCACGTGCGGCGGCGGCTCCTCGAGCGTCTTCAGGAGCGCGTTGAACGCCTCCGGCGTGAGCATGTGGACTTCGTCGATTATATAGACCTTGTATCTGCCGCGGGCCGGGGCGAACTTGACGTTGTCGCGCAGGTTCCTTATCTCGTCTATGCCCCTGTTGGAGGCACCGTCTATCTCAAGGACGTCGAGGCTCGTGCCCTGGTTTATGCCGGCGCAGGACGCGCACGCGTTGCACGGTTCGGCCGTCGGGCCCTTTTCGCAGTTCAACGCCTTCGCCAGGATACGCGCGGTCGTCGTCTTGCCGATACCGCGTGAACCGGTGAAGAGATACGCGTGGGCGACACGGTCATACGAAATGGCGTTCTTAAGCGTGGTGGTTATGTGGGATTGCCCGATGATCTCGTCGAACTTCTGGGGCCTGTATTTCCTGGCTAAAACTATGTAGCTCATTTAAGTTGGGAGTTCGGAGTTGGGAGTTGGGAGTTGGGAGTAAAGGAGATTGACCCTCCCGACCCCAAACTATTTTTTATAAGGATATTTGTTTAATACTTTCAGTATGCCGTCGGCTGACTTCGGCATCTTCGCTTTATTTTCAATGAGTATCTCGCGAGCCGACAAACTTTTGCCGTACAGCGCCTTGTCCGCGTCCCAGTGCTGGGTGAGGACCGCTCCCTCTATCTTAAGCCCGGCAAATAAGCCGCGGCTTCTCGAATATGAGAGGATACCGCCTTTGAGCTGAGCATCGACCGATGCCTCGGCGTTCCTGCCGACAGGCCCTGCCGAGACAGCCGCGTCAGCGCCAAGCTTGAATTTAGCCTGTAGTAACGCGTCGACGCTGCGCCTGTTCATGATGAGGAGCACGATGTCCGTCGCCTGGCCGCCTATCTGCCATCCTATGCTTCCGCCCGCCAGCGTGAAGACCGCCGGAGGCGACCACTTGCCGCTCCTCTCATCGCGCACCATCACGATGCCCTGGCCGTATTTGCCGCCTATCCCCAGGCCCGCCGAGATCGTGGAAGGGATGACCGCGATGCCGGAGCAGCTTCTCATTAGGTCCTCAGGGATGCTCTGGTCAGGCATCTGCTGGACCTCGCTAAGCACCCTGCCGCTTTCCTCTACAAGCCTCGTCCATTTATCGTCCGCCTTGGCGGAGGTCAAAAAAATCGTGGCGGAAATGAAAAGAATGGTTACGATAGATACGACGATTTTTTTCACCGACTACCTCCTTTTGTTTTGCCATTTGGCACTATACACCCTGTCAACCTTTTTGTCAATATAACGTCATTGGTTCCCGCCCCGGCCGGGAACCCACCCACCAAGATGGTGGTTCCCGGCCGGGGCGGGAAATCAATCCATCCCTATCTCTTCTTCTATATGAAATTTATCCTGAAATTCGAAGTCGGCGACAAGCTCAGGGACCTTGAATTGGCTGTCAGGGGAACCTTCGCCTATCTTCCTCGCGCGGTATCGTTCAAAATCGCCGCGCGCCACCACCTTTAATACGGGCGCGCCGAGAAGCTGCGCCCTTCTCTTCTCTTTATATTCGCTGTTCTGGCCGTACAGTTCTTCCTCTATGGACCTTAGGAGCGCCCTCTTCTGTTCCGGCGAAGGATGATCGCTGAATTCCATCAAAAATAGGTACCGCGGAGGACTTCCCCACTCCACTGATGCCGAAAAGAACCCGATCGAAAGCCTGTGCCTGGCAAGCGCCCTGTTCACGGCCCTGCTGACATGCGCTTCATAAAGTTTTTCGCCGGCCAGGGAGACCGCGTTCAGTCCCTTTTGCACGAATTCTATCACCGGCGTCTTGTTGAAGAACCCGTCGACGCGTATGATGTCGTCTATGTTGTAGCGGTAAAGCCCTCCCGGCGTCGTCACGACCAGGAAATACTCCTTGCCGGCCTCCAGCTGATCACATAGAAGTATCCTCTTTTTTTCCTTATCGATATCCTCTTTCGGGATGAATTCGTAAAAGTTGGCGTTGATCGCCAGCACACCCCCCGCGCCCTTATCGCCCATGGGTATCGAGCTGCGCGCTTCGGTCGAAAGGCATCCGAGGTCCCGCACCGGCACGGCGCCGAAATACCTCGGCAGCTCCTTCAGATACAGTTTCGCGGCGGAGGCCTTCCAGCATTCGATCACCTCCAGGCGGGGCCAGAAATACTTAGGAAGCAGCTCTTTTCTCTCACTCACTATCGCCTTAAGCTCTTCCGCCCTGCCGGGATTCGGCCTCAGGATCCTCTCCAGGGCCTTTCTTATATCGGAAGATATATCGAGTCCGGCAAAGAGAGTGCCGTTCTCTATATCCTCTATAATGCGGCCTTTCCAGAACTCCGCCTTTTGGCACAATATGATAAAAGTGCTGGGATTGAGGGTCACCACTGTGGTAACATCACCGCACTCCATTCCTATTCTCAGTATGCAATAGTAACGCGATTCATAATCCGCGATGTCAAATACCTGGTATGGCAAGGCGTAAAGGCCCTTGACCGCCCAGGGCATGTTCTTGTAGCCATGTCCGCTTTCCGCGCCGTATGGGATGCCGCTTTCGGTATAGCCCTCGATCTCCGGGCTCACGACAGCCAGGACACGCCCGTCCACAACGCGTGGATGGTCCCTGGCGACATAATACGCCCAGATGTCCATGACGCCGGCTTTGACGGCGCGGGAATATTTCGTGATCGGGATAAGCTTAGGCTGGGCCGTGGTGCCGCTGGTGGAGCCAAAGAGGATGACCGGATCGGCTGTCAATATATTGGCCTCGCCTTTTTTCATCCGGTCTATGTAAGTGCGGAGGCGCTCGTAATCGGCCAGCGGCACTGATGCCTGGAAATCGCTTATGGACTTTATGCCGGAAAAGCCGCATGCGCGGCCGTATTCCGTGCCCTTGCCGCGGGCTACGCAATCAAAAAGCACGCGCTTTTGCGCGGCGATGGGATCCCTGGTGGCCTCTTCAAAAGCGCGCGCCTTGAAGAACAACGCCTTGATCATGAGACGCTTAAAGTTCATCCATCCCTTTCATCCGCCTTATCTGGTGCGCTTTAATACCCTGAGGAACGCGCTGACGACTTTCGGGTCGAAGCGGGAACCGCAGTCTTTCTTTATTATCTCCATCGCTTCCTTCTTTGATAGCGCTTTCCGGTAAGGCCTGTCCGATGTGAGCGCCTGGTAGACGTCGGCTATGGCGATGATGCGCGCCAAGACCGGTATCTCTTCGCCTTTCAGGTGGGCCGGATATCCCCTGCCGTCCCAACGTTCGTGATGGTAGAGGATGTACGGTATGATATCGCGCATGTTCTTCAGCGGCCTGAGGATATCTATGCCGATCTGGGGGTGTTTTTTGATCTCGTTGAATTCCTTCTTCGTCAGTTTCGACCTTTTAAGAAGGATCTTATCGCTGATGCCCACCTTTCCCAGGTCGTGCAGGATAGCCGCCTGCCTCATGAGCTCCATGTCCCTCTTCGGCAGCCCCAGCTCTTTGGCTATATGCGTGGCGTAGTAGACCGTCTTCTCGACGTGATCGCCTGTATACTGGTCTTTCATCTCTATCGCTTTCGCGAAAGCGAAGATCGCCTCTATCAGGCTCTGGTTGCCGCGCTTGGTGAGCTTCTGGACCTTCTCCCTCAGGAACTTTATGCCCCCGCCCAGCTCCGGGATCTGCGGCCTCTTCTTCTTAAGGTCCGGCGAAGAACAGACCCTGTTCCCCCCTTCATCCTGGGCCCTGTCCAGGACCTTGTCTGCCAGGCTTATCATGTCAGCGCCCCTGGCCACGATATCCTCAGGATGGGCCACGACAGCCGCGCTCACGCTCAGCTTCACCTTATGCTTGGCATTGCCGAACTTGTTGAGGCTCACCGCCTCGACTATCTTCTGGGCAAGCGCCAGGGATTTTCGCCGGCCCATGCCGGGTGAAAGGGCCATAAACTCCTCGCCGCCAAACCTGACCATGGTGCCGTGCCTGTTGAGAAGCTTCTTTATCAACGCGACGACCTGTTTCAGGACAAGGTCTCCGAACTCATGGCCGTAGACATCATTGATCGATTTAAAGTAATCTATGTCTATCAGTATAAGCGATAGGGCATGGCGGTAGTGTTTCGCGTTATGGAGCTCCGATTCGATCGCCTCGCTTAAGTACCGGTGGTTATAGAGCCCTGTTTGCGGGTCTTTGAGGACGAGCTGCTGCAGCCGCCGGTTCAGCCGCTCGCGCTCTTTTAAAAGCCTCTCGAGGCGCTCTTTATGAAACCTCAGTTGCTCCTCGGCGGTCATGCGCTCGGTGACGTTACGGGTGATACCGATCGAGCCGATGACCCTGCCTTTTTTGTCGAAACGCGGCACCTTGGTCGTGCTGACGTAGGTGATGCCGCCGTCAGGCCTCGGCGCGGCCGTGATCTTGTCCAGGATCGGCCTCTTCGTCCTCAGGAGGCGGTTGTCGTCCGCGAAATATTTTCTGGAAAGGCTTTCAGGGAAGAGATCAAGGTCGCTTTTACCCACCAACTGTTCCGGTTTGAGGCCGAATGTCGAGGCGTGGGCCTTGTTGGAGAGGACAAAACGGTTCTTGATATCCTTGACATAGATCATGTCAGGGATATTATCCATAACATCTCTGAGCAATATCGCGGTATTTTCGCGCCGCATATTAGGTCTCTTTTTCGCGCGCATTTTCGCTTTCCTTTTGCGGATGCTAAAACATTTCGGACAATATCGATTCGACGTCGGCGGCCGTGATCTTTTTGGGATTCGCCGCGGTGGAGCCGGACGCGAGCGTCTCTTCGACGATCTTTTCCTTCTCGACCAGCTTTTTCCCCTTGAACGGCGCGGATATATTGAGGCTTTTTAAAAGCGCCTCGACCCTCTTGGTAAGGTCCATGCCTATCGCGCCGCTCATGATATCATATTTCTCCCCTATCATCTCCCTGTTGACCTTCAGCGATGGGATGAAACAGGCCGAACAGACGAGTCCGTGCGACATGCCGTACAGTACGCCGAGCGGATGGGCGATGCCGTGGATGACGCCGAGCCTCGCGGAGGCAAGCGCTATGCCTGCCAGGTAGCTGCCCAAAAGAAGGGCCGACAGGCTTTCCTCATTTTCCATCTCGCATGCCTGAAGGATGTTCTTATCGATGAGCTTGATGGCTTTAAGCGCGAAGGTGTCGCTGAACCATGTCGAATTCCTGGACGTATAGGCCTCGTACGCCTGGACGAAAGCATCCATCCCGGCGAAAGCCTTTACCGGGACAGGCGTCCCTTTCAGAAGATCGGCGTCAAGTATGACCTTCCTGGCGAGAAAACCCCTGTCGCGTATGGAGAGTTTCGCCTTTTTCTCTTTATTGATGATGACGGCGTTCGGCGTCGCCTCGGAGCCGGTCCCGGCTGTCGTAGGGACGGCGATAAAAGGTATGCCGCTCTCCTTTAGCGCGCCGCCCTCCTGGTAATGAGAGGCCTTCTCTTTCGCGTTAAAAAGGCCCGCGGCCGCCTTTGCAAGGTCCAGGACGCTCCCGCCGCCGATGCCGGCGATCCACTTCGCCTTTATCTTCTTCGCTTTTTCTATGACAATGGGGATCTCATCGAGCGCCGGCTCACCCGTCCCGCGGCAGAAGGCCTCGACCTTCGCGGAGGAAGGAAATTTGTTTATTATCGCTTTCTTCCTGCCGCTCTTCTCGAGGGAATTCCCGTGCACTATCAGCCCTTCGGAGCCGAATTCCAAAGCCTCTTCGGCTATCCGGAGAGACGATCCTTTTTTAAAGACCGTCTTTTGCGGCAGTAATGCCTCGGAAGGAAAGTCTGTGGCCATATCTTTCAATATTGCATTATGACGGCTGTTATGACGAGATCCGTATCGCCGGTATTTGTGACCGAATGGGAAGCGCCTTTACCGGTCAATACGCAGTCGCCGGCTTCGACATTTGCTTCTTTACCGCCGTCGGTTACAAGGGCCTTGCCCTGCTGGATGATGAAGACCTCGTCTTCGCCGGCGTGCTCATGGAGGCCGATGCCTGAACCCGGCTTAAGGACAAGCTGCGCGCAGAGGCGGCACTTGGCGTTCATATCTTCTTTGGCAAGATGATGCCGTATAACGACCTCTCCCGGACCACCACGCATGTTATTGCGCACCTCGACAGCCTGTTCCGCCCTGCGTTTTATCATTTCCCCATCACCCGGATTACCGCCGCCTCATTAACGCCCGTCCGGCCCTTCCGGTAATTGACGCTTATCCTGTCGCCCGGAGAGACCTGACGCAGCGTAAAAAATGAGCCGCTGTCGCCGTAGACCGGCGCCGACGGTTTGACCTCGAAGCTCACACGCTCGCCTCTCTCATCGGTGATGACGAGTGTCGGGTTAGGCTTCCTCCAGAGGTCCGCGAATTCGATCGATTCGACCGTGCCCGTTACCATGTTCGGCGCGACCGGCCTCACCGAGGAAGCTTTCCCCCCGGCCGGCGCCTCTTTTATCTTTACGATGAACGTCGCCTTCTGTGACGCCGGGATGCCCTTCTCCCACGGCCGGATATACCTGAAGGATATCTGCGCCTCGCCCGCCTTCAGCGCCGTAAATGTCCATATTTCTTCGCCGCCGGCGCCTGCCATCGGTGTCTCGGGGACCATATATTCGGAACTTACGAACTCAAGCATCTCCGGATCGACAGGGTCGGCAAGTTCCCAGCTGTAGCCTGTCGTCTTATTTGACTTGAGTTTTATGACGACGTTCTGGCCCGTGTAAAGCTCGGTCGTCCCTACAGCGCCTTCATCCGCCTTCGCCGGCGCGGCCGGCGCTGCGGCCTCTTCGCCGACATCCGCGAAACAAACCGATGCCGTGAGCATCAACACAAACAATATTGTTATCTTTTTCATATTCCGTCTCCCCTTAATGTTTGAAAAGAAAATTTTTGAAACACCACATGTTCTTCTTGTCGAGATAAGAATCGGGGTTCTCGCCGAAAAATATCTGGTAGTTCTTGAATGGCGTCCAGTCCGAAGGTTCCGACACGAACTTCCCGAGGTACGGTTTAGCTATGTTCAATATGAAATCATGCGGAAGATCGTCCGGCACGCAGACGCCTTTGCTCTGGTTCTCCATCATCCAGAGCACGGCCGATACCACGCCTATGGCGACCTGGATGGTCGTGGCGTTCTGGTGCGGGACGAGCCTTCTCGACTCTTTGATACCCAGGATCGAGCCCGTCCACCAGGAGGTATACCTGTGTCCCATGATGAAGGCCCCGAGCGTGTCCTCGCCTTTCACTATCTCGTCGCTCATTATCCTCAGCTTGGTCTGAAGCTCATAGTTCCTGGCGCGCAGCTCATGCAGCGATAACAGCGTCTCGTTGCAAGGCGAATACGCGTAGTGCACGGTCGGCCTGTAAACGGCCTTGCCGTTCTTCCAGACGGTAAGCTTATCCGATATCGAGAACGCCTCGCCGTGCCTTATCACCATGCCGATTATCTCGCAATCAGGCACCCATGAGCGCACCCATGTATTCATGCCCATCTGGGAAAGGAATATCTGGTTCTTAGGCCCGTACGGCGGCACATGGGTCATCATCGGGAGCTTAGTTTCGTGAGTGCCCCACCCCATCTCCGCGGGGGCCGTGCCTTCTTCGCGAAGGCCTTCTATGCTCCATGTCCCGACGAACTCATCCAGCTCCTTGAACTTGTTCGTCGTCTGCGTGTCCTTTTCGCTGCAATGGATGACCTTTACCCCCAAGGCCATGGCAATGCGGGCGAAGTCCTTCTCATGCAAAAGCCGCTTAAGGTTTTTGGCCTGCTTTCTCGGCGTTGTTTTGTCCATTATCGCTTTTTTGGCTATGTCGACGAGGCCCCTTTTGGTGAAGTGCGATATGAGGCCGGGGTTGGCGCCGTGGTCCAGCACGGCCGTTATCGAGCCGTCGTTCCACTTCGCCTTCATTTTGCGTATTTCCATCTGTTTATAATAAAGCGACTTTTTGAACGGGCTTTTGCTGTGTATGGACGCGTAAGGGTCCCATTCCTCGACGGACGTGTTGACATACAACACCTTGTTGTCGTGGCACCAGCCCAGCATGTCCAGACAGTCTATGTTCCACGAGAGGTCGATTATGACACCGCCCGTATCGACATGCTTGGAGAGGACCTTCGCCATGTTTATAGGGGTGATGCGTTCCTGGGAATACTTCAACCCTTTCTTCATCCATGGCATCAGGAGTCTGCGCTTATCCGCGAAATCCACGACCGTGATATTCTTATAGGGTACGTCTACGTGCTTCAAGAGGACCGGCAAGGCGCACTTGCCCACGGAACCGCAGCCTATCATCAAGATCTTGTTCTTAAAAACTTTTGTTTCCGGCATCTTCTTCTCCGTTTTATCCGACTATTGTCCTATAAATAAACGATATCTTCGTTGTGCTGCAAAGAAATGAAGACCAGCATGTAATCCCTGAGATGGCGTGTTATCAGGAAATTGTTCCTTATATGCTCCCTGCCGTTCTCACCCATTTTTTTAGCGTACTGCGGGCTGTTCAAAAACTGTTTTATGGCGAACGCGGCGCCTTCTACGGAATGGCACAGGAGGCCCGAAAATTTATTCTTTACCTGCAGTGGGATGCCGCCTACGCATGAGGCCACCACCGGCTTTGCCTTCCACAATGCCTCGGTCACCGTGAGGCCGAACCCTTCCCTCAGCGATTTCTGCAAGATCACATCGGATCCCCTCTGAAGGGCGTTGATCTCGATGTCGTTCTGCGGCAGGAGGAGTATATGGATATCCTCGTCCTTGCCGGCCCTTTCCTTAACCTCTTCCAGCACCTGCACGCCCTCGGGGTCGTCCGTCGCGCCGCCGCCGGCGAGGATCAGCTGGCAGTCTATACGCTTCTTCACCTGTTTATAGGCCTCGAGGACACCTAGCGGGTCTTTCAAGCGGTCGAACCTGGATATCTGGGTGATGATGGGCTTGTTCCTGACTATGCCGTATTTTTCCAGGACCGAATCGATGAGCTCGGCCGGAAGCTCTTTGTTCTTATCGCTCAAAGGGTCTATGGAAGGGGATATCAGAAATTGCCTCATGGACATGTTCTGCGAAAAAGACGGCGCCGAAAATATAGCAGCGTCATACCGGAGGACGAAGTCCTTTAGAAATTTCCAGATATCCCTGTCCGGGCTCGATATGTCGATATGGCAGCGCCAGACCCACTTGTTGTCTCCCCGCTTTTCCACCAGCGTCACCGGCTGCGGGTCGTGGATGAATACGGCATCGCCCCGGATCTCGACCTCCTCCAGGTTCTTCCGGCCCGTCTCCAGGAACATATCCATATCACCCTGGGTAAAATCGACTCTCTTGCCGTGCAGCGCGTTATGGAATTTTTTCGTCACCTCGAAAAACTGCGCGCCGCCTTTTATGACGTCCCATCGCGTGTTGATGCCGAGCTCGTTGAACAGGGGAAGCATGCGGTTAAGTATCTCGGCGACTCCGCCGCCCATGGCGGTAGAGTTAACATGCTGCATCAGTTTGCCCTTCAGCCTGTCGGCAATGAGCTTCAGGTCGTCTATGACCGCCTGGCCGACTATGGGTATATATTCGTCTATTTTAGGCATGCCGACACCAATCCGATCAGTTTTTTGCGCAAGTCATCGAGAGTATGGGTATAAGGGTCGAGCCGCGCGATCCTGCGGGCCAGCTCCTTATTATCGAGCGAGTCCTCGATCCACAGCGAAAAGTCGTTCGTCTTCTTCTCGAGGCGCAGCCGCGCCTCGAACATATGGAAATAGATCGAGTCCAGCGTTATCTTTCCCAGGATACCGGCAAATTCCGCCAGGTCGCGCGCCACGTAATTTGTGGGAAGGACGAAACTGACCGATTTTATGAAATAGAACTCTTCGTTCTTCCTCGCGAACCTGAGCGCGGCTGAAGGGACCTCCTCCACATATTGCTCTATGATCTGGATTATCTTGTCGCGCAGGTCGCGTACGGAAATGAACTCCACGGTATCTATGCTTGCCAGGCGCTCGCCCAGTTCTATCTCACCCAGCACATTTGTGACCCAATAAGCGAAATCATTGGGCGGCTCCGGCGAAAGATACTGGTGCTGCTGCAGGAACCGGTGGGTATGGTGATAGATGGACGCGCCCGGAGCCGTCTTTAATATCTCCAGCAACTGCTCCAGGTTCGAGGCCTTAAGCCCGGTCAATTCGGAAAGATGGACCCGCGTATAGAAAAGGAAGGGCTCTTTTGCTTTTACCAGGTTTTCCATACTTTACTCTTTACATAATAAAACGATCTTTTTAAGGAACGACGCCACTTCTCCCGGGTTATTAAGGTAATATTGCGCGCAAGAGAGAAGCGGCCTTCCCACGACTATCGTCAGGCCCTTGTCCCGCAATACCCTGAAAGCGTCCTCGTCCGTAACGTCATCTCCTATATAGACGGCCTTTACGGCATCTCTCTTGGCGAAACGCTGCCTTGCCAAAAGCCACATGACCGCCTTGCCTTTATCCCAGCGCATGGGCGGCCTCACCTCAAAGACCTTCTTGCCGAAAGTGACGTGCGCCTCGTTTTTAACGATATAGGGTTCCATCACCTCATAGAAAAAATTCTTCACGGCCAACGCGTCCTTTTTGTCCGCCATCCGGTAATGGACGCTTAGCGTCAACCCCTTATGCTCCACGATGGCGCCTTTGATCGCCGAGAGGGCCTCGCGCAGCTCACGGCCTATCTTCTCCAATATTTTTAAGAAACCGGGCGATAAAGGGCTTTTAAATCTCAGCTTGGGCCCCTCTATCTCGAGGCCGTGATTTCCGACATAGATAATGCCGCTTACACCGACCATCTTTTTGATGTCACCCAATCCCCTGCCGCTTATTACCGCGATCTTGCATGCTCCGTTTTTCAGCAACCGCTTCAACAGGCTGCGTGCCTCCGGGGAGATAAAGGCCTTCGAGGGGGTCTTCGCTATAGGCGTCAGCGTGCCGTCATAATCAAGGAAGACGAATATCCGCTTGTTCTCAAGGCCTCTCTTCACATCCTTCCAGCTGTCGAACAGGTATTTCATGTGGGCCGCCGTAACTTTCCCGCTACGCCTTCTTCAATGCCGTAAGCTCCGTGATCATGGCGCCGGCCCAGCGGTAGATGTTGTTCTCGGCGACGGACTTGCGCATGTTCTCCATGCGCCTTGCTCTCTCTTCGGGCGGCATCTCCAAGGCGTATTTTATGCTTTCCGCGAATTCCTCTATGGCATAAGGATTTATCTGCACGGCATCGGTCAATTCCCTGGCCGCGCCGGTGAAACGGCTCAATATGAGGCTGCCGTTAAGGTCGTTCTTCGCGCTGACGTACTCCTTGGCCACCAGGTTCATGCCGTCATGGAGCGAGCTCACGATACAGGTATCGGCCATCTTGTAGAAAGGCTTTATGTCTTCGGGCGAGAGATGCCTCTTAACGTATATGATGGGCTTCCACTCCCCCTCCATGTATTTCCAATTCACCTTCTCCACAAGCTCGTCTATCTCCGCCATCAGGTCATGATAGCGTTTTATGTGGGTCCGGCTCGGCGCCCCCAGCTGGATGAAAACGAATTTGTTCCTGTATTCGGGATATTTCTCGAGGAACCTGTCTACGGCCATGATACGCTCGGCGATCCCCTTGGTATAATCGATCCTGTCAACACCCAGGGCGATTATCTTGCCGTCGAGCTCATACTCCCTGCGTATCCTGTCCATGGCCTTACGCTCTTTTTGCCTGTCTGCGTTCTCTATGCCGAAATCCACGCTTATCGGGAACGACCTGATAAATGTCTCTTTTCCGAAACGCACGATGCTGAACTTCTCGGTGTCCACGCGGCATTCCAGGAGCCGGTTCGCCGTATCGAGAAAATTATTGCAATGGTACTGGACATGAAAACCGATCAGGTCGCATCCCAACATGCCGTCCAGGATAAGCTGCTGGTAAGGGCATATGGAGAAGACCTCGGGGTTCGGCCAGGGGATATGCCAGAAGAGCGCTATCGTCGCATCGGGCCTCTTTTCCTTTATCATGCGCGGCAGGAGCGTAAAGTGGTAATCCTGTATGAAGACAAAGGGCTCCTTTGCCGGCAGCTCCTCCACTATGCTGTCAGCGAACTTCTGGTTCACTTTTTTATACATCTGCCAGTCCGACTCCCTGAATATGGGCCTTGTGTGAGTGATATGGCATAGCGGCCACAATCCCTCGTTCGAGAACCCGTAGTAGTAGCCGTTCTCTTCCTCCTTGGACAACCAGACTCTTTTCATTATATACCTGTTATCCTCGGGCGGGACACCCAGCTTGTTCTTGGAATTGACGACCTTCCTGTCGGCATTGCCGCTGCCGTGGGCGACCCAGATGCCGCCGCAGGCGCGCATGATGGGGTCTAGCGCGGTGACAACGCCGCTTGCCGGGCGGACGCACTTTACCGTGCCGAGCGCCTCGTCCAGGACGTGCATATACGGCTCCCTGTTGGAGACGACGACGAGCGCGTTCTCGCCCAGTTTCGCGCGGACAAGGTCCTTGAGCTTTGCCTCTGTCCAGAGGTCTTCCCTCTGGATGCGCAGCGATGCCTCTTCACTCGCCGCCTTTCGCGCGACCCGGAGGCCAAGGGCCACCTGCTCGACCTCGCTCGCGAGCTTGCCCAGCTCACCCTTCTCTGTTATGGGGTGCTTATCGTCCGTCTCGCCTTTCTGAAAACGCTTGAACCATTCGGTAAGGCGGTCGACAGGCGCGACAAAGAACCGCCACTGCACGAACAGGGCAATGGCGATGATGAGGACTACGAGGATTATGAGCGCTATGCTGAGCCTTTGCCAGAGTTCGGTCAATTGCTTGAAGACATAGGAAGTATCATAAATGATCTCGGCCAGGCCGATGACATTCCCCTCGTCGTCCATGATGGGGATAATGTAGCTGTAGACGGCGTAGTCCTTGAACTTTTCGACCGCCCCGCGCGGCGTCTTATTGGCGAGGATATCCTTCAGGTACGGCTTATCCTTGTCCTTCCAGTCGGAAAACCGCTCCGTGATGGCGAAGATGCTGCCTTCCTTGTCATAGATGGCGCAGCCCTGAAGGCGCTCCCTTCTCTGGAACCTCTCCGCAAGCCGCGCGGCGCTGCGCGTATCGTTTTCCGATAAGATATGCCTTACAGAAAATTCCATGCTCTCGGCGACAGCCCGCGCCTTCCTCTTCAGGTCATCCACCAGCTTATCCTGCTCGAAACGCACCTGGAGGACCCCAAAAACGGTCAGCACGGCCGTGATGATGATAAGTATCGGAAGGATGAGCAGCAGTATTCTTCTCATGTCTTTCTTGCTCCCGAATTAAAATCCTTTTCCATGCTCAAGTTATTTATTGCGAACAAATGCTTTTGCCTTTATTATAACCTATACTGTATTAAACATAAAGGAAAAATGAAAACCTTCTTTGGAACTACCGGCAGGATTTTTAAATAGGCCTCTTGGGGATGATATGGACGGTGCCCTCATGTTCACGCACCGAAGCGTCCACGCCGTAAACGCTGGCGATGTTTTCGGGGGTAAATACTTCACGGGGAGTCCCGGCGCTGAATATTACGCCGTTGTACAACATGACTATCCGGTCGCAGTATCTCGACGCTAAATTCAGGTCATGGATGGCTACTATAGCTGAAATGCCGCTCTCTTTGACCAGTCTTCTTATTATTTCCATCACCTCAAGCTGATACCGTATATCAAGATCGCTTGTGGGCTCATCGAGAAGGAGTATCTTCGCTTCCTGGGCAAGGGCCCTGGCTATAACAACCTTCTGCTGCTGTCCCCCGCTGATCTCGTTATAATCCCGCAGGGCAAGCCCTTCGAGGTTCAAGAGCCTTAAGACTTCCCAGACGCGCTGCTCGCCTTCCTTATCACCGCTCCAATCCGAGTGAGGATACCGCCCCATAAGGACCGTATCGAATACGGTAACGGGAAAATTGTAGGAAGTTTTTTGGGGATGATACGCCATCTTTCCGGCGATCTCCCTCCTTCCCATATTTTTCACTTCTTCCCTCTGCACGGATATGTTGCCGCTGCGGTATTTCAGTATCCTGTTTATGCATTTTATAAGCGTGGACTTACCCGAACCGTTCTTCCCGACCACGGCCAGCATTTCTCCGCCGTTCAGCTCAAAGGATACGCCCTTCAAGACAGGAACGCTCGGATACGCGAACTCCACGCCCCGCAATGTAAGGTCCATTTTTTACGCCTCTTACGCGCGCCCTGATGTATGCGCTAGTACTGTTTTCTTTTCTTCCATATCAGATACATAAATAACGGAACGCCCATGAAAGACGTCAATATACCGACGGGTAATACGGCTGGCGGCATTATCGTCCTGGATATCGTATCGGCGCCCAATAAAAGCAAGCTGCCGAAGATCGCGGATATAGGTATCAGATACCTGTGATCTCCTCCGACGATCCTTCTCACCATATGAGGAGCAACCAGCCCGATGAACCCGATGATGCCCAGGAACGCGACGGATACGGACGTTATAAGGGAGGCCAGCAGCACCCCGACGAGCCTCAGCCTTTCGGTATTCACCCCCAGCGCTTTCGCGGTCTCTTCCCCGCCTTCCAGCACATTGTATTCCCACCTGCTGAGCATGAAATAAACAAGCGCGGGAACGGTTATCAGGAACATGATCAACACATCCGTTTTTCCTGCTCTTCCCATGTCGCCAAAGGTCCAGAATACGACCGAAGCGACTTTTATGTCCTCGGCAAAATACTGCAGGAGCATCGTGGCAGCGCTAAAGAGCGTGCCCATCGCGATACCCGCCAGGACCATCGCCTGAGCGGACAATCGCGCGAATTTTGCCAGCGCCAGGATCGTGACTATACCGATCAGGGAACCTGCAAACGCGAATAACACCACCGCATAGGGATTGTTAAGGATCGCGGCTAGGCCCGCGCTCTGCGCGGCCCCCGCCCCCAGGACTATGATCGCGAAGGCCGCTCCGAATCCCGCGCCTTGCGAAATACCCATCGTGAAAGGTGACGCGAGAGGATTGCGCAAAACGCATTGCATGACACAGCCCGCCACGGCCAAGCCCATCCCGGCGATGATCGCCGCCAAGACTCTGGGAAGGCGTATATTCCAGATGATCACTTCGTGCATCCTGTCGCCGTGCCGAAACAGCGCATCGACGATCTGGCCTATGCTCAGGCGCACAGACCCGGCGCACACGGAGTACACGGCGACCGCGAAGAGCGCGGCCAGAAGAAATAAACCGACCAATACTTTCCTGCGCTTGTAGCGGGCGTATTGCCGGACAGCCTCGCTATTATGCTCCGCTCTATCTTCTTTCATTAAAACGCATCCTTGTAAAAGCGTCCCAATCGCTCTTCATCGTATCATAGACGGGTTTACCTACAAGAAAGGAGTAGATCTCATCCGCTTTTTTCTCCGGGATTATGTCCTCAAAGCATTCAGGATAGATGATCTTACCGATAAAATAGGCGTCCGCCAGGGCAGTATCGATGTTAGTGGTATAATAGTTATACGGAAATAGCCCGTACACGTTCCCATTCCGGACCGCGGTAAGGAGATCATAGAACTCGGGGTCTTTTTTACGGTCATCCCTTACAATGTCCATGCCCCCTCCGTCTATAAAGATGATATCGGGATCCCACTCGAGTATCTTCTCCCTGTCGATGAATATATGGCCCTTTTTACCGGGTTCGGACACGACATTCCTGGCGCGCAGAAGCTCAAACGCCGGATACGAGTATTCGGTGCTGGTTATCCCGCGGGTTCCTTTGAAGCCGAGCCCGCCGACATACACTCTCGGCCTTCTGTCGTCCGGGATCTTTTCCGCTCTGACTCGCAGGTCTTTTTCGCAATCCTTGATGAAGCGTATCACCGCTTCTGCCCTGCCGTTCTTATCGAGGATCCTGCCCGCCAGCCTTAATGAATCGAATACGTGTCCGTTATTGAACGCCGCCAGGTCGCCGTAACTTAAAACTACTACGGGGATGCCTGTCTTCCCTTGCAGGTTATCCGCTATGCGCCCTTCAACGTACGAAATAAATATGACATCCGGCTTGACGGTAAGCAGCGCCTCGGGATCAGGCTGGGGGGAAGGCGACGCCTGGCCGATCCCCGGAAGCCCGGCCAATTCCGGATGCGCTATCCTGTAGGGCCTGCCGGCCGGGCTGTCTTTTTCGAACCCGGATTCGATCGCCACGACCCTGTCCGTTGCCTCCAGATATGTGATAAGCCTCAGCGTCCCCGGCCCCGCGCAAACTATCCTGTTGACCGCCCGCGGGACCTCTACCGATCTTCCGGCCATATCGGTGACCGGCATGGCATCTTCTGACGACATAGCGCCGTTTTGACAGCACGAAAGCGCCGTGAACAGCGTCACAAATAAAGCTCTAAAGATATTTTTTGTTCCCATGCCCCTATTTCTTTCCTGCGGGGTGTATGCCCCTGCCGGCGACCATCCAATATTCGTCACCGGCGCAAGGGATACAGACGGGACTGTTTTCTTTCATCCGTACGCGCGTCTCCATCGCGCTCTCACCGCAAACCGAACATTTTATCGAATCAAATATCGGAGCGTAGGCAATAACCTCCGGTTCCGGGAAGTTTATATCGAATAACTCGCTCTCGGGCCTCGAAAGCGACGCGAAGGACATCTTCGTCCAAAGCTCTTTCATGCGTTCCATCTGCCGTGGCGCAAGCTTCTCTCTCCTCTTGACCGCTTTATCGAATAACGACCTTGCCTCCTCCGCTTCCGGATCGTTCGTCGCATCTTCGCCGGTATATTTCGCCGCCAGTCGCACCGCCCTTTTCGTCTTGCGGTCGATGAACGTCACCGCTGTCTTGCCGAGATCTTTATATATCAGGGCGTTATTTCCAAAAGTGCAGCCGCTGACAGCCTGTATGCCGTCGACAAAACAGTTGTTGCACTCGACGACCGCCAGGATCTCCTCCATGCCCGTGCTGTCGGTTATCCCCAGTTTCTTAAAAGCGAAATAGGTAGCCATGACCCCGAGCGCCACATGGGAACAATAATGGCCGTGTATCTCCCCCGCTTTAACGAGAAGCTTTTTCAGGCCGCCTTTTGCCAATAAACCCTTGATCCCTTCCCTCGGGTCTTTTCCCTTTTCCATTATACCCTTTCCCCCTTTTCGATCCCCACCGGGCCACATACGGTTTTATATCCACGACCGGCGTGCCGTTAAGCGCGTCCAGCCCTTTGACAATAAGCTCGTTTCCCCTGACGGATATCAGCTCAACCTTCATAAGGCCGAGAGGAGCGGGCCTATACGGACTGCGCGAGGCAAATACGCCTCGGACACCCCAGTGTGGCGTCTTGCACTTAAGCATATACCCTTTCGATCTGTGAAAATAGAAGATGACCTCAAGGTGTTTATGTTCGCGTATACGGTAAAGCCCGTCCGCATACCTGGGAAAGACCACTATCTTAGACGGTTCTTTCCGGATCCTGCCCGGCTCCGGAGGGCGTTCATTAAAACTATTTTTCACAAAACCTACCGGGGATAGCGTTATCTTCATAAAAGCATCAGAAGCGCACATTCACCCCTCCCGTGACCGTCCTGCCCGGCATGGGAAAGCCGCTCGTCTCTTCATACCTCGCGTCGAACAGATTCCCAATCTTGAATTCTACGGTACCTGTGCAATTTTTCCGGTCCAGCATCTTATATGTAAAATTCAGATCGAACGTCGCGAACTTTGCCAGGGCTGAAAGGCTTGATGCGTCGGGGCCCAGCGCGCTTCCCGTAAGCTCCTGCCGCTTATCGACATATCTCATCACGAATTCCGTCGTAAGGCCGCGGTATAGATGCCGCAATCCCGCGTTCACCTTGTTCTCGGGCAGCTCGGTAAGGTTGTCCGACAAAGCCGAGCTCTTATCCAGCACATCACCGTCCTTCGTTGTGGTCTGATACGTATAATTTGCAAAGACTGTAAGATCTTTAATTATAGAATACTCCCCCTCGACCTCCATACCGGATAACATTACCGTATCGATATTATATACCACTCTTGAGGGCCTGTACCCGAATATCGTCCGTATATAGTCATACACATAATAATAGTACCCCCGAGCGCCGATCTTTCCTTTATCCGCGAATTCCTTGGATAGGCCGATCTCACCCTGTATAGCCCTCTCGGGCAAGAGGCTCTTCCTGTCCGGAGGCTGGTAGCCGGCAAAATACCAATAGGACTCGGGACATGTGGGGAACCTGTACGCCTGCCCGAGATCGGCTTCCAATTTTATATCTTTCCACAACCGGTAGACAAGCCCTATTTTCGGGCTTAAGCCCTGTCTTTCGATCTCGGAGGGTTGTTTGGAAAGATAGTGGTCATAACGCAAACCGACATTCAGGTCCAGGGAAGGCGAGATAAACCATGTCCCCTGCGCGAAGGCGGAATTGAGCCGGCTTGCGTCCGGCGCGCCGTCTGACGGAGCGGGTTGGACCCTGAAATAACTCCTGTCAGCGTATGGGATCTCCTGGCCCCCGTACCCAAGATATTTGCCTTCGAACCCATACCTTATAGTATGTTTGCCGGCGGTTTGCACCGCCTTCACGAACCATCCCAACGAATCTTCCGGTTCGGAATAACGCATCAAAACAAGTTTGCTGCTGTTATCGATCGCGTAATAATACTCCTTCCTCTCTTCTTTGTTCATGTACGCGTGGGCTTTGATATCCAAAGAGCCGGATGTTTTTTCCAGCGTAAGATCATATTGCCCTCTTCTGTCCTTCCAGTAGCTTCCGTCGCCCCAATACATTTTAGGCCTGACGGGGCCGAACGGGCCGGGCTTGCCCCACCATTGCGGATAAGGCCCTCCGCCGCTATCCTCGCGCGACTCAGGATACGCGTTGTTGTAATAAGCGGCCCCTTCATAGTTTTCAACGATAAATCCTCTCTCCTGGACCGTATACCGCGCCCCGACGCCCGCGTTGATACCGCCCGGCAAGGCTATATTCAACCTGCCGGCGAAATTATTGCGGTTATTATGATTATTCCTTAAATACCCGTCGGTCCTCCAGTAGCCGTATGAAAGGTTTTCGTAAAACATTTCGCCGAGGCGGCCGCTCTGGGAAACCGCGGCATCCACGGTATTATAGGACCCGTATGAAGAACGAATATCTATCTTCGTCTTACCCGTGCTCTTCTTCGTAATGATGTTTATCGTTCCTCCAAGGGTGTTTCCGTATTCCACCGACTCGGTCCCCCGCACTATCTCCACGCGCTCGATATCTTCTGTTGAAAGCGAGGCCCAGTCAACATAGTTGCCGCCGTACACGCCTGCGCCGTTCAGGGGCCTGCCGTCCAGCAGCACCAGGTAGCGCGACTCGTCAAATCCGCGCAGGATAACCTCGCTCCCGGTATTGCCGCCGTAAGACGTCCTTTTAAGATCTATTCCGGCTATGTTCCCAAGCAGGCCGTCCGCTGTCCTGGACTCCCTGGTCCTGTCGATCTCGCCGCTGTCGATGGTACGGACATCCTGGGTCCCCCATGACCGCTCTTCCTCCGATACCAAAATGGTCCCCAGATTGACCGCGGACGATCCCCCCTCTTCTTTGGCAAAGGATACGGATGGTGCCGCGACAAACGATAATATGATAGCGAGGCCGATAACTTTTCTCATCATTAGATCCCTTTTATCGCGGTCTAATAGTATTCGGTAATACGATTATTAAATTCGTGTTACTTTTGGGTAAAAAAATAATACTCTTTATCTTATATGCTTTCCTGTACTGGACATCCCGAGGGTCGAGTGTTTAACGCCCTTTACCGATTTAAGCGTATCGGCGAGCTTCTGAGTCTCTTTGGCGCTGCCCCGCACCGCTATGATCTCCATACAATTATGGTGATCTATATGGATATGTTGGGTCGATATGATATTCTTGCCGTGGTCGTGCTGGATATCCATGAGCTTCGTGACAAGCTCCCGCTGGTGGTGGTCATAGATGATCGTGATCGTCCCGGCGACATCTTCGCCCTCTTCCCATTCCTTCTTAACGAGTTCCTGGCGGATAAGGTCGCGGAACGCCTCGGAGCGGTTCGTGTAATTCTTCTTCGCTATAAGCTTGTCGAAATCGGCCAGCAGGTCTTTCGGCAGCGAAATGCCGAACCTGGATAAGAGCGCCATCGTGATCTCCGGTGTTATATTTCTTAAAATTGTAGCACAAAATAACCGGCTGTCAAGCCAAACCCGCGCCTTGCCTTATTTCGCCGCAATGCGCTTGATCCCCGCGGCCGACGCGAAAAACACGCCATATAAGACAACTATCACGGGGCTCGTCGGCAGGTCCCACAGATACGAAAGCGCGAGCCCCGCCGTAACGCAAAGACAGGCGGATAAACACGCTATAATAAAGATCGACCTTACCCGCCTGGCGAAAACCAGCCCGATCATGGCAGGGACCAGCAGCGATGCGAAAACGAATATGACGCCGCATGTTTTTGTAGCCAGGCTGATCATTATGCCTATAGTCACGTACAGCAAAAGGTCGAGCGCATTCGCGCTCACGCCTGCCGTGAAAGCGGTCTCTTTATCAAATGAAATGAAGAGGAATTTCTTAAAGAACGCGAGATGGACAGACATGACCAGGAAGACCGCTATCCCAAGAACCGCCACGTCCTGCCATTTCGCATATAGAAGGTTCCCTGAAATAAGATTTATCCCTCTCGCCTCAGCCATAGGGTTCTTCGCGATCAGCAGCACCGCCAGGGAGGCGCAAAATACATAAATGAACCCTATGAAACTTTCTCTTGAAAGGCTCCGTTCCGCATGGGCGGCCCAGAATATGATGACCCCGATAAGGGTCAGCGCGGAAGCGCACGCGAAAGGGTTGATCCCTATGAAGAGGCCGAGCGCTACCCCCAAAGCCGCGACTTCGGCAAGCGCTATCCCCATGAACACTACTCTTTTTAATATAATATATACGCCGAGATAAGCGCACGCCGCGCCTGTGATAAGGCCGGCTGACAGCGCCGTCAACATAAAGGGTTCTCTGAAAATTTCCATCATGGCCGCGGCCTTTTAAGAGATTATGTACTTACCGTCTATTTTTTTAAAGCCCATTTTAACGCCGAATATCTCCGATAACATATCGGCGCTCAGGCCGTCTTTCATGACTATACGATGAGGCGATCCGGTGTTCAGAAACAGGAATTTGCCGGAACAGTTGATGACTTCGTTCAGCTCGTGGCTTACCAATACCACGGTAAGCTTCTTGTCCTTATGCAGCGACGCTATCAGCTCCAGTATCTCACGCTCGCCTTTGACATCAAGGTCAGTGGTCGGCTCATCGAGGATCAGGAAATTCGGCTCAAGGCTTAAGGCGCGCGCTATGAGGACCCTCTGCTTCTGCCCGCCCGACAGGTCCCGGAAAGCCGAGGGTGCCAGATGCCGGATACCGGCGATATCCAGGGACTCCGACACCTTATCCCTGTCCTCCCTGTCCGGCCCTTTAAAAGCCCCTTTTCTCGAAACGCGCGCCATCATGACGATATCAAAGACCGTGAACGGAAAAAGCGTATCGATGAACTGCCGCTGCATGCAATAGCCGAATTTAAGAGCGCCTGCCCTGACGACCTCTCCGCCCAGCGGTTTGATAAGCCCCATAACGGCCCTCAGGAAAGTCGTCTTTCCCGACCCGTTGGGCCCCACGATCCCGAGAAAATCGTTCTCGTAAATATCGAGTGTCAGGCGGTCGAATACCGCTTTCCGCCCGTAGCCTAAACTCGCGCTCTTGAATTCGACTACTTTTCTCATCCCTTAAGGCCTTCCGCAAGCTTATCGACGACCGTATCCATAAGGCTGAAATAATCCTTCGCCTCTTTGGTGCCGCCCACTGAATTCGGGACCACGATCACTTTGGCGCCCGTTTGGCCCGCGACAAATTCAGCCGGTTTTTCATCGTAGAACACCTCCATAAGTATAACATTTATTTTATCCCGTTTCATAATATCTATCACTTCTTTCAAGTGCCCCGGAGACGGCGGAATGCCCGGTTTAGGCTCCAGCTCGCACGCTGCCACCAAGCCAAACCTGTCCGCAAAATACGGCCAGCTGCGATGATAGATAGCGATCTTTCTGCCTTTGAACGGCGCGAGCTTTGATCTCCATTCGATCATCTTTTCGTCCATCTTCTTATCGAACGCCGCCAGGTTTTCCTGAAAATATCCGGCATTTTCCGGGGAAAGCTCGGATAAACGGTTGGCTATATTCCGTGCCATGATCTTGACGTTTTCCGGATCGAGCCAATAATGAGGATTGCCCATTGGGTGGACGTCGCCCATCGAGCGGTCTATTTTTGTGGTAGTCGGCACCTCCAGCAGATTCACTCCTTCGGATACATCTAGATGGCCCGGCTGCCCGACCCTTATCCTGGCATTGCGCGAGCCGTCTATTATCAATTCCTCGTATCCTATTTCAAGCTCCAGCCCTACCCGCATGAAGAGGTCGGCGTTTTTTGCCTTCATCATGAAAGACGGCTTTGCCTCAAGATAATGAGGGTCCTGATATCCCCTGGCAAGGCTGTCCGCCGCCACCCTGTCGCCCCCTATATATTCGGCTATAGACCTGAGATCTTCTGTCGTCGTCAGTATCTTTATCTTTGAGCCTGCGGCACATAAAGGCGACACGGCGCTTAAGAACAGCAATATCGAAAGAAATATGCTTCTCATCTTTAACACCTCGCATTGTTAGTACTGGTGAGCCCTGTGGGGGCCCAATCCGAAATCACACTGCAGCCATACCTCGCTCGAATCCTTGTCGTAATTCCTGTCCGTATGCTTGAACTGCAATCTCCAGAAACAATACTCGCTTTGCGCGAACGTAAGGCCCAGAGAATAGGCGTTGTCCCGCCGGGAGGAATTGCCGGGGAATTCCGCGAAGTCATACCTGCCGAAGGCCGACCAGCGTTTGGCAAATTGATACTGCAATGACGAATACGCGGCCCATGAGTTTATGAGCTTGTCGTCTATTATATCCGCGCCGTCATCAAGATAAGGACGGTCCCTCTGGCTGAAGAGGACTTCGTTCTGGAACACCACCGATCTATACAGGCCCTGCTGGAGGGGGCGCCACTTATAGGTGAAGTCTACTCCCTCAAGCGTCGTCATGTTCGTGCCGAACCTGCCGAGGCCGTCGTCGTTGGGGCCTGTCGCGAGGCTCGCGCCTAATTCAACTGTCGATTCCTCGTTGATGTCGTGGAAAAGCTTAAAGTGGCCGAGATAGACGAGGCTCGTGCCTTCCGCGCCGGCAAAGCTCACGCCATTACGGTTATTAACAACCTGCCCGGTAAGTTCTATATATTTATCCCAGGGATTCGGTATAAGGTAGCTTGCCGAAACACCGGGTTCGCTCATCCCCTCTCCGCCTAAATAATGGGTGACCATATTCGGGAAGTCGACCCACGGAAGGTTATGCAGATGGTACCTGTTGGCCTTGCCGAACTCGACCTTGAACTTCCCTACTTTGGCCTGCAATCCGTCTATGGGCAAAGTCAAAAGCGTCATGTATCCTTCGCAGAGTCCTATGTGCCACTCGCCGTCCTCCTGCTCCACATGGAAGAAGAAATCGCCTCTCGCGTAAGGATCGAGAGAGGCGGAAAATGCCAGCTCTACCTGGCGCATCTGGAACTGATTGCGGAATTCGGCGCCTTTCATATCCGTTGCATGATAAGCAAAATCCCCGATCACGCTCAGGTCCGGGTTAAAACTCTGGAAATAACGCCCGGCAGGCGCGGTTTGAGCCGGGGCTATGGCCTTAGGCCTCGCCGCCTCGATCGAATATGTCTTCGCCATGCCTTCCATCCTGGTCTCAAGATGGTTTATCCTCGCTTCGTAATCCACCCTCATCTCGTTGAACTGAGTCCGCAATGCCGCCAATTCCTGCTGCAATCGGGCGACCTCGTTTCCCCTTGCATCGGTTACAAGCAAGGGGATAAATAAAAATACCATGATCAAAAGGACGATCCCCCTATTCATCGATATCTCCCCCAGTGAAAATATAATTGATTAATATTTTAAAAAATACAAGGACTAAAGATAGGTTATTGCGGGAGGAGAGCGCAGGCGAAGTAACGTATTGCAGAAATCCGGGACGGACAATACTGCGGTATAGGATATTATTCGGGGAAACGCATAAAGAAAACCGGAAAGAGTAAGGAAAAACACCGGGACAAATAAGTTGTGGATCAATAACTTGCAGGCGGGACAATCGTCGTGATGGTCACAATCGGCATGAGTATGGAAAAAATCCGCGCCGGCCGATAAAATAAGGAATATACAAATAACCGATAGCGAGATTATAACAAGGCAGGTATCCCCGGTTTTCTTCATAGATAAACGGATTTTAACAGACAACCGCTAAGCTGTCAATCGATACCGCAGTTACTTACGCGGACCGTAAAACCAGTATTCCTTATCGTTCAAGTTCTGCACGCGGATCGGCTCCGTCTTTGTATTACGGCCGAAGATGTAGCCCGATCCGTACAAATTTCGCGCCCAGTATATGGCCTCCTTCCAGAAATAATAGGCCGGGTATTCCCAAAGAGGCGCGGATACCCTGCGCACTTCATAAGTGACATAATCATGATTGACCATGACCCTTATGTAATGGAGGAACCCGCCCTCCGATTCCGGTATCTCCGTGACCATGCCGCCGCCGCCCGTGACTATATAATCGACGCCGTCAAAGCGTTCGTGCTTGAACATGTGTTTATGCCCGCAAAAGACCATCCTTACCTTATACTGGGCGCATAATTTGCGGAATCTGTATGCCCAGGGCATATTGTCCATGTTGTACCATTCCTGCTGGCAAGGGTCGAACGGCGGTTTGTGCATGGCGATAAAAATATTGTCGTAATGCTGCCCCTCCTTCAACCTGTCTTCAAGCCACGCAAATTGGGTCTCTGTGACCTCTCCGGCCTCATTATCGACAATGATAAAATACGAATTTCGGTTCACAAAACCAAATTCCCTTATGCCGCAATTCTCCTCAAACAGTTCTCTGGGGTCATGGTTGCCTATAGCCGCTACAACAGGAAATTTGATCAGTTTCTGCATCTTCTTGTACGCCCTGAAATGAGCCGGCTCTCCATCCAGGGAAACATCCCCCACGCTTAGGACAAAATCTATCGGGACTTTGCGGAACCTGTCCTCCCTGTTCATATGCCAGATCTCTTTCAGGGTAGCCGCGTCATTAAGGATCAACCCGGCATGGTTATCGCCAAAGACTATGAAAGAAAAATACGCGCCTTTATTACTTTCGAGTTTTTTAATATTCGCCTGATTGTTATCGCTTGGACCGGCGGGCGCCATAAGCCAGAAAGGGATAAGGGGAATGAACGAATAAACGATCGCGCACAGGATTATTGCCGAGCATACAGCTATAAATCCATGCCTTTTCGGTTTCATGTTCTCATGGTGCCTGTTTCCGATCATAGCACAACCTCCGATTTCCAGTCCATTATACCGGTCAAACTCACAGGTCCAGGTCCCCGAGCCATCCGTCGTAAAACCTTTTCAGGTGCTCGTACATCTCCCTGTCCATAACGTTCTTTTTCACGTCTTTTTCCTTGAACGAGAACCTGTATCCCGCGCAATACATCATGACAACATCCTTGGCATGGTTGACCTTTTTCATCATCTCTTCGCAGTGCTTCTTCTCTTTTTCACCGCATCTGTCTGGATGATACTTAAGGCAGAGCCTCCGGTAGGCGTCCTTCACTTCCTCCATGGTCGCGTCTTCGCCCAGCTCCAGTATTTTTCTCGCCCGATCGATTTGTTGAAAATCTATCATATGACGTCCTCGCCGTTTGGCCCATCAAATATGAGATTTAACCGCGGTTTCAAGTTCCGCCTCCGGGAGCGCGCCTATGATCTTATCTACCACTTTCCCCTTTTTAAAGATCGCCAATGTAGGTATGCTCATGATGTCGTAGCCAGAGGTTGTTTCGGGGGCTTCGTCCACGTTTAGCTTGCATACTTTCAGTTTGCCCTTATACTTCCGGGCAATTTGTTCAACTGCCGGAGCGACCATAAGACAGGGGCCGCACCACGTAGCCCAAAAATCCACCAGAACAGGTAAATCTGATTCCAACACTTCTTGCTTAAAATTCTTATCATTCACATTTATTTCCATTTCCTGGCACCTTCCTTTCTCTTTAGATAATATTCGACTCCTGCCATAACGTACCGCAAGATACAATGGCATGCCCTTTAAAATTTCCCATTTTACGGAGTTGCCGCTGATTCAGATTCATCCAGTGAATGCGTGGGCGCGACGATCTGTTCAAGCTGATTGTCGCGATACTTTTCAATCACTTCTTTCACTACCGAATCTTCATTTATCTTGTAAATATCCACAAAACTGTCCTTCAACATATAAAATGATAATTCTCCGATTCGGGATGTAAACAATAAATCCAGTTTATGTTTAATAACAGCTTTGATGACTTTGACGCCTATATGTTTAGTTTCATTAAGGAATTCATTATAATAAAAGTCTTCTATCTCTACGCCGGTATCGTTAAGCCTTAAAATGATGTAATAGGGCGCCCGGCCAAAATGGCCGTGAACTTTTGAACCCAATCCGTCGATATTCTTTACCGGAACGACGGCTGAAACGGTTTTCTCTTTTGACGGCTCAACATGGATAAAAACCGATTCCACGCGCGCGTAGTTCTTAGTGATAAACTCTTCGGCCTTACCCGCTAACTCATGCGCTCTGTACAGAGAAAGTGTGGGTGAAGTCTCGATTTTACACTCGATCATTTTAAACGGGCCTGACTGGCGGATCTTTACCTCGCTTACGCCTTTCACGCCGTAAATTTGGTTTATCTTCTCCTCGATTTCAGCCTGTAGCTCTGGATCCAGATTTGCGTCCATCAAAACCAAAAATGATGTCCATGCGTTCGTTAAGCCCAATTTAAGAATGAGAAGTGAAATTATTATAATGACGGAGCCTTCAACGTAGGGGATCTTCGCATAAGCCAATACTATACCAAAAAGGACGCCTGCTGATGTAAAAATATCCAAAAATGATTCGCTCGCGTTGGCCAAGAGAGACTGCGAACCTATTGCCTGACCGATCGCTTTTTCTTTCCTTGCGATGAAATAAGCGGCGATTATGGATACCATGCCTGCGCCGACCGGAAATATTGAGAACTCCTGAACAGAACTTATATGAAAAAACCGGTGGTGCCCGTCTTTGAGAATCTGGATTCCCGCCCATACGATCAAAACGCCTATAATAAGACTCCCCAAAGTCTCTGCTTTGTATAACCCATAAGGAAATGTTTTGCTCTTTTTCTTAGAGGCAAGCCATAAACCAAATCCCGAAGCAAAAATAGCCAAAAGGTCGGCGCCGCTATGGAAAGCATCCGCTATCAAAACCTTTGAATCAAACAAATAACCTATAACAGCCTTCATAACTGCTAAAAGAAGAGTCGCAAAAGCAGCGATAAAGGCTATATTCTGCCCTCGTTTCAATTCTTTGATTTTATCTCCGGCGCTGCCCATAGCCCCTTTTATTCCTCATATAAAAATTGGCGGGTCATAGGTAAACCACATCGAGGACATTTTGTTTGAAAACACGGCGACCCGGGACGGTGCGGCACTACCGTACCGCAGTTAGGGCAAATGCAATTAGCGGGAGGCCCGACAGGCCCAAAGCCTCCCCGCCCTCTACCGCCGCCGCGAGATCCTCCTCTACCGCCTCTTCCCTTGCCCCTTCCGAAACCAAACGGCATTCAAATCTCCTTTGTTAATCAACCTTCGGCGCGGCCTCCGGCCTTGCCTTAAAACATTTTCTATTATTTTCCTGTGGGATGAAAACGGTATAACGGGGAGATCTTTTTCGCTGAAAAATCCCGCCTCCTTCAATTCGCTGTTTAATGACAACGTATTTTTAGAAACGCTGGCTTCATAACCGATGACAAGAAAGGAGCCGTGATGTCTGATATCTTGAGAATAAATACCCGCCAATCTTTTAATTTTACCCTTTAAGCCCGTTTCCTCTTCTAATTCTCTTAAGCAGGCGATTTCGGGCGCCTCATTCGATTCGATAAAGCCGCCCGGTAAGGCCCATCTGCCTATGCCCGGCCTGAGATTTCTCTTTGCTATGAGTATTTTACCATTTTTATTCTTTACCACGCATACTGCTACAGGTAAAGGATTCTCATAATGCACCCAACCGCACTTCCGGCAGGCTGATCTCTTCCGGCCGTTTTCGCGCCTCCAGCGCAAGCGATACCCGCATAAAGGGCAAAATTTAAACCCGCGCCGGGACGATCCTTCCATTTTACGCATTGCCTTTCCAGTTTTTCTGCTCTTTATCTAAAAATATCCCGCGATCTTGCTCGGTCATTATCGTCTCCCTTATTTCGCATTCCGCGCCTAAATCGGCGATGGGCTTTCTTACGCTTTCTATGATCCTATCCCTGATAGGGACGTTCGGCACGGGGAATGCTATAGTTACTATGACTTTGTTATTTTCGAATGTTATGTTATCGATCATTCCCAATTCCGCCAAAGTGTTATCTATGGCGGGATGTTTCACTTTCGCTACTGCCTTGCGAATATCCTGTTCAGAAATATTTTTAGCCATCGATCATTCCTCCTTGCCAATAATATAAACGAAGGCTTCTTTCTAAACCTCTACCCATGCCGCGGCCTCCGCCTGAATCCTCCCTCGCAGTGTTTATTTGCCATACATCTCTTCGAAAACGCTTTCGGCGGCCAGGGCTATGGGTTCCCTGCCGGGATCGGGGGACAATTCCGGCTGGCCGGCGCATCTCAAAGTAGCCAGATCCAAAACCTTCAGGTTGCATCTTATTGCCAGAGCAATTACATCGATTTGCTTTACCGGGCTTTCAGCGTCACTGACAATCTGTCCCCCTATCAACCGTTGGTCCGTTTTGCTAAATATGAGTTTCACAATATATGGCTTTCGCTCCCGCATCATAGAGTGCTTGCTGGCAGATTCCTGTTTCGCTGTAATCACCTCAATACCTTCCTTTTCAGCCTCCATCCCGGTAATACCGGCTCCTGCGATAGATTTGTCGAAAAATTTGGTGCAAAAACTGTTAATCAAAGGCGGGAATTTTACGTTAAAACCCAAAATATTCTTGGCTATAACCCTTCCGGCGATCACCGCGTTCGGGCGTAATTGGCCAAGCGCCGGTTTGCCCGTGAAATGGCTCTGGTATTCTATAACATCCCCCCCGGCGTATATATCAGGGTCTGAGGTCTGTAAATTCTGATCAACCATTAAACCAAGCCTGCCCAGCTTTAATCCGGCGTCTTTGGCTAACTCAACATTACAACGGGCGCCTACGGAGATGACAACCATGTCCGTGTTCACTTCTTCGCCTGAAGCCAGAGTTACGCTTATGACGTTATCTTTTCCATTAATCGCCGCTGCCTTCTGATTTAATTTCAGCTGCACCCCTTTCTCTCTCATAAAATCCTGAACTTCTTCGGCCATATCTTTATCTAAAACGCCCGGCATGATATGCTCGCGCATTTCAACAAGCGTTACTTTCATCCCCTGCCGGGAAAGTAGATAAGCCTCTTCGATCCCTATTGCGCCGGCGCCCAAAAGAACTACCTTTCTCACGCGTCTGTAATTTATCCAATTGAGGATATTAACGGCGTCGCCGCTTGTGCGAAGAGTAAATACCCCGGGCAGGTCAATTCCAGGAATGGGAGGCATGACGGGTTTGGCTCCGGTAGCCAGGACAAGTTTGTCATAAGGATGAGTGCCGCCATCGGCGGTTGTGACTATTTTTTTCTGCCTGTCTATCTTTACCGCTGTTACATTTACCAGCTTTATTCCCATTTCCGTAAATATGCTGTCGTCTTTATAAGAAGAATCTACCATTACATTACCGCAACAGATATAGGGAGTCGCGCATCTTGTCAACAAGCCCTTTTCCTGCGGTTCCCGGATTATAGTTACCCCAAGAGAAGGCCGCAATTTTTTTACCGCGAGAGCGGCTAACGCGCCGCATCCGGAACATCCTATAGCGACTACTCTTTTTATCCCGTTCATTTCATTTTCATGCTTCATAATTTGATTTTACCCTATGACGATTTTCGCTCCGCAACCCGAATCAAGAAAATCTTCGCCCCAGGCTTCCCTGAACAATTCTATCGGCCTTCCGCTTCAGGCTCGACGGGAATCCTTCCAAGGAGCGGCACTTTTAAATCATCGGCCGGCTTTCCACCGCCACCCATCCCAAACAAATCTATCTCTTTTTTACAATGCGGGCACAGGAAACCGCCCATATTTTCGATTATACCAATAACAGGAATTTCGTATTTTATACGGGCAATATGTTCTTTAAGGCGCGTATCCCGCACAATCCTTTCCTGCTCGGTCATTTTCCGCATAACATAGATCTTTTAATCCACAAACGATATTCTAACGCGTTTCCCGGCATTATTCTCTTATTCCTTCTGCATTTTTGTTCCGCATTTAGGGCAATTTATTGAATAGCAGGGAACCCCTTGCTGATGGGGCACTCTCTCGCCGCAACCCGGGCAAATACAGCTCCCGCCGGGGCCTGACCCCGGACGGTTTCCGCCCCCGCCTCCGCTAAGGCTTCGGCGGGCAGGCATCCTGCCGCGTCCTCCGCCCCTACCCATGCCGCGTCCTGTCCCTGGACCTCCCCCGAAAGGGCCTGTTCCGTCTCCGCCTGGCATCTTACCCACCTCCTTATGTTAGAAGCGATATCGCTTCGTTTCGGCGCCGGCCCGAGATCACTGCAAAACCGCCTTTGCCGAAACCTTTCCGCGCTTTATGGACCGATCTCATATCAGCCGGCAACGTAAATACCGTCTGCCAATAAGTCAATTTATTGAACCCCGCGCGTCTCAACAGTTCCGCCGCGTCCTTAACGGTAAAAAAACGAGCGTTTTTATAAAACACGCTTTTTTTCTTCAGGTAAAATCTGCCCAGAAAACTATCCTTATCCACTATGCCGATGATGATCTTCCCATTTTTCTTTAAGACCCTTTTCGCCTCTTTTAAGACCCGCAGCGGATCTTTGGTAAAACACAGGGTGATAATGATCGATACGTGATCGAATACCGAGTTTTTAAACGGAAGGTGCTCACCTAAGCCACGCCGCGCGTCTATACCTCTTTTTCTCGCTGCCTTGACCATGTTCTTCGAAGGGTCGATCCCGCTTTTAATACCTAAAGCCGCGGCGAACCTTCCGGTGCCCACGCCTATCTCCAGCCCGGCCCCTTTATCCGGCAAAACTTTCCTTATAGCCGCCAGTTCCGAAAGATAAGCGAATTTATTTTTGTCATACCAGCTGTCGTATCTTTTATAATACCGGTCAAAAACACTCATAGATCCAGGTCTCCAAGCCATCCGCCGTAGAACCTTTTCAGCAGAGCCTCCGGTAGGCGTCCTTAACTTCCTCCATGGCCGCGTCTTCGCCCGGTTCTAATATTTTCCTTGATCCATCGACCTGTTTAAAATCAGTCATTTGGCATCTCCGCTCCTCACAAATAGCAACGGGAAAACTATGTCGCTTACGCAACAGGGTACCCATACCGCCAAAAACAGGAACACGGGAATTATAAAATACAAGAGCAAATTTAAAGACCCGCCCAACGCCATGATGATATGGAACAGGGAAGCCCATGTGCTTAATAACACATGCCCCGCATGCGGGAATTTTGTCTTCGGCCAAAAATAAGCTACCGCTATCCCCGCTATTGCCAGCGGATTTACAAGCCACCATTTCTCAATAAAACCAAAATGAACGCCTCTTCTAGGCATATTGAACAACATCTCGCATAAATAAGGAATGATCGAATCGCTTAATGTGGCTATGCCTACGGAACCGACGTATCCTATGGCAAGCAGCGCCAAAAAATTGCATCTGCCTGTAAGGCATTTACCGCTCAGCCGCCCGCATTCATGCAGCTTATACATGGATGATGTGACAAGGGCGCTTAGAAAAACATGCACAGGATGGAATACATAAAAGATATCATACGAAATTCTATACGGCAACCTGTAGCAGAATATCATTATTATGACGCCGGTTACGGCGCCAAAAAAAGTAAAGGGTGCGTGGGCCTTCAGCTCTCCCAAGATCTGTTTAAGCATATCGACCCTTTTTATCCGCCGATCTAAGTTTTGGCTGTTGTCTTACGCAGTAAGACCACGTCGCCAAGCCCGCATCTTACATCCCTCGCTATGACCGGGCATTTTGCCATAAAAAGAAAGAACACCGGCCTCCCGCAATCCGATAACGCTTCAAAGTTACCCTGCCCCTTGCTGATGACCATATCGGCATGCCTGAATATCCTTAAAAATTCTTTTGAACATAAAGACAGCACCGTCCCCGGCGTATCCAAGCCGCTTGAGACGATGGCCGCTTTTTCCCCGATACCGGCGATAAGCGCGTCTTCCCGCAAAGCGTCGTTTATGACCGGCTCTTCTTTTACAGCGTAAATGATATTTTTATCCTTATCGGACATTTTTATCTCTTCGATCAGGACCCTGTCAAAAACAACCTCTCCCGCGTTGTCCGCCAGATAAAGCACGCTCTTCGCGCCCTTCAAAGCGCGGCGGAAACTTCTGTAATTAAATATTGAGCTGTTTTCTTTACTGATAGCCTTATCCTCTTTATTGAGGATCCTGTTAAGCTCCTCTCCCACATTCAAGGAATTTTTAACGCCGTAATCGATGATATTGCCGGCGATCGCCAGCTCGATAGCGGTCAATAGCCTGTCATGCGATGACGCCACTTTCTTCTTTAACCTCGCGTAAACGCTCAGGGCGAGTTTATTGCTTTTCTCTTTTATTTTCGCGTAAGGGTCGTTCTTGCCGGTCATCCTTTTAACGGTGCCGTAGATGACCCTGGCCATTTCGGGCGGGCAGGAGGCCAGCGGGAATTTCGGTATGCTCAGCGCTATCTCATCCAGTATCTTCTTCCGCGTTCTCTCATCAGCTCCGGAAAGTTTCGCCGCCTCAAGCGCCTGTTTAAAAAAGCACGGGATGCACTCCAGGTATGTTCTCATCCGCTCTTCAGACTTTGCCCCTTCTTTTCAATGTATCTTTCGAACTGATGGGCTTAACTTCTTTCTTTTCGGCCCTGTAAACGGAAACGGTGTTCAAGCCGCTAAAATATCGTTCCAGGGCCGCCATCTCCTCTTTTGTCAGCGGCTCTATCCCGCACGGACGTAAAGGCGTGTTGAGCTGGACTTCATCGGGGCAGATCTCTTTCGCGATATGCGCGATCTTTTTCGCGTAGACCTTGTTCTCTTCGATGAACATGATCTGCAGCGCCAGTTTCCCTTTATAACAGCTCCTGAAATCTTTTATGGCGCGGATAACAGCGTCGATCTTGATGCCCCTGACCGGATGGTTGACGAGCTCGAAAATATCCTGCGAAGAAGCGTCCAGCTTGGCAACGACAAGGTCAGCCAGGAACAAATCTTTCATGACATCTTCCCTGTGCATAAGAGAGGAATTCGTCAGGACGGCTATCTTCTCCGGCCTGATCTTTCTTACGGCTCTTATCATCTCTCCCAGGTTCGCGGCCAATGTAGGCTCGCCGGTGCCGGAGAAGGTTATGTAATCGATCTTCAAAGGCGGCAAGAAGGCCATCTCTTCCGTTATCTTTTCGGTAGGGACGAATACCTTCCTCTCCTCCGTTAAAGGCCGTGTCCTGCCGATCTGGCAATAGACACAATCGAACGTGCAGGCCTTTTCGTCACCCGATATGGGATCTACGCCAAGGGAGCTACCCAGCCTCCATGACGGCACCGGCCCGTAAATATACCTGTAATTTTGTTTACTCACGTATCCTCCCCGCGGCTTCCTGCGCGGCTATGACTATCGGATACATCGTGGGCGCGCTGGTAAGATACGGCTGAGTAGCCATCTGCAACGTCTCAAGTTCTGTAGCCGACATCCTCTTTTGGATGGCAACGCCTATAAGGTTTATCATCTCACCGCAGCTAAAACCGCCGGCGACCTGGCCGCCCAATAATATCCCGGACTGCCTCGAAAAAACCAGTTTTACCTTAACATCGCTCGCCAGAGGCAGGGTAGCGGGATGCTTGTCTTTAACGTTGGCCTGGCCGGTCACGATCTCGAATCCCTCTTTTACGGCGGTATTTTCGGTAAGGCCGGCCGAGCCCAACACCAATCCGTCAATATATGTGGAATAGATCGCGATAGTACCTTTATTTTCCCGTATGACTTTTAGCTGATACAGGTTCGCGCCCGCGATCCTCGCTTCCGCGGTTGCCGTCGATGCCAACATCACCGGAATATCCTTTCGGGTATAGAAGTCCCTCTTCCCGACGCAATCACCTACGGCAAAAACGTCAGGATCTATGGTGCGCATATATTCATCGACCCACACGCCTTTGCCCTTCCCAAGATCCAACAGCGCGTTACAGGCGAGCGACGTATTCGGACAAGCTCCTATGCCCAGGATGACCGCGTCTATGTCGAGAGTTTCGCCTGTCGACAATTTGACTCCCCCGACCTTTTCCTTGCCGCAAAACTCGAGTACCTTGGCGCCTGTCAGTATTTTAACGCCTTTTGATCTTAGTCTGTCTTCGGCAAGGGTCGAGAATTCCGGATCAAAAGAATTCGCAAGTATGCTGGGAAGAAGCTCGACCAGATACGTATTTAAGCCGCTTATCTTGGAAAGCTCATCCGCAAATTCGATCCCTATGAACCCGCCCCCCACTATCAAGACGTTCTTGCATTTCTTGATCTCTTCTATGGCCTTTTTAAGATATCCCAATTCTTTATATATAGGGTAGACGCCTTTCTTTTCTATCCCGGGTATGGGCGGCAGTATGGGGACCGACCCTACCGCGAGGACCAATTTTTCATATTTATATCTTTCGCCGCTTTTGCATTCGACTTCTTTGTTCTTGCGGTCTATCGCTATCGCTTCGTCTACTACAGTTTCAATGCCGCTCTTTTCCACCGCCGCCATCCCCAGCATATTTTCATCGGGAGACTTCAAGCTCTTTATCATATAGGGGATCCCGCAAGGTATGACCCCTTTTTCCACATTTCTCATCACGATGATCTTTTTGTCCGGATAATATTTCCTGGCAGTTAACGAGCACACTATCCCCGCCGGACCGGCGCCTATTACCAATATATCCGCTTTATCACGCATTATAACTCCTTTAGATTTACACCGTTTTCATCATGACGCAGACCCGGTATACGATCTCCATGCCGTTATCTTTGCAAAATTTTACGGCGTTCTCATTCTCGGCGCCGGGCTGAAGCCATATCTTCCTTATGCCTTTCTCTTTACACTCGGCCAATATGCGCTCGGTCGCCGGAGGCGGGGTCACCAGATTAGCGACATCTACACGGAATGGTATATCTTTAACGCTGGGATAACAACGCTGTCCCTCGATCTCTTTGATGGTGGGATGGACAGGATAGACCTCGTACCCTTTATTTTTTAACGTCTTCAAGATCCTGTAGGCGTATTTTGACTCGTTCCGGAAAGAACCGGCCACCACAAAACTCTTCTGAGCCAAAAAATCCGTTATCAATTTTTCCATGATATTTTTACCCGGGACAGCTCAACGCAATATCACAAAATTAAGCGCTGTGCCCACGATGATAGTGACGGTTATCATGATGAGAACCGATTTTACCAGGTCCTTCAGGCCGAGCTCTTTCCATAAAATTATGAAAGTGGCGACACACGGGAACGAGACAGCCAGTAATGTCGCCGCTATGAAAAGCTGCTTGGCCGAAAGCCCCAGCGGCGCGAGCATCCCCACGGCGACATCCTTCCTCAAAAAACCTATAGCCAGGGCGACTATCGCCCCCTTGGGCAGGCCGAAGAGGCCCTGAACTACCGGCGCGAATACCGCTGTTACCGCGTCGAAGAGCTTAAAGTACAAAAGTATATTGATGACCAATACGCCTGCCAGGACTATGGGAACGGCTTCGAACACAAAACCTTTTACGCGAAAATATAATTTTCTTGCCAATATATCCAAAGGAGGGAACCTGTAAGGTGGGATCTCCAGCAGGAACTCCGGGCTATATCCGGGCAGTGCCCGGTTCAATATCGTCCCCAAAACCAGGATTATGAGAAAGAGCGTCAGATAGACCCCGCCCACATAAAACCCGCCGAACGCCCCCAATAGCCCGACGATCATTGCCTGCAGAGGAACGCACGGCACGCCGATAGAGATAATGGTCGAGGCGATAAATCTTTCGCGTTTCGACTCCAAGACGCGCGTCGATAATATGCCCGGGACGTTGCAGCCGAAGCCTAAAAGCACCGGTATGATGGCGTATCCATGCAGGCCCAGGTGATGGAGGACGTTATCCAGCAATATCGCCAGGCGCGGCAGGTACCCTATATCCTCCAAGATGCTCAGGACAAAATAGAACGATATGACGTAAGGAAGCACCATGCCGAATTCGATATAAGGCGCTGTGGTCAATACGCCGAGAGATTGCTTGAAGTCGATCTTTCCGTTGACCAGGTCGCCGATCAGAAGATGGAACAAAAAACTCTTCTCCTGCCAATATAACGTCAATCTTTCCAATAATGGCTGGACCGTCCCGTAAAAGAACGGGTCCGTTATCTTATTGATTATGAACTCGCCTATAAACCTGACGATCTTAAAAGATGAGTATATGACTCCCGCCGCCATCACCAGGCCTGTCAGCGGCCGGACGGACGCGTCCTCCAGTATCTCCCTTAAGCGATGATGGCGATGTTCGAGACGCTGGACCTCTTCAATGATAAGCCCTATCTCCTTCCAGCGTTCCTCATGAGAAAGCTTATGCCTTGAAGCGGGCGCCGCTTCTTTTATCCTTTCGATCAATAATCTTATACCTACCCCGGTTACGGCGCAGGTCGGGATCACGGGAATATGCAGGATATCTTCCAATTTCTTGAAATCTAAATTGACCCCCCTGTGAACGGCATCATCGCACATGTTCAGACAGGCGATGGTGGGGAATCCTTCCTCTATAAGCTGCAGGGTCAGGAGCAGGTTCCTCTCCAGGTTGGTCGAATCTATGATATTGACGACCGCTATCTCATCTTTGGGATACTCGCTCAGCAGGGAAAGGGCCACTTTTTCGGCGCTTGAAGCCGGTTCCAACGAGTAAGTCCCCGGCAGGTCTACGACCTCTATCCTCTCATTCCCTAAAGTCAAATAACCTTTGATGAATTCTATCGTAGTGCCGGGATAATTGGATGAGATGACGTGAACGCCGGTAAGGCGGGAAAAGACCACGCTCTTGCCGACATTGGGATTGCCTATAAGATAGATCTTCCTTATCATTGCGTCTCTACCATGATCTTCAACGCCACTCCGTGGCCCAGGGCCAGGACGCTCCGGCCCACCTTTATTACCACGGGGCCCCTTAACCCGACATAGCTGAGCTTAACTATCTCCTTACCCGCATAGATACCCATGCTCATCAGCCTGTGTTGCAGGCCTGCGCCCCCCAGGATCTCCGAGACCCTGCCTTTATGGTTGGCCTTTAAGTGCACTAAGGATACCTTTTTCATGGCATGCTATTTTAACACAAACCGCAAAAACCCTGCTCATATTTCTACGGTCTGGCCCTCCTTCATCACGATACAATCGCGCCCGTACTCTCCGGCAAAGAGCTCCTGAGCGGCGCTGCCCGTACAGTGGAGCGGGATGACCTGCCGGACGCCCAGCTTCTTAATGCTCGCTACGATACCCGCGTTCACGTCTTCGGGATTGTCCTTCAGATGAAAACCGCCGATCAGCAGGCGCACCTCCGGCCCGAAATTCTTTTTCGCGTGCCGCACGATCTCGACTATCCCCGGATGGGCGCACCCCGTAATTACAACGACGCCTTTCGGCGTCTTTACCGCCAGATACTGCTCCGGCAGGGCGATACCGCCTCTTGATCCGCCCCTAAGCTCACCGCTTGCGTAAATACCATCCTTTATCCCGGTGGGTTTATCCACCTCCACAAAACGCGCGCCGTACTTTTTTATGCCCTCCTTTACATCCGGGCTGAAATTCGGGCATATATATACGGTTGCGCCGTTATTGCGCTCCAATATCTTCCATAACCCCGTAATATGGTCCCAGTCATCATGAGAAATGGCTATGTGTTTTATCTTATCCGGATCGATGCCGGATCTTTTCAGCTGCTCCAGGACATAGTCGGGCTTGCCGAAGGTATCGAAGAGCATATCGTCGCCTATCAGGATGGACAGGCCCCAATGCTTTACGGAACGCTCTTCTTTGGTCGAACCCTCAGCCAGTATCTTCAGCTTCATGCCTTCCTCATGGCTTAAGCAGGTAATCCGCTATCGCCTTATACAACGTGCTCACCGCGAGGATCGCGCAGTGCGCGTGGCTTTTCGGCAAGACCTTTAATTCCGAGATCACCTGTTTTGTCGATACGCCCAACGCGTCCTGCAGGGATTTCCCGGCCGCGAGCTCGCACGCCATGGCGGCGCAGGCGGTCGTATAGACGCAGCCGTCCGTGTGGAACCTTATGTCGGTTATTTTGTTATTTTCGACGACGATGTAGAACTCCATCTGGTCGCCGCAAATGCCCTTGATATACGCCGACCCGTCCGGGCCGTTCATCCGCCCGAAATACTTATTATCCTTCACCAAAGCGATGATGTCCCCCGGTATAACCGATTCGTCTTCCGGGTTACCGATCATGATACAGCGCTCCTTTCCATCTCCCTTCTTATCCCAAACACCCGGGGCATATATCCTGAAATAAGTTTTTCTCCCTTTTTGGTAAGTATATATACGGGCGATGCGCCGGATAGGATCTTTACCGCCTTTTTGCCCAAACGGTCCCTGGCGGCCGCGGAATTGCATGCCCACGCGATATCGGCGTATTTTTCGATCTCATTCAGGCGGACTTTTTTGACGCCTGTCATGCACACGGCAAGGATGGTCACCGATACACCGCTCTCTTTTTCAGCGGCCCTTATGCCTTCGAGGCTTTCCCCGTTAAAGGCGTTGACCGTGACGGCTATTCTCTTAAAACCTTTTCCGGCGGCTTCGATGACACCCGCCCTTTGGTCGATCGCGCCCCGCTTTTCTAAAAGATGGCAGCCATACCTGCGTAATTTCACGGCGACTTCCGGGATAAAGGATGTCTTGAGCACGGTATGCATCCTGGCTCCTATGCCCTGGACGATCTGGCGCGCGTCCGTTATCACGGTCCCCGCCCCATCGCATACCGTTACCGCGCAATCTATGGTCTTATTTTTTAACCCATGGGCCATCAGCTCCGAAGCTCCGTAAGGTATGGAGAGGTCCTCCGCCCATACCATCCTGCCCTTAGTGCAAAAGCCGAAACGGGCGATCTTGCCTTCTATGACTTTTTTTATCTCTTCCTTAAGCCTGCCGGCCGGAAGATCCCCGGATCCCTTAAGGCCTTTGTAAAGAAAGCCCGCGAGCGGGCAATGGGAGACGGCCGGCTTAGTCACCTTTACCACCCTGCCGTTCGATACCGTGATAAGCGACGAAAAATACCTGACAATATGGATGTCCTTCATGCCTTTCCCGCGGTTATCTTTTTTATCATTTCAATCCTTCCCAGATCTTCACGATCTCTTCTTTTAACCTGCCCCCGGAGTGCTCAACGATCGTCTTGCCCGCGACCATCGACCCGACTATGGCCTTGTCGAAACCTATCTTGCCGGCTACCACGATCCCCTTGTTCTTGCAGAAATTTTCAATATCGCGGGTCATCTCATTATTAAGGTCGTATTTATTCACTACGAGCTTGACCGGCACCTTGAAGTGCTCCGCGACCTCTATAACGCGCTTGGCGTCATGGAGGCCTGAAAGGGTGGGCTCTGTCACAATAAGCGCGCAGTCTACGCCGGACAAAGAAGCTATCACGGGGCAGCCTATGCCGGGAGGGCCGTCGATGATCACATGTTCCAAATTTTCTTTTTCGGCGATCTCTTTAGCCACATCCCTGACCTTGGCGACAAGTTTTCCCGAGTTCTCTTCGGCAATACCCAATTTGGCATGGACAAAAGGGCCGTATCTTGTATCCGAAATAAACCATTCACCCGCTATGTTCTCCTTCATGGTTATCGCGGAAACCGGGCATATGAGGCTGCACAGACCGCAGCCCTCGCATGACACGGGGTCGATGGCCATATCGTCGCTTATGGCGCCGAACCTGCACGCGACGACGCACTTGCCGCATCGGTTGCAGATCTTCTTGTCGAGCTTCGCGGTCTTTCCGCTCTTGAATTCATGGCGTTCTCTTACTGCCGGATGCAGCAAAAGGTGGAGGTCCGCGGCGTCGACGTCGCAGTCCGCCATAACCTTATTTTTGGCTAAAGCGGCAAAAGACGCCGTAAGGACTGTCTTGCCCGTCCCGCCCTTGCCGCTGATCACGACTATCTGTTTCATGTTATTTCCTATTCAAACTTCTTATGAAGCAACTTTACCGCCGGAAAAATGAAAAGAATAAAAAAACCAATAAGTGCCAGGGCATGAAAGAAAATCGTTTCGCTTAAGCCGCCTGAAAATGATGATCGAAGGCCATCCACCGTATAACTAAGCGGTAACGCATGGGCAAAGTGCTGTAATGCTACGGGCATCTTCGCGACGGGATAAATAACGCCGCTCAAAAATATCATCAGGAACCGCGGGAGGTTAAGCAATGTCTGGGCCTCAAAGACCTCTTTCACCATAACGCACAAAAGAGCGCCAAGCGACGAGAATACAAAAAGCGAAGGAAGAATTATTAAAATAAGATAAAGTACGTTGGGATGGAGCCCGAGCATCACCACACAAACCGTCGTTACTACAGTTGTCATCAAAAAGCCGAAAACAACACCTCCCAGCACTTTTCCAAAAAGTACCGCGGATATGCTGATAGGCGCTAAAAGCAATCTTTCCAAAGAGCCGAGTCTTAGTTCAAAATTTATGACCACCGCTTCGGCAGCGGTAGTGCTGAAAAGAATTGTCATCGCGATCAACCCGGGCACCAATTCCTCAAAACTTCCGGGATTTCTTAAGTAAAAGGCTAAAATCCAGGTAATCGGAAAGACGATGCCCCAGCTGACCGCCGGAGGTTTAAAATAGTATGTTTTTAAATCTTTTAAAGCGATATAGAAAATACCCCGTAAATTATCGCGCCACATCTTACTTTCCTTTTTCGATCGCTAAAACCTCCGGCTCTAAACCTGTAAGCTTCATAAATGCCTCTTCTAATGATTTTTTATCAGTTTTTGCCTTTAAACTTAAGGGGGTATCGATCGCCAAAATCCTTCCTTTTGCCAGAATAGCCACACGGTCACATAAAAGGTCCGCCTCTTCCAGGTAGTGGGTGGTGAGAAAAACGGTTATCCCCTGCCGGCGAAGATTAGATATCAAATTACGCAAAGACCTGGCAGCCACTACATCCAGGCCGACCGTAGGCTCATCCAGAAAAAGGACTTCAGGATCATGGATCAAGGCCGCTGCGACAGTTAAAGCCCGCTTCATACCGCGGGAAAATGTGCCAAAGAGGCTGTCTTTGCGCTCGTGGAGCCTGAAGGTCCTTAATAATTCTTCCGCTTTTTGCACACGTTCGCTTGAAGGAACGCCATAAAGCTGCGCCATAAATATCAGGTTATCCATTGCGGACAGCTCATCATAGAGATTGGAAATTTCCGGGACGACCCCAATGCGTTTCTTTATCCGCGCGATTTCTGAATTAACGTCGAGCCCTAAAACAGACGCCTTCCCATCTGTGGGTTTGGAAAGCCCTGTGAGCATCCTTATGGTCGTGGTCTTTCCCGCGCCATTCGGGCCTAAAAACCCAAAGGTTTCGCCTTTCTCGACTTCAAAATCGATCCGGTTAACGGCGAGAATTTCTCCGTAACGCTTCGTTAAATCCGAAACCCGGATTACCGTATCTTTGTTCATTTCAGAATGTAATAACCTTATCAGCCCATTTTATCATATCGTACAAATCCTTCATCGTTGAGAGAGGACAGGTCTCGGAGCCTTTCGAGTCCCTGACTTTAAGGCACGCCCCGCACGCCAGGATGCAACCGCCGGTATCGATGAATAACTTTATTTGTTCTGTCACTT
>JAFGJL010000024.1 GCA_016929115.1 Candidatus Omnitrophota bacterium | reverse complement strand
TCGCGACCGGCGAGCGCGGTGTACTCCCTGAGCACGTGAAGCGCGGCGAGATACTCGTCGTCGCTGTAGGCAAGGCGGGACTCGTCAAGGGTGAATGGGTAAAGGAAGGGGCTATCGTCATAGACGTCGGCATAAACCGCGTCGGCGACAAGATAGTGGGGGACGTCGAGTTCGATACGGCGGCGCAGCGAGCCTCTTACATAACGCCCGTTCCGGGCGGTGTCGGGCCGCTCACAACGGCGATCCTCATGCGCAACGTTGTCGAGATGTTCAAGGCGCAGAATCGGTGGATCAACGCATTCTGATCGGAGAGCAACATGACATTCTGTGAAAAAGTAAAAGCGGGAAAATTCGTAGTGACGAGCGAGATAGGGCCGCCGAAGGGCACCGATATAAAAGAGATGCTCGAGGACGCTGACCTTATAAAGGGGCGCGTCGACGCGATCAACGTGACGGACATGCAGAGCTCTGTGCTGCGGCTGGGGTCCCTCGCCGTGTGCCATTTTTTAAAGGAGCGCGGCATCGAGCCTATATTCCAGATGACCTGCCGGGACCGTAACCGCCTTGCGCTGCAGTCGGACCTTCTATCCGCTTCGGTCCTCGGCATCGAGAACGTCCTTGCGCTCACCGGCGATTATCCTACTCTGGGCGACCACCCCGAGGCCAAGCCCGTATTCGACCTCGGCTCGGTCCAGCTTTTGGAGGCCATCAAGACGCTTCAGGGCGGCAAGGACATGAAGGGGAATCCCCTGAAGGGCACTCCGAAGTTCTGCGCCGGCGCTGTCGTAAATCCGGGTGCCGACCCGCTTGAGCCGGAGATAATAAAGATGGAGAAGAAGATCGAGGCCGGCGCGCAGTTCTTCCAGACCCAGGCGGTCTATGATATAGAACTGTTCAAAAAGTTCCTTGACGCGGCAAAGCACCTGAAGACGACGATACTTGCCGGCATCGTGCTCTTAAAAAGCGCCGGCATGGCAAGATACATGGACAAGAACGTGGCGGGCGTATTAGTCCCGGATAATCTCATAAAGGAAATGGAAATGACGAAGGACAAGTCGGCGACATCTATTGAGATCGCGGCGCGCCTTATAAAGGAATCGAAGCCTTTATGCCAGGGCATACATGTCATGCCCATCGGCTGGGATAAAAAGGTGCCGATGGTCTTAGAAGCGGCGGGATTGTAAAGCAGTCGTTAGTTGCTGGTCGTTAGTTATTGGATAATAAGGGGGATACATGTCGAAAGTCAACACCATGCAGGATGAGACGAAGGCGTTGAAGATGGTGGCAGGCCTCATGGTGAACGGCTCCAATAAGGTCTACGACATAGTGCAAGGGCTGATGGAGTCGACGACAAAGGAGAAAGGGCCGCGCCATGCTTTGGCGTTCCCCGAGACCGCGTTCTATCTTCCGTTGGCGAACGCACTGCTGGGATCAGAGGTGAAGACTCTCGAGGACGCGGCCAAGGTGCTCGGCCACGCGAAGTCGATGCTGAAGACCGTCCAGCCGGATGAGTCGTGGAACAGTTTCCTCCAGGACGCGTTATCTTCCGGCGTAGGCGCGATACTCGCCGGCGAGGTCGGTCTGGCGCTCAAATATCTCCATAAGCTGGAACCCCAGCCCGAATGCCCCGGATTCTTTTCCGATACGCTTTTGCGCTCGCTCGGCATCCAGCTTGTTGACGGCCGCATATCAGGCATCGCGGTCATAATCGGGAAGGCGCCGGACGCCAAGACCGCCGTTGAGATAGTTCGGGAGCTGCAGAAGCGCAACATACTGACTCTCGTTGGCGACAATGTCGGCGGCGTGAGCATCATAGACCAGTTGAAAGAAGGCGGCCTGCAGATGGGCCTCGAATCATATGTCGTTCCATACGGCCGTGATACGCTCTCCATCATCTACGTTCTCAATTTCGCGATACGCGCGGCGCTCACATACGGCGGCATCAAGGCCGGCAACACTAAGGCATGCGTCGATTACGTGAGGGAGAGGGTGCCTGCGTTCGCGATGCTCCTGGGAGGCGCGGATGAACTGAAGGCGGCGGCGGGCGCGGGCGCTCTGGCAGCGGGTGTGCCGATCATTACGGACTTGGACCTTCCGGAAGTGAATGTGCCGGGCGTCTGCCAGCACGATGAATGCGTCATAGTCGAAAAGGACCATAAGAAAATAGCTAAGCGGGCTATTGAGATGCGCGGCATAAAGGTGAAGGTGGCCGAAGTGCCGATACCGGTCCCGTTCTCGGCAGCGTTCGAGGGCGAACGGGTGAGGCGCGCGGAGATGTACGCCCAGTTCGGCGGCAAGTTCTCCTCGGCGTTCGAGTACCTGAAGATGCGGAGGATGAACGAGGTCGAGGACGGCAAGGTAGAGGTTGTGGGGCCCGAGATAGACTCGTTCAATGAAGGGGATTCCGCGCCGCTCGGGATATTCATAGAGGTCGCTGGAAGGAAGATGGTAACGGATTTTGAGCCGATACTGGAGCGGCAGATACACAAGTTCCTTAACTACGCGATGGGCATATTCCATATGGGCCAGCGCGACATGTGCTGGATCCGCATATCCAAGGAGGCGAAGAAGGCCGGGTTCAAGATACGCCACTTTGGCGATATTCTTGTGGCTAAGCTCCATGACGAGTTCGGCGCTATCGTCGACAAGGTCCAGGCAACGCTCTATACCGACGAAAAGGCGATGTCGAAAGTGCTTGCCGACGCGGCGAAGTCGTACTCCGAAAGGGACGCGCGCATAGCCGGCATGACCGATGAGTCCGTAGATACCTTCTACAGTTGCACGCTTTGCCAGAGTTTCGCGCCGGACCATGTCTGCGTGGTGAGCCCGGAGAGGCTGGGCCTCTGCGGCGCCTATTCCTGGCTCGACGCCAAGGCGGCGCATGAGATAACGCCGACAGGCGGTAACCAGCCGGTGAAGAAAGGAAAGGTCCTGGACGCGGAGAAGGGCATGTGGGAAGGCGTCAATGAGTTCGTTTACGATAAATCGCACCACCACATATCGCGGATGGCCGTCTATTCGCTCATGGATTCTCCGATGACGTCATGCGGCTGCTTCGAGTGCATAGTCGCCATCGTGCCGGAAGCGAACGGCGTCATGGTCGTGAACCGCGAATATACGGGCGATACCCCGGCGGGCATGAAGTTCACGACGCTGGCCGGCTCTGTGGGCGGCGGCAACCAGACGCCCGGGTTCCTTGGCGTAGGGAGGCTCTACCTGGCTTCAAAGAAGTTTATATCCGCGGAGGGCGGCCTGAAGCGGCTCGTGTGGATGCCGAAGGAGCTGAAAGAGGCGCTCGGCGACAGGCTAAAGGCGCGGTGCAAGGATATGGGCATGCCTGAGCTATTTGACAAGATCGCGGACGAGACGGTCGCGACCGACGCCGCGGCGCTCGTCGAGTATTTGCAGAAGGTGAAGCATCCGGCATTAGACATGCCATCTATGATGTAGGGCGAGGCGGACAAAATAGGGACTGTCCCCGGAGCCTCAAAGTTGTGGTGGGGACTGTCCCAATCTTGCCGGCTCTTTAACATTTTCCGTCTTCGCTGAATGTGTCCCGAAGGGCAGGGCACCTTCCGCGACCGCTCGATTTTCCAGAGGGAAATCTCGCTCGGAAAAATCGCTCGGTTCGTTGTAACCTCGCGATTTTTACGTCGCGTCAGGCGCCCCGCCCTTCGGGGCTATACGGCGCCAGAGCATCACTGCACTCTAAAAGAAATTATCACGCTCGACGCGTAGACGGACGGGTGATTGAAGGGGAGGTCATTAAAATGAAAAAAATAATAGTACTATTGGTTTTATTGCAAATATCATCATTAGTTTATGCAGAAAGCGTAAAAGACGTTATTGAAAAAAAGAATGACGAAGAATTAATAAAATCGATGAATGCCACCTCTGGTCTTGAGGTTGAAACGCGAGGAGATGAAATAGCGAAGAATATAGCCCTTAACGAATGTATGCAAGTTGCAAAAAAAGAAAATCTCACGACGTTATTAAAAAGTCTGGAGTACTAAAACTTGAGTATCAAAAAATTGATGTGAAAAAAATGAGCGACCAAGAAATTATAAATATAGGAAATTTCCTCGCTGAAAAATTGCCACTTGGTCCCAATGCTGAGTCACTAGAAAAGCTAAAAAAGACTTTATCGGAGAAAGAAAAGAGATTGGTAGGTGTAAGAGCTGTAGCGCTCGACATTTTGCGACAAGAGTTAAAAAGCAGAAATTCATCTCGAACATTTTGGCAAAATCTACGCTGGATGGCGGGAAGCGCCTGCAATACAGTTTCCGGTGCTGTTAATACACAACAAGCTTATCATCAACAGCTAATGCTTAGCCAACAAAAGTATACTGCATCTTATTTGTCAATGCCAACAACCCGAAATGTATATGGTAGAAGCGGGAATTATATTGGGCAGGTTAGAGATGATGGAAGCTCTACAACTTTTACAGATAAATATGGACAGCAACAATATAAAATAGATAAATAGCTGTGTAATAAAATACGGTTTGCTCGGAGGAGTTTGGGACCGCCCCATAGACGGATACCCTACCTTGCAGGGTCTCCCCAAATATAAATATAGAGATGACGAGGTGATAGCACAAATTGAAGCAAGGCTAAAAATGAATGATGACATGGACATTACCATAGATGATATTTTTATGCTCGTTGATTCGTGTGCTATTTATCCACCGGAAGCGTGCGACAAAAAAGCAATGGAGCAATTACGAAGTCTTGAGAAAGAAGAAAAAATAAACAAGCTAGAAATTACTCAAGGGACAGAAGAAGAAATGAAAAAGGTGCCGTTATTGTTAAAGGATTGGGTCAAAGACAGGATCGTTTCAGACGATGCAGTTAGTACTATCAATGAAATATTGAAAATTAAGGAAATCAAAAACGTATTGTTTCCTCAAAAGATGCAACTAACAAGAGGAGACAAAATAGATGTGCGAAATATATTTAATGCGCAAAAAAATAGAGAATATTCTTTTTTCGTCACATGTGATAAAAAGCACATACTCAGCAAGGCGGATACTATCTGGAATATGTATCATGTGAAGGCTGTATCTCCAAGTGACTGCCTGCGAGAAATTATGAGTTTGCTACAATAAGAGTTCTTAAAGCGGGTTGTTTATGTATGGTTGGATGCCGCCACGAGTTTGAGAGGAGCATTGGCACCAATTTTAGAAGGTTGCACAGGAAGCTGTGGCGCTCGGTAAGGGTCGAAGGCCGGGCAGCCATGGGGGTCGCAGCGTAAAATTTTTCTAAGGTTGCGATACCCGAAAGATATAAGGTAGGAGATTGTGTAGGACCAGCACTGGGTGGCAATACCACTAATGCTGGAAATCCTTGAGAGAAAAATTAGCGAGACCCCCATGGCTGCACGGCCTTTGATGTGCTAATGGAGTTTCGGGTCATTACGATAGGTTCGGGGAAAAATGGGACAGTCCCATTCAATACGAAATAGGCATTTTTAGGACAGTCCCTATTTTTCCCGCGATGACGGGAGGAAAGAGTTATGGCGTTGACGGGGTTAGATATATACAAGCTGCTGCCGAAGACGAACTGCAAGGACTGCGGGTTCGCGACGTGCCTTGCCTTTGCCATGGCGCTTGCCCAGAAGAAGGCGTCGCTTGACAAGTGCCCGCACGTCAGCGCGCAGGCGAAGGAGGCTCTTGAGAGCGCGAGCCAGCCGCCGATCAAGCTCGTGACCATCGGGAGCGGCGAAAACAAGCTCGAGATGGGCAACGAGACCGTCATGTATCGGCACGAGCAGAAGTTCTACCATCCGGCGGGGATAGGCATACTCATCGACGATACGCTCACTGAGGCGGAGCTCGCCGACCGCGTAGCGAAGATAAACGCCCTGAGTTTTGAGCGCGTCGGGCAAAAGATAGCGCCCGACCTTCTATGTATAAGGAACTCCTCGCACGACAAGAACCAGTTCTCCAGGGTGGTGAGGCAAGTCGCGTCCTCATCGCAGATGAACCTGGCTCTGTACAGTAACGACGCTGCGGCCATCACGGAGGCCATAAAGGCGTGCACGGGGCGCAGGCCGCTCATAATCGGCGCCGAGGCGGGCAGGCTCGACGCGTTCGTGAAGCTCGCCAAGGAGAACAACGCGCCGCTTGCCGTAAGCTGCGCGAACCTCGAGGAAGCGGCGCAGCTTACCGACAGGATAAAGAAGTCCGGCGTGGAGGAGATCGTCATCAATCTGGGCAGGGAAGGACTTGCCCGGCATATACAGGACTTTACGTTCGCGCGGCGCACCGCGCTGAAGAAGAGCTTCAGGCCCCTCGGATACCCGATCATGGCGTTCACAGGCACTGACGGCGCTGACCTTGAGCTTGCCGAGGCGATCACCTATGTGATGAAATACACTTCGCTCATCATGGTGAAGTGCGTCGAAAAGGATTTCATGCTGCCGCTTCTCGTGGCCCGTCAGGATATCTACGCGGACCCCCAGAAGCCGGTACAGGTGGAGCCGAAGATCTATGAGGTCGGGAAGGTGACAAAGGATTCGCCGGTGGCGGTGACAACGAACTTCTCCATCACCTACTTTACGGTGGCGGGAGAGATCGAGGCGAGCAAGGTCCCTACCTATATAGTCTGCTGCGATTCCGAGGGGATGTCGGTCCTGACCGCCTGGGCGGCCGAGAAGTTCACGGCCGAGAAGATAGCCGATACGCTCAAGAAGAGCGGCATCGAGACGATGGTCGCGCACAAGCGCGTCATCATACCCGGCTACGTCTCTGTCCTCAGCGGCAAGCTTGAAGAGGTGTCGGGCTGGAAGGTGAGCGTCGGCCCGCGCGAGGCGTCGGGGATACCTGTGTTCCTGAGAAACTGGAAATGAGCGAATTCGTAGTCACTTTTGAGCCGCACAATAAGCACGTGATAGTGCCGCGGGGTACGGACCTCCTTACGGCGTGCCTGCGCGCGGGGATATTCTTAAGCGCGTCATGCGGCGGCGAAGGGCTCTGCGGCAAATGCAAGGTGGTGGTCAGGAAGGGAGCGGTCAAGAGCGAGCGGTCGCGGCTCGTGAGCGAGGAGGAGCGCAAAAAAGGCGTCGTACTCGCCTGCGAATCGATAGTCGAGAGCGACCTCGAGGTCTTCATCCCGCAGGAATCGATCGAGACGCACCCCCACCTCACAGCCGAGTCGGAAGAATGCGCTCCGGACATGCTTCCGGAAGAAGACCTGCCGTTCAAGCACGCGCCGATGGTCGAGAAGATATACCTCGAGCTTGACAGGCCTACGCATGAGGACAGCATAAGCGACCTTGGCAGGATCTACAAAGCTCTTGAGGACAGGTTCAAGACCATGTCCGTCTCGACCCACCTCGCGAACGTCAAGCATCTGGGCGACGTCCTCAGGGAAAGCGATTTCAAGGTGACCGCCACGGTCGGCTATAAGGACGGGGCGTTCGAGATACTCGCCCTGGAGCCCGGCGACACTACAAGGCTCAATTACGGCTTTGCCTTCGATATAGGCACCACTACCGTGACGGGCGAGCTCATCGATCTGCATTCGAAGAAGGTGCTGGCCACGCGTATAGCGTATAACCGGCAGGCCGGATACGGTTCGGACATCATAACACGCATCATCTACGGCTCGACGCCCGAGGGCCTTGAAAAACTGAGCGAGGCCATCGTGAGCAACATAGACGAGATGGTCGAGGACATGGCAGAGGCCTGCGAGATCAACCTGGCGACAGTCGGAGCGGTCCTGTGCGCGGGCAACGTGACGATGATGCACCTTTTGCTGAAGATCGACCCTACGCATATCCGCAAAGAGCCTTATGTGGCGACCGTAACAGCCTTTCCCACGACGCCCATCTCGGAGGTGGGGATCGAGCTTAACCCTAAGGGCTTGTTCTTCTCGGTGCCTGGAGTCGCCACATATGTGGGAGGGGATATCGTGGCGGGCGTGCTCTCGAGCGGCCTGTATAAAGAGGAAGATCTCGCGCTCCTAATCGATATCGGGACGAACGGCGAGATAGTCCTGGGCAACAAGGAGTGGATGATCGGAGCCGCGGCGAGCGCCGGCCCGGCGTTCGAGGGAAGCGGCCTCGCTTTCGGGATGAAGGCGGTGAAGGGCGCCATCCAGAAGGTCTCGATCGATGAAAAGCTCGGCGTCGCCTGCGAGACGATAGGCAGCGATAAGCCGCGCGGGATATGCGGGTCCGGTTATATAGACCTTCTTTTCCAGATGGCTAAACGGAAGATAATAGCGCGAAACGGCAAGATAGACCGCGGCCTCGCCTCAAAAAGGATAAGGAAGAACGAATATGGCTACGAGTTCGTCGTGGCCTTTAAGGACGAGAGCGCCGTCGGCAAGGATATCGTGATCACCGAGGACGATATCGAGAACCTGAAGAGGGCGAAGGGGGCTATATACAGCGCCATCATCTCGCTGCTTGACAAGGTCGGCAAGAAGGCCGAGGACTTAAAGAGGATATACATCGCCGGCGGGTTCGGCAGCTATATCAATGTGGAGAGCGCCGTTTCTATAGGGCTTCTGCCCGATATCGACCGGAAGTTGTATGCCTATATAGGCAACTCCTCGCTCGCCGGCGCGCGTCTTTCGCTCCTGTCGCGCGAGGCGTTCCTGAAGACGCACGAGATACATAAGGGGATAACATATCTCGACCTGAGCTCCGAGCCGCGGTATATGGACGAATATATCGCCTCACTCTTTTTCCCGCACACTGACATGGGGAGGTTCCCATCGGTACGATTATAGCGGTGAACGGCAAAGGCGGCACGGGGAAGAGCACGCTCGCGGCTCTCCTGGTGGAGTATGTCTGCGCGAAGAAGGGCGGGTCGGTGCTGGCTATCGACGCGGACCCGAACTCGAACCTTCCGGAACTGCTCGGCGTCAAGGACGCGCCGTCGATCGTCGGGATCGTCGAGGACGTCCAGAAACACCTTGATAAACTGCCGTCCGGCATCACCAAGGACAGGTTCATCGAGATGAAGGTCCAGGAGGCGGTCAGCGAAGAGGCGAAGGGGTTCGACCTCCTTACGATGGGCCGCCCGGAAGGCCCGGGCTGCTATTGCTACGTCAACAACCTCCTGCGCGGTATCATATCGAAGATAACGAAGAACTACGACCTGGTCATCATAGATAACGCCGCGGGCATGGAACATATATCGCGCAGGACGATGAGGCGCATCGACAAGCTTCTTCTGGTGAGCGATTACTCCGTCTTCGGAGTGCGCTCGGCAAAGAAGATCTACGACCTTGCCAGGGAGATGGGCATAGACCTGGGCGAGACGTATCTTGTGGTGAACAAGCTGACCGGTGACATCGGCGCTTTGCAACTGGAGGTGGACGCCAGCGGTCTTGAGCTCGGCGGCGCCATACCGTTCGACGAGAGGCTGGCAAGCTTAAGCGTTTCAGGCAGGTCGATATTCAACCTGTATGACGCGGCCCTGAGGTCGGAGGTCGAGGCGATATTCCAAAAGGCGATGAAATCTCAAGTGAGGGAAACATATGGGCATAGAGCTGGTAAAGGAAAAATATAGCGGCGGCATAAACACGGTAGAGATAGGCAAGGCCGGCCGCGGCCCGGTGAAGATCGGCGGCGAAACAACGCTCCCGTTCCTTTTCGAGGAAGGCCAGATGCCTCATCCGCCTATCGCCGGACTTGAGGTCTTCGACTGCGAGCCGGTTGACTGGCCCGAGCCTCTGAAGAAGGCGTGGGGCGACTCCCTGAAAGACCCTGTAAAGTGGGCCCAGCGGTGCGTTTCGGAGTTCGGCGCCAAGATACTCTGCGTGCGGATGCAGAGTATCCATCCGGATTGGGGCGGCCGTCCGTCTGACGAGGCCGTCGCGACTCTTAAAGCGATGGCGCAGGCGGTCAAGGTGCCTCTGGTGGTGTTGGGTTGCGGTGACGACGATAAGGACAATGAGGCGCTGCCGAAAGCGAGCCAGGCGCTGAAAGGCGAGAACTGCCTTTTCGGCATAGCGACGCAGGATAACTACAAGACGCTCACCGCGACATGCCTCGCTGACGGTCATTCTATCATCGCGGACTCGCCCATAGACATAAATATAGCGAAGCAGCTCAACATCCTCATATCGGACATGGGCTTCGACCCGAAAAGGATAGCGATGCACCCGACGACTGCCTCGCTCGGCTACGGGATGGAGTATGTCTATTCCATCATGGAGAGGGCGCGGCTCGCGGCGTTCATCGGCGATAAGATGCTTTCGATGCCGCTCGCGCTTTTCGTGGGGCAGGAGGCCTGGAAGGTGAAGGAGGCGAAGGAACTCGGCGAGAAGCAGGGTGTCAACTGGGAGACGGCGACTTCCGTCGCGATGCTTCAGGCGGGCGCGGACCTGCTCGTCGTGCGCCATCCCGAGACGGCGAGGCTCGTGACGAAGTATATCGACATGATAATGCGAAAGCGGTAGAGGAGGGTCTTAAAGTGATCATCATAGGCGAATTGATAAACGGGATGTACAAGGCGTTGGCCAAGGCCATCATGGACAGGGAGATAGACGTCATCCAGCACCTTGCCGTCGAGCAGGCCCAAGCCGGCGCTAAAGCGCTCGACGTGAACGTCGGCCCCTATTCGAAGGATCCGAAGGAAGACATGAAGTGGCTCGTCGAATCGATCCAGTCGGTCACCGACGTGTCGCTCTGCCTGGATTCAACGAAGGCGGACGTCATTGAGGAAGGCCTGAAGATAGCCAAGAGCCGCGCGATAATCAATTCTACCGATGCCGACGAAGAGAAGATGAACACGATATTCCGGCTTGCCAAGAAGTACAAGACGCAGGTCATCGCCCTCACGATGGACAAGTCCGGCGTGCCCAACACTAAGGAGAAGCGCCTTGAGCTGGCGGCGACTATCGTGGCGAAGGCGATGGACATGGGCGTCAACACAGAGGACATCTACCTCGACCCGATAGTCCTGCCGGTCAACGTGGCCCAGGCGCAAGGGTTGGAGGTACTGGAGGCTATAAGGGAGTTCCGGCTTTTGAGCGATCCGCCGCCGAACATGGTCGTGGGGCTCTCGAACGTTTCGCAGGGGACGAAAGCGCGGAGCCTTATCAACAGGACGTTCCTAACCATGGCTGTAGCGAACGGCTTAAACGCGGCTATTATCGACCCGCTCGACAAGGACCTCATGGACGCGCTTATAGCGGCTGAGCTTATTATGAATAAACAGATATATTGCGATTCATTCCTTGACGCGTACAGGAAGAAGTGACGATGGTTCCCGGCCGGGAACCTGGCACAACTTGGAGGTAGCCAAAAGATGGAAAGAAAGAAGATAACGATAACGGACCTGCACGCGAAGAAACGCGAAGGCAGGAAGATAACGATGCTGACGGCCTACGATTACCCGATGGCGCGTCTCGTCGACGAGGCGGGGATCGACTCGATACTGGTCGGCGACTCGCTCGGGATGGTCGTGCTGGGTTATGAATCGACCGTGCCGGTGACGATGGACGAGATGATACATCACGCCAAGGCCGTCCGGCGCGGCACGAAATACGCGTTTCTTGTCGGCGACATGCCGTTCATGTCGTACCAGGTATCGAAGGAGGACGCTGTCAGGAACGCCGGCCGTTTCATGAAGGAGGCCGGTTGCGATGCCGTGAAGCTGGAAGGCGGGGACGAGGTGCTGGAGGTCACGAAGGCGATCGTCGACGCAGGCATCCCGGTATTGGGCCATCTCGGCCTTACGCCGCAGACCATCTCGAAGCTCGGCGGATATAAGGTGCAGGGAAAGGATGCCGAGGCTGCCAAGAAGATCCTGGATCAGGCGTTGAAATTGGAAAAGGCGGGTTGCTTTGCCGTCGTCCTTGAGTGCGTTCCTGATGAAGTCGGCCAGCTCGTAACTGATAAGCTCAAAGTCCCGACGATCGGTATCGGCGCGGGGTCTTCATGCGACGGCCAGGTCCTTGTCGTGAACGATATGGTGGGCCTTTTTGACAGGTTCGTCCCTAAGTTCGTCAAGCAGTATGTAAAACTTGCGCCGGCCATATTGGACGGCTTGAAGAAGTTTAAGGCTGAGGTGGAGGCAGGGCTGTTCCCCGGCCCGGAACATTCCTTCGCGATCAAGGCCGAAGAGGCAAAAAAACTCAAAGTCCAAGAGGTGCGTAAATGAAGATAGCGGTCGTCGGTCCCGGCGCTATGGGTTACCTCATCGCGGCCCTGCTAAAGACAAAGGCGAAAGAGGACGTCTGGCTTGTCGACAAGAGGGCCGAGCGCGCCAAAAAATTAAACGACAGGGGCATATTCGTCGAGGGCTCGAGCGGTGAGTTCACGGCAAAGGTGAACGTCGTTTCTGAGGCGAAAGAGGCGGGCGTGTGCGACCTCGCCGTCATCTGCGTGAAGAGCTACTCGACCGAGGACGCCTGCAAGGATATCAAGGAGATGGTCGGGCCAAAGACTTCCGTGCTTACGCTGCAGAACGGCGTGGGGAACATCCAGATCCTGAACGACCATTTCGGACAGGAGCGGCTCATCGCGGGCGTCACGAACCACGGCGCGACTTTCCTGGGAGTGGGGCGCGTGCGCCATGCCGGCAAGGGCGATACAGTCATCGGAAATGCCGACGGCAAGGTACTGGGCATGATCCGCGACGTCGCGAACATCCTGACAAAGGCGGGCCTGGAGACGAAAATATCCAAGGACATCCAGTCTGTCATATGGTCGAAGCTCGTCATAAATGTAGGCATAAACGCCCTGACCGCGGTGATGCGGCTCCATAACGGGAAACTTATAGAATATCCCGGGACGAGGGAGCTCCTCCGCGGCGCGGTGCACGAGGCGGTGAAGGTGACCAAGCGCAAGCGTATCCGCCTTAATTACGACGATCCCGTGCAGAAGGTGGAATCGGTCTGCAAGGCCACGGCCGGAAATATCTCGAGCATGCTCCAGGATGTCCTTGCGCGCAAAAGAACCGAGATAGATTTCATAAACGGCGCGATAGTCCGGCAGGGCAAGGCCCTCGGCATCCCGACGCCCGTGAACGAGGCGCTGACGAACCTCGTCAAGACCATCGAATCGAGCTACGAGGAGGCGGTGAAACTGCCATGCTGATAATAGGCGAGCGCATCAATTCAACCAGAAAAGGCATCCGCGAGATGATAGCCGCGCGCGACGCCGGCGCCATCCTTAACGAGGCCGTATCGCAGGCCAGGGCAGGCGCCCAATTCATAGACGTCAATTGCGCCGTGACATCCGGCGAGGAGCTGCGGGATATCGAGTGGGTCATAGGCGTTATCCAGAACGGCATGCCGGGCGTCTCTATATGTATAGACAGCCCGGACCACCTCGCGATAGAGAGGGCTTTATCCGCCTATAAAGGGACTGGCAGTGTTATCATAAACTCGATAACCGCCGAGGAGTCGCGCTGCTCGAAGATCCTGCCGCTCGCCTCGAAATACGGCGCCAAGCTGATCGCCTTGACGATGGGCGAGAGCGGTATGCCGGACACTGCTGTCGAGCGCGCGGCGATCGCTAAGACCATCCTGGGCCGCGTTAAGGCGGCGGGTTTCCCGGAAGAAGCCCTGTACTTTGATCCTCTTGTAAGGCCTGTATCCACGGAGCCCGGACAGGCGAAAGAGTTCCTCGACTCCATACCTCTGATAAGGGCTATCGGCAATGTAAAGACGATCTGCGGGCTTTCGAACATCTCATTCGGCCTGCCGAACAGGAGCCTCATAAACGCCTCATTCCTGGCCATGGCGATAGAGCGTGGGCTTGACGCCGCGATAGTGGATCCGCTGGACAGCCGCCTGATGTCAAGCCTGTCGGCGTCCAGGGCGCTCCTGGGCCTTGATGAATACTGCGGAGATTACATAAGGGCGTTCAGGGAAGGGAGACTTGGTAATAAGCCAATTGAAATTGGTTGAAATGATAGAAATGAATTGAAATTAATCGTGCGACGACAAACCGGGAATATTTAAAATATGGCGAAGAAGATATTCATAGCCGCGACGATGCAGAACGACGGCAAGACGACCGTTTCGCTCGGCCTTATCGCGGCTTTCAAGAAGCGTTTTGAGCGTGTAGGCTTCATCAAGCCGATCGGCCAAAGGTACCTGATCGAACAGGGGTACAAGGTCGACGAGGATTCCGTGCTCATCGAAGAGGTCTTCGGCATAAAATGCAACATCAAGGACATGTCGCCGATCGCCATCGACAAGGGGTTCACCGAGCGTTTCATCGAGAAGGGGCCGGACGAGAATTACGCCAAGCTTATCGAGGAGGCGTACCAGCGCGTCGCCAGGGATAACGACCTGGTCATAATCGAGGGGACAGGCCACGCGGGCGTAGGTAGCGTCTTTGACCTTTCCAACGCGTCCGTGGCCAAACTGCTCGACGCGAACGTCCTCTTGATATCCTCCGGCGGCATAGGCAAGCCGATCGACGAGTTCTCGCTCAACAAGGCGCTTTTTGACAGGGAAGGCGTCAGCCTGGCCGGCGTCATAGTGAATAAGGTCCTGCCCGAGAAATACGACAAGATAGCGCGTTTTGTCCGGAAAGGGCTGGAGCGGAAGGGGATGAACATCCTGGGGATACTGCCCTACCAGCATATCCTCGACATACCGACCATCCGCGAGATAATGGAGGAGATAAAGCTCGACCCGTTCTACAAGGACGTCGACTTCGACCAGACGGCCGAGCGCATCCTGATCGGCGCCATGAACGTGAAGGACGCGCTTCCGCTCCTGCAGCCGCGCTCCATGGTCATAGTGCCCGGCGACAGGGATGACATGATAAGGGCGATCTGCGATCTCCAGCTTGGCAAGATGAAGAAGGTTTGCGCCATATCCGGGATCATTCTTTGCGGCGGCCTTGCCCCGAAAGGGTCGACCCAGACGCTCTTGAAAAGATCGAGGATACCGGTCCTCACCACCAAGGAAGACACCTATGCGATCGCGGCTCGGGTCAATTCTATGACCGTCAAGCTGAAGCCCCAGGATACCGATAAAATAAAGATCATAGTGGGCATGATAGAAAAGTATGTCGATATAGATAAGGTGCTTACCAAACTAAGATGAGGTGAATGTATGAGAGCTCGGAACGCGTTCTTTCTTGTTCTTCTGGCAGCTGTGGTCCTCGGTCTCTTCTATGCCTGGTCGTATTTTACGGGCGCGGTCATGGTCGAACGGCAGAGGGTCTACATGGATACGATCGTCCAGATAAAGGTCCCTGCGACAGGCGCGACCGTCAAGGTGACCGAAGAGGCGATCAGCAGGGCCTTCAGGGAGATCGAGAGGATAGAAGGCGTCTTCAGCTCCTTTAAATACGACAGTCAGATATCCGCGATAAACGGCCTGAAGGCGGGCGAATTGCTCGTCCTGCCGGACGAAGTGTTCAGGCTCATCAATAAGTCCGTAGAGTACAGCGCGAAGACCGGCGGCGCTTTCGACATAACGGTGAAACCGCTGGTCGAGGTGTGGGATTACACCCTGTCCGCAGGCACCGTGCCGAGCAAAGAGCGGCTTGAGGCCGTCCTTACATCTGTGGGTTCCCAGCGCCTCCTTCTCGACCCGGCGCGCAGGACCATATCGTTCCCCACTGACGGCATGGGCGTCGATCTGGGAGGAGTGGCGAAAGGTTACGCGACGGACAGGGCGATCGATGTCCTGCGCAAGAACGGGATACAGAACGCGATCGTGAACTGCGGAGGCGACATGTACTGCCTGGGCCGGAAATCCAAAGGCGAATTATGGAGGGTCGGTATACAGAATCCGCGAAGGAAGGACAGGGTGGTCATGGAGCTCTCCATACAGGATAAGGCGATCGTGACATCCGGCGATTATGAACGATATACCATGCTCGCCGACATGAGGTACTCGCATGTAATTGACCCGAGGACAGGCTGGCCGATAGGCGACACGGTCATGAGCGCGACGGTGATAGCTGACGACGCGACGACAGCCGATATGCTGACCACGGCGCTCTGTGTCCTGGGGAGCGAAGGCTTTAATATAATAGGATCGTTGAAGGGCACGGACGCGATCCTTGTGCTGAAAGACGGCGAGGGCTTCAAGGTCGAGATGACAAAGGGGCTGGGCAAGCGATATGACATTGCTGCGGAGGAAAAGTTCGCCCGGTAAACGGATCGTCGCCGCGATGTCGGGCGGCGTCGACTCGGCGGTCGCCGCGGCGCTCCTTAAAAGAGAAGGATACGATGTCATCGGCGCGACGTTCAGGATGTGGCCGAAGGAAGAGTGCGGCTCATGCTTCGGCCGGGCATGCCGCAGCCTGGAAGCGATCGCAAGGGCCAGGGCCGTCGCCGAGCGGCTTGATATACCTTACTATGTATTCGATCTCAGCGATGATTTCAAGCGCGAGGTCATCGATTATTTCTGCGATGAGTATCTGAAAGGCAGGACGCCGAACCCCTGCGTCGTTTGCAATGAAAAGATAAAGTTCGGGCTGTTTGTCTCTAAGGCAAGATCGCTCGGCGCGGAGCTTGTGGCGACAGGCCACTACGCGCTGGTCGAGCGCCGCGGCAAGAGATATCTGCTGCGGGAAGGCCGCGACAGAGCTAAGGATCAGGCCTACTTTCTTTTTTCCCTTTCCCAGGAACAACTCAAGAGCGCGGTCTTTCCGCTCGGCAGATACACCAAGGACAGGACGCGGAAGGCGGCGAAAAGGTTTGAATTAACCGCGTTCGATGCCGCCTCAAGCCAGGATGTCTGTTTTATACAGGATCTCGAGTACGCCGAGTACATACGGAAAAAGACCGGTATGGAGATCAAGAAAGGCGATATCGTCGACGGGTCAGGGAAGATACTCGGTTCCCATAAGGGCACACCTTTTTATACGATAGGGCAGAGGCGGGGGCTGGGCATAGCGTACAAGGAACCGCTCTACGTCACTGCCATCGACATCGCGCATAACCGCGTCATCGTGGGGATTAAGAGCGAGGTCCTCAAGAAAACCCTCATCGCCCACAGGCTCAACTGGATCGCGACAGAGGGTATAGATAAGCCTTTGAGGGCAAAGGCCAAGATCAGGTATAATCACAAAAAGGACGACGCGACCGTGACGAGGATCGGCCCGGATTCGGTCAGGGTGGATTTCGACCGGCTCCAGGAAGCGCCGACGCCCGGGCAGGCAGTCGTTTTTTACGATAAAGATGTCGTGTTGGGTGGGGGATGGATCAAGGAAGCGTCCTAAAATAAATTCAAAATTCAAATGTCAAAAATCAAAATTACATCTCAAAATCCAAAATTAAAAAAACTCAAGGGGATTTTAGAAAGCCTGAAGAGCGTGGTCGTCGCCTATTCCGGCGGGTTGGATAGCACGTTTCTGTTGAAGGTGGCGGTCGATACTCTCGGGAAAGACAATGTCCTGGCCGTCACTGCGCGTTCGGAGACTTACCCGAATACCGAGTACAGGGATGCCAGGGACGCGGCAAAGTTGATCGGGGCCCGGCATAAAATAATCCACACAAAGGAACTCGGCATAAAGAACTTCAAGGCCAATCCCGTGAACAGGTGCTACTATTGCAAGAAGGAGCTGTTCAGGGATATGTCGGACATCCGGCGGAGATACGGGTTCGAGAATATAGCGGACGGCGCAAACTACGATGATCTTAAAGACGTCCGGTACGGGATGAAGGCAGCGCGCGAGATGGGTATCCGCAGCCCGCTCCTTGAAGCCAGGATCGAGAAGGATGAGATACGGAAGTTCTCCAGGCGCTTTAAGCTGCCAACGTGGGATAAGCCGTCGTTCGCATGCCTAGCCTCGCGCGTGCCTTTTCATGAGACGATCACCAGGGAGGCGCTGGCGCGGATCGAGAGGGCCGAGGCCTACTTGAGGCGCGCGGCTTTCAAGCAGGTCAGGGTAAGGCTTCACAGGGATATCGCGCGGCTCGAATTCTACGGGAGCGATTTTTCCAAGATCCTGAAGGAGCGGACGAGACGCAAGGTCATACGGCACCTGAAGGACCTCGGATTCAAATACATAACGCTGGACCTCGAAGGGTACAGGACCGGCAGCATGCATGAGTACATATATTGACAAAACCGGAAGAGCGGTATAATATATAGCGTTTAAAAGTTACCTGGCGGGGTAGCTCTCCGCCTTCGCATCCAACGCGCAATGGACGGAATGCTTCGGCGGATTCGCCGACAGCCTGATGTTTCTCATAGATGTTATTCAGCGGCGGGGTAGCTCAGTCTGGCAGAGCAGTCGGCTCATACCCGGCGTGTCACTGGTTCAAATCCAGTCCCCGCTACCAGTTCTTGCCCTATATAAAGTTGGGCAAGGTTTGTCCCGCAGGTGCGACCCAAGGGAGCACCGGAGGGACAGTTCTTGCTGGATATATATGAAAAAAGCGATAGCAATTTTACTTATCCTATTCCTCTGCGCAAACAGCGCCTTTGCCATCGACGGGCGGCAGTGGAAAGAGATGGATAATGACCAGAAGGCGCGATATCTGATGGGCGTCTACGAAGGAATGGCGTTTTATGAGAGCACGGTCCTGAGGCGTCCTTATGAGGACTGGGAGATCAAGAAGCACTTTCCTACGCAGTTCCCGGTCCATGTCATCATCCAGTCTGTCGATCTATTCTATGCCGACGCTAACAACACCTTGTTCCCCCTCGCCTCGGTGTTGTATATAATGACCATGGAACTCGGCATAGAGAACAAGGAAGCGGTAGAGCTGTATAAGAACAGGCTCAGGCGGTCGATACGTCAGCAGTAGGAGGAAACATGCTTGAAGAACTGGCCAACGCAAAACTCGATTTCCTGACTAAGTGCTATTTGAAAGAAGCGTTGACGCCGCTTTTTTACCGGCTTAAAGCCGATTACAAGGCGTCCAATAAGCCTTGGTCGATCCTTCTTCTTGACATCGACCATTTCAAGTCTTTCAACGACAAGTACGGCCACTTGAGCGGGGATGAGGTCCTTAAATATTTCGCGAGCAGCCTGCGCCTCGGCCTTGAAGGCCTCGACTGCGCCATCGTCCGTTTCGGCGGGGACGAGTTCGTCATCGTATTCCCGGACAAGAGGTCGAAGGAAGTCGGTGTGATCGCTGGCATGCTTCAGAAGAACATAAGGAACAGGGAGTTCCTGCTTAAGGGGCGCCTCTTCAAGATGAGCTTCTCGGGCGGCGTAGCCACCTGTCCTGACAACGGCGAGACGATGGATGACCTTCTTGCGAAAGCCGACAAGGCCATGTATGTCGCTAAGAAACACGGCCGCGGCAGGTCGATTACCTATAACGGCATTGTCATATCCAACCTGCGGCGGTTTTTGCTTGTGACGTGTCTCCTGGGGCTGGTGGGCGTCGTTGCCTTATCAGGCGCGCGCCTATTCAGCGGCTATTTTACCCTCAACATCAAATCCGCGCAGGTCACGTTAACGCCCGTTGAGGATCCCAACGCCTCAACGGTATACCTGAAATCAGGCGCCATGTATAAAGGCGAGATCATACGGGAGACCGATGATGCGATCGTGCTAAAGGTCCGGATCGACAAGGGCGAAGCCCTTATGGCCATCAAGAAGTCCGAGATAAAGAAGATCGATCTTGGCGCCGGGGCGGCGCCTGCGCCAAAAGAAGAGGCTGAGTGAAGGGCCGGATCCCGGTGATATCCAAAAGACGTATCTATCCGGCGAAGAGGCTGGATGGAAACGTCTTTTTGCTTTGAGGTGAGGAATGAATAAGTTCGGCGTGAGCCATCACAAGGGAAAAGAGCTGCGCGAACAGATGGCGCGCCTCGGCATAAGGGAGGATGCCCTTGTTGAATCCTTTATCAGGTCGAGGGGCCCTGGCGGACAGCATGTGAACAAGTCCTCGACGGCCGTCTACCTGAAGCATGCGCCGAGCGGCGTGGAGGTCAAGAGTTCGAGCGAGCGCTCCCAGGCCCTGAACCGTTTCATGGCCCGCAAGATACTGGTGCGCAAGATCGAGCTGATGGTGCTCGGCAATGCGCTCGAAGAGATACAGAAGATGGAGAAGCTGCGCAGACAGAAGCGGAAGCGCTCGAAGGCCGCCAAAGAGAAGATGCTCGCCGGCAAAAAGATGCGCGCAAGGAAGAAGGAATTTCGCAGGCGCGTAGAGATGGAGTATTGAATAGATGCCGTCCAATTTGATCGAACGGGTGCTGAAAACGGTCAGGCAGTACGATATGCTGAAGGAGGGCGACAGCATTCTAGCCGCTGTATCCGGCGGCCCGGATTCGGTCTTTTTGTTGCATGCCATTGCCAGGCTCAAAGACAAACTGAAGCTGAAAAGAATAGCGGCCTGCCATCTCGATCACGGGTTGCGGGGTAAGGAATCCGGGGATGATGCCGTTTTTGTCCGCCGCCTTGCCGACGGCCTCGGTATAGACTGTTTTCACAAGCGCGTGAGCCTAAAAGAGCTGAAGGACAAGGCTCGCTCTACGGAGGAGGTCGGCAGGGAAGAGCGCTACAAATTCTATAAGGAGGCCGCAGAACAGGCGCGCGCCAATGTCATCGCCACAGGGCATACCCTTGACGACCAGGCCGAGACGGTACTCATGCGCCTCATAAAGGGCGCATCGCTAAAAGGGGTCGTAGGCATATCGCCTTCGCGGCCGGAAGGCAGGTTCCGGGTGGTACGGCCACTTGCCTGGACGGAAAAGGGCGCGATCAAGGCCTATCTGGAGGAGCATGCCATGGCGTACCGTACCGACAGCACAAACTTCCAGCCGGTCTATTTCAGGAACGTCGTGCGCGCCGAGATAATCCCGTTCCTCGAAAAGTATAACCCCCGGCTGAAACGGGTCCTTTGCAACTTCGCCGAACACCTCAGGGAGGATTTCGAATTCATCGACAAGGAAAGGACGCGCCTCCAGCCGCAGATCGTCCGCGGCGGCGCCGGCAACGTCTGTATCGACCTCAAAGATCTTGTGTTACAGCCAAGGGCGCTGCAGAAAGAGATACTGCGCGGCGCACTGGAAAAGGCGGGAGGCGAAATAAAGAAGCTTTCGTTCAAGCATTGGAAGGATATGGAGCATTTCATAAAGCACAACCGCAAGGGTAATTCGCTGCACCTGCCGGGCGGCATACGGGTATCCAGGACATCAACGGCGCTTGAGTTTAAGTCATTATAGCTTGATATAAGCATAATATTTTGATAGAATACCCCATCGGAGCTTAAAACTAATGGAACAAAAAAGAGGAAAAGGCAAAGGCCAACCGGTTCCGTCGAGGCCCAAGGGCAACTTCGTTATATGGGTTCTTATAGCGCTGGGCATATTCTACCTGATCCAGACCTGGAACCAATCTTCGGAGAAGCAGGTGGAAGAGATATCCTATGCCGCCTTTTTCGAGATGGTCAGGACCAATCCCGAGACGAAGAATATAAAGTCGTGCTTCAAGACCGACAGTGTCGTAAAAGGCGAGCTCGCTAGCGGCGCGAAATTCTCCGTCAATGTGCCTGAGAACGACCAGGACCTCCTGAGGCTGCTCAGAGAGAACGTTAAGGGTTTTGATATACGGCCGCCGAAGACGCTGCTCTTAAACCTTTTCTATTCTCTGGGGCCAATGTTCCTATTCATACTCTTCCTCTGGCTCTTCGCTTACCGTTCGCCCGGAGGCGCTGGCGGCGGCAGGCTATGGTCGTTCGGGAAATCGCGCACGGTCCTGGCCTCGGACCAGAACTTCAAAGTGACCTTTGAGGATGTCGCCGGCGTCGATGAGGCCAAGGAGGAGCTTAAGGAGGTCATCGAGTTTCTTAAGGACCCGAAAAGGTTCCAGGTGCTTGGCGGGAAGATACCTAAGGGCGTCCTGCTTATGGGGCCTCCGGGCACAGGCAAGACCCTGCTCGCAAAGGCGGTGGCCGGTGAGGCGAACGTGCCGTTCTTGTCCATATCGGGCTCCGACTTCGTCGAGATGTTCGTAGGCGTCGGTGCTTCGAGGGTGAGGGACCTGTTCGACCAGGCAAAAAAGTCAGCAAAGCAGTCGGCGAGGGGCGCCATCATATTCATCGACGAGATCGATGCGGTGGGGCGCCTGCGTTTTGCCGGGATCGGCGGCGGCCATGACGAACGTGAGCAGACCCTGAACGCTCTCTTATCCGAGATGGATGGATTCAACACGCAGGAAGGCGTCATACTCATAGCCGCTACGAACAGGCCCGATGTCCTTGACCCTGCCTTGTTGAGGCCCGGCAGGTTTGACAGGCAGATAGTCGTCGATAGGCCGGACATCAAGGGGCGCGAGGCTATCCTGAAGGTCCATACAAAGAAGGTCAAGCTCGATAAATCGGTCAACTTATTGATCATTGCCCGTCAGACGCCCGGTTTCTCCGGGGCTGACCTCGCTAATCTCGTCAACGAAGCGGCGCTCCTGGCGGCCAGGCATGGCAAGGAGAGCGTTACCATGCCTGAGCTGCAGGAATCGATGGAACGCGTCATGGCGGGCCCCGAGAAGAAATCGAAGGTGATGTCCAAGAAAGACCGTGAGATTACGGCATACCATGAGGCGGGCCATGCTATCCTCGCCCTTGTCATACCGGGGGCCGACCCGCTGCACAAGGTCACTATACTGCCAAGGGGTGTGGCGGGTGGCTACACCATACAGATCCCGACCGAGGACAAGTATTTTTATACTAAAGACGATCTGCTGATCAGGATCACATGCTTTCTGGGCGGTCGCGCCAGTGAAGAGCTTGTGTTCAACAAGACTACGACAGGCGCCAGCCAGGACCTGAAGGAGACGACGGCGTTGGCGCGCAAGATGGTTATGCGCTTCGGCATGAGCGAAAAGCTCGGCCATCTGACATTCGGACACCGCGAGGAGCAGCTTTTCCTCGGCCGCGACATCATCGAGGAGCGTAATTACAGCGAGCAGACCGCGCGCATCATAGATGAGGAGGTCCACCGGATCGTCAACGAATGTTACCAGAAGGCTAAAGAAGAACTCGTCAGAAACAGGGAAAAACTGAAACTGTTGGCCGATAAGCTGCTGGAGAAAGAAGTGCTCGAGGCCGACGAGGTCAGAACGCTTTTGGGATTTCCGCCCGATGATCAAAAGTCCTCCTCAACAGAAGACAAACAGCCGGCGGCCGGCGCGTAACGAATTTTCCTTCAAGGCCGGCAAATATCGGCTGGACCTTGGCGCCCGTACGTATATAATGGGCGTCCTGAACGTGACGCCCGATTCTTTTTCGGACGGCGGCACATTCTTTGATAAAGACGCGGCCGTAAAAGGCGCCCTTGAGATGGCCAAAGACGGCGCTGACATAATAGATATCGGCGGAGAGTCGACCCGTCCGGGTGCGCGTGCGGTCGGCGCAGGGGAAGAGATCGACCGTGTCCTGCCCGTCATAGCGGAGCTCTCGAAGAAGCTGGGCGTGCCTATATCGGTCGATACGCGAAAAGCGAGAGTGGCCGAAGAGGCACTTAAGGCAGGCGCGGCCATCGTGAACGACGTATCGGCCCTTGGTTATGATCCGGCGATGGGCGCGGTCGTTGCGAAATACGGAGCGGGCCTTATCCTGATGCATATGAAGGGTGAGCCCGAGACGATGCAGCGCAACCCGAGCTACGGCGACCTTATGGGCGAGATTATCGAGAGCCTGCGTTTATCCATCGAAAAGGTACGGCGCGCCGGAGTCGCCGATGAAAGCATCATAGTAGATCCTGGCATAGGTTTTGGGAAGACCGTCGAGCATAATCTCGAAATATTGCGCCGGCTTGACAAGCTTGGCGAACTTGGGCGCCCGGTATGTGTAGGCACATCCCGTAAGTCTTTTATCGGCAAGGTGTTAAGCTTGGACGATCCGTCAGCACGGCTAGCGGGGACGCTGGCTACTTGCACCGTAGCTATCATGAAGGGCGCGCGTCTCTTACGGGTGCATGATGTCAGAGAAGTGATCCAGGTTGCTCGCATGACCGAAAATATATTAAGGCGAGGATAGCTTAGAATGCAACTTATTATCCCATATCTGGCTTACTGGAAACCCGTCCTCGAGATCTTTCTGTTGTGGTATTTCATCTACATGGTCTTTCTCTTTATAAAGGGGACGCGCACCGAACAGCTTTTAAAGGGCATCATAATTATCGTCGCTATAATCATCACCACTAAGCAGCTTGGGCTGGAGACGATCGAGTGGGTCCTGACGCGGCTATTACCGATCTCGGTCATAGCGCTTCTTATCATCTTCCAGCCGGAGATGAGGCGGGGATTGGAGCGGTTGGGACAGTTCGGGATGCACCGCGGTGCCCTTGAGGTTATCGAAGAGATATCCCGCGCCGCCCTGAAACTTTCGAAGCAGAAGACCGGGGCCCTGATAGCCATAGAGCGGCAGGTCGGTTTAAAGACCTATATAGAGACTGGGGTGCCCATTGACAGCAAGGTGAGCGAAGAGCTCATAACGTCGATATTTATGCCGCAGACCGTCCTGCATGACGGGGCCATCATCATCCGGTCCGGCAGGATCGTAGCGGCGGGATGCCTCTTGCCGCTTACGCCGGACATGAGGGGCCTCTCGAGGTCGCTTGGTATGCGCCACAGAGCGGCCATGGGCTTAAGCGAAGACACTGACGCTGTGTGTGTCGTAGTGAGCGAAGAGAACGGCGCGATATCCGTATCGGCGGGCGGCAAGCTAACGCGCAATCTCGACGAGAATAATCTTGTGTTGGTCCTTAGGGGCCTGTGCTACCGGCCGCGTCCCAGAAGAAAGTGGAACGAGGGTCCGATTTCCCGTTTTCTGACGAAACACGTATAAAAGCGGGTTCAAAAAATGATTAAGATAATAATCAGATTTTTTACGGAAAACATCGGCTTGAAGGTAATAGCGCTGATGCTTGCGCTGATACTGTGGTTCTATGTCGACAAGGAGATCAATAAAGGGCCCGAGGAGGAGATGCAATTTTTGAAGAAGATATTCCCTTCAGAGGGCATAACGGCGAAGAGATTGGCTATAAAGCCTATGATAGAGGGAGAATTGAGGTCCGGGTATGAGATCGAAGGCGGCAAGCCGACGCTCTCACCGGAGTATTGCCTCGCGGTCGGATCAAAGGACCTGCTAGAAAAGATATCGGCGGCATCCACGGCGCCAGTAAATATCGACGGCGCGTTCAGGACGTTCTCGAAGTCCGTCCCTTTAAGGCCGATACCAGGCGTCTATATGGAGTCGACATCCACGAAAGTCACTGTTACCATCCAGAAGGCAACCCGCGCGGAATAGCCATGCCAAAGCTCGGGGTAAACATCGATCATATAGCGACCGTAAGACAGGCGCGGAAGGGTAAAGAACCTGACCCTGTCGAAGCAGCGAGGATTTGCGAAGAGGCGGGCTGCGATTCGATCGTCTGCCACCTGCGCGAGGACCGGCGCCACATCCAAGATGATGATGTCCGCCGGTTACGCAAGAGCCTCGGGACCCGGCTCAATCTCGAGATGTCAATAGCGTCGGCTATCGTTGAGTTCGCTTGCAGGATAAGGCCGGACCAGGCAACGCTCGTTCCGGAACGCAGGCAGGAGCTCACGACCGAAGGCGGGCTGGACGTCGCAAGGGGAGAGAAGAGGATCCGCGCCGTCGTGGGACGGCTCGCGGAGAGCGGGATCGAGACGAGTCTCTTTATCGATCCCGAGAAGTTGCAGATAGACGCCTCAAAGCGCGTCGGCGCAGGTATAATAGAGCTGCACACCGGAGAATACGCGAATGCGAAGCCGGGCCCGGCAAGAAACAAGCAGCTCGCAAAATTAAAACGCGCGACATCTTACGCGCGCTCGCTGGGTCTGGAAGTGAATGCCGGCCACGGCCTTGACTATGTGAATGTGCGGCCTGTAGCCGCCATAGAGGATATGAACGAGCTTAACATCGGATATTCGATAATATCGAAAGCCCTCTTTAGCGGCCTGGACGCGGCCGTAAGGGAGATGAAGGAGCTGGCGCGATGATATCAGGCGCAGGCGTGGACATTGTCGAGATACCCCGCATGAAAGAAGCGGTCGAGAAGTGGGGTAGGAGCTTTCTAGAGAAGGTCTTCACCGCCCGGGAGATTGCCTACTCAAATTCGAAAAGGTTCGCGCCGCAGCATTTCGCGGCTCGCTTCGCCGCAAAGGAAGCGGTCATCAAGGCCTTCGGAGCGCCGCGGGCGCATCCGCTCAGGTGGACGGATATAGAGGTTGTGAACAACGAAGATGGAAGACCGTCCATACGTTTCAGCGGTGATGCCCTCGCCCTGAAGAGAAGGCGGAAGATAGCTGATGTGATCATCAGCATGTCCCACTCGCATAATTACGCTGTAGCCCAGGCGATATTGCTTAAAAAGGAAAGATAGCATGGAAACGATACAGCAAATGATAGCGAGGTTCCCGAAGCGCTCACCCGACGCTCATAAAGGCGACTTCGGCCATGTCCTTGCGATTGCCGGCTCTGCCGGCTATACGGGCGCGGCTTATCTCACGAGCCAGGCTGCCGTCCTTTCGGGCGCCGGCCTCGTGACGCTGGCCGTAGGGAAGGGCATATACCCTATCCTGGCGGCGAAGCTTACGGAGGTGATGGTCAAACCGTTCTTCGAGACGAAAGATTCCTCTCTGAGCCTGCTCGCCGAAAAGGCGTTGTTGAATTTTTCCGAAAGATGCAACTGTATCGCGATAGGGCCCGGCATCTCCCAGAACAAGGAGACACAGAACCTGGTGCGCAGTTTTACAAAGAAATGCGACAAGCCACTTGTCATTGATGCGGACGGCCTGAATGCATTCGCCGGCCAGATCGAGGAGTTGAAACAGGTCCAGGCTCCGCATGTCCTTACGCCTCATCCCGGAGAGATGGCAAGATTGACTGGGAAAGATTCAGCCGATGTCCAGACGGACCGAAAAGATATTGCGCTCAACTTCGCCCGTGAGTATAATACTGTTCTGGTTTTGAAGGGGTATCGCACTATCGTAGCCAGCCCGACCGGCGATTGCCATGTAAACGAGACCGGCAATGCGGGTATGGCGTCAGGCGGCACCGGCGATGTGTTAACAGGCATCATAGCGGCTTTCATCGCGCAGGGCCTCGATACTTTCACCGCGGCAGTTTTGGGCGTGTATATCCACGGCCTGGCAGGCGATATAGCGATGAAGGATAAGGGCGTCCTAGCGCTTATCGCGACCGATCTTTTAGATAAGCTACCCGAAGCATTGAAGACGCTAGCATAGCTCAGCAGGTAGAGCACCGGTTTTGTAAACCGGGTGTCGGGGGTTCGATTCCCTCTGCTAGCTCCATACTACGCCATCGAGGAGTAGCCGACTCGGGGTTCGTATGGCAAGCCCCAAGAAGTTGTTGTTTCCGGTGAGATACCATAGCGGCCAAATGGACCAGACTGTAAATCTGGCGGCGAAAGCCTTCGAAGGTTCGAATCCTTCTCTCACCACCATAACTTTAAAAGCCCGATGAACTTAAAACCGTCGGGCTTTTAAATTTGCAGAGCATGTTAGGCTATAAAAAAGTAATATTTATGATTTGAATTCTCCCTCATACATGATATAATTATAAGTGAGTAAGGAGGTGTGTAAACGTAAATAAGCGTAAACTTAACTAATCAAAAAGTTATTTTTTTGGCAACTATTTAAAAAGTTTTAGTAAGTTCGGCCATGGAGGCCAAGATGAGATTAGACGCGAGATCTTGGATATCCATATACAAAAAGCCACTAAAAACGCTGGTTACAGCGTTTACCTTGGTGGCTTTTTTGTTTAGTCAGGCATCATATGACATAGCCTGGGCTGCCAGGACAGTGCCGGAGCTTTCTCGCGTCAGCTCCGCTAGTTCTGGCGGCTCAGGCCCATCCGGAGAATCGCGCCTCGAGGCGATCGTGGTGCCTGCATACCTGGGCTACGTCAAAGATTCGTTCATGGGAACCGGCAGGAAGATCGTCATTCAGATACAAGATGCCCATTGCAACTATTATGCGCAGCGTAGTATCTCTGATCTGGTTGGTTATTTTGCGAACGAATACGGGATCGAGTCGGTAAACCTCGAGGGCGGCTCAGGGGAATATGATCTTTCGTTATTTACGGAGATAAGAGACCCCAAAGACCGGGCAAAGGTGACAGACTATTTCGTTAAAGAAGGCCTTTTGAACGGTGGCGAGTCCTTTGCCGTCAACAACCCGGGCAAAGTAAAGCTCTGGGGCGTGGAAGACCCCGATCTTTACCTGGATAACCTGGCTGTCTACAGGGATTCCCTGGCCTATAAAACAAAGGTCGACAAGTGGCTGCAGTCGCTTCGCCACATATTGACCAACCTGAAGCCCAGGATATACTCAAAGGATCTCATCGATTTTGACATCGCCCATAATGCCTATAAGGAACAGGGTATGGAGTTCAAGGATTATCTTGAGACCCTACTGGGGTACGCCGACAAGAAAGGCGTGACGCTTGGGTCATTCCCCGCTATAGGCCAGCTCAAACAGGCGCTGGACAGGGAGAAGTTCATAAATTTCAAGAAGGCCGACATCGAGCGAGACGCCCTCATCGATAAGCTCCAGAAGTCCATGTCGAAGAAGGACCTAAAAGAGCTCATGGCGATGACGCTCGAGTTCAAGGAAGGAAGGCTGGGCCCGAGCGAATTCTATCTTTATCTTATAAAGAAGGCTAGGGGGGTAGAGGCTAATATTAAGGATTACCCGAAACTGAATGCCTATATCGGCTACGTTTCCATGTATGAGATGATCGATAAAGCCGCTCTTAACGACGAGATGGCCCGGCTTGAGGAGGCCGTACGGCAGTCCCTCTGCGAGAACGATACGCAGCGCCATCTTGCCGAGCTATGCAAAGACCTTATAATAATGAAGAACATCTTTGAAATAAAAATCACGCGTGACGATTATAAATACTACCTCGCGCACAAGGACCGTTTTGACATAAATAACTACATCCGTTTTGTCGACCGCGAAGCTCCGAAATACTCTATCCAGGCCAAGCTTGACAACGATATTACATCCATCAACGTATATATCGAGAAGATAGGTTCATTTTATGACTACTCGTTCAAGAGAGATGATGCGTTCCTACGAAATATAATATTTGGTGGCGAAAAGCTCAAGGCCGCCATCATCGTCACGGGCGGATTTCACACGGAAAACCTTTGCGACCTCTTCAGGAAGAGCAACATATCTTATATATCGATAGTACCAACTTTCAGGAGCGAAGAAGGATATGTGTGTCCCTATTTCAGCCTGTTAGCCGGTACGGAAAGCGATATGACGGGCGATCTCTATCGCGCTATCGCTTCCATGTCATCTATACAGGTTGCAAGCATGTTATCGACTGCCATGGCCCCGGTCTGGGGCGATAACAAGATAATCGCATTCCGGGCGGCAATATATGTGCAAAGGCAACTCGTAAAGGGGCGAACGGTGCGGATTACGCTTCCCGACGGAAAAATGCTTATGTTCGGGGATAGTGGAAAGACTGTTACTATGTCACTTGCCCGTCTGGTCGATCGCGTCCATCAGGTCGACATCGATAGGCCTATAAGGGAGGCGTATCGGGCAGGAAAGGCGATAGCAGTAGATGCCGCGATGCGCGCAGAAGCCGCGAAGCGTATCCGGGCAATGGCGGGGGCGCTCTCGAGACAGAACCGGGTAAACGCCGATAAATTGAACGAGATCGCGCGGCAGGTCCAGAGCGGCGAACTGGATATAAATCTGGTGGATGTGGGCAACGCGGTTTTTGACGCCCACGCCGGCGGACAGGGCATACATATCAATGCTAAGTACGCTTCGGACGCCAAGAAAATAGCCGATCTCATAGTGCATGAGGCCGTCGCAGGTATCACCGGCGACCATTTCATAGCCGAGGCAGCGGAAAGCTGGAAGCCGGGCAACGAGCTTCCACCACTCGATGGAGCCGCTGCCATGCTGGATAAGCCCGTCTGGGCCATGGCCCGGGCCGAACGGCGCGCGACCATGCGGGATTACATGCAGGCTGCGGCAATGCCGTCTCAAGGCGCTCAACCTGTCCGCCTGGATCCAGTCGTCAAATTCGAGCTCAAAGAGGATGGCGTCACAAGAAAGATCAATAACTCACAATACGAGGCGATTATACGGCAGCTTATCGGCAGCGAGGTGCAGGGCACGCAGGGGATAAAGGCGTTATATCCGCTCGCGGGCACGATCGTCGTCACCCGCGTTTCATACATACGCAGCGGCGCGGAGAAAGACGTTTTTCGGGTTGAAGCTATGGTCGATGGAAAACCCGCGGTGTTCGGCTTGCGTGTCTACAGGACGCCCGGCTACCATGCTTTCGAGCGGGAGCAGCCTAGCATAGCAGAGATAGCTGATAAAGAGGTGAAGCAGTTTAGGGACTTCCGCGAGCTGGATGGTGTCGCCATTTTCGTTAAGGGTATGGTAAGCGCCAAGGAGTTCGCGGATGCGGAACGCGACAAGGGGGATCCGCGAAGTTTCTACAACCAGTTAAGCGATAACCGGATAGGTGCCTTTTCCTTCGGCGAATTCCTTGACGGCGTAGCTTTGGATGAGATCTCCGACCCGCAACAGAGAAAGGCGGCGTACCGCGATGCCGTCAAGACAGTTATCAGGGGCTGGCTCCTGACATTCGATAACGATAAGGGCGTCTCCATCTCGGACCTATACGGAAAGAACCTTGTGCGAAGGGAAAACGCCCGGGCTATGGGAGAGCCTGTCCAGTATGTCGACCTCGGCATGGCCCAACGCTCAACGCTGGAAGTCCTGATGGAGCAGTTGCGCAGGATGTACGTGGGGGACGGATTTTACACGGACGAGAACGATAATGAGCTGAACAACTTGGTTATAAGCGCGGTGCGCGAAGGGATAAACGACTTCTTCGCGCGAGAGGCGGAGGAGAAGGCCCTGAAACGCGAAAAGGGCGGCACGACGATACTGCAGGTCAGAAAAGATATAGCCCCTTATGCGTCCATATTAAGGATGATGGCCGAGCAAGGCATTCCCTACAGCAAAGCCGAGGAGCTTGTCCTTTTCACACCGCCCACAGGGCCCGTCGCCCATGCCGAAGCGATGGAGCTGAAGACAGGCGCGGGGCGCGAGTCGGAGAAGGTGGTGTTAGGCAGGCGTATAAAAGCGGAATTCAAGGACCCTGCAGGCGTGGAGACCTTCGGCGAGCGCCTGAAAGCGGCGGGAATAGCGCTCGAGATAATGCCTACGGTCAATAAGCGGCCGCTGAAAGTAGTGGTCGACGAGGAATTGCAATTATCCGAAGAGGATGTGGGCAACCTTATCTCCGAAGCCCTGGCAAGGCTTGGTAAAGAAGGCGACATAAACAGGCTGCCTCCCACGCTGGTCATGACCATGCTGGATTCCTCCACCCATATGTTTGAAGACCACCTCTATAACGGTTTTATAGGCGTGAACAGGGCTATCACAAGGATAGCGAAAAGAGAGACGAGGAGGATCGTGCTCAGCATGGGCCTCGTGCATGAGCTTTCGCACGAGCTCTCAGGGCAGACAGGAAAAGAATTCGAAACCGCCCAGTTGAGCCGCGACGCCCTATACGCGGCCAGGCTTATGCGCAACGCCGGCATATCCTTTAACGATGGCATGAGGGACCTGGGGAACTTACTGGCCTACAAGACGTTCGGCGGATACCTTGAAGGCGCCATGGACGCGTACGCAGCCCTCGACAAAGCGAGGGTAAAGCGAGGCGCGAAATTAACGAGCACCGAACGGACCGAAATGATGCAGGCTCGCGTATTTTTCTTCGACAACGGCGATATCGCTAGCGCCAACGAACTGCTGGAGATCACCGATAACCAATCGATGGCGCATCAGGAAGCGATGCAAAAAGCGCTCGAGAGGGTAGTCCCCGGTATCGGCGTATATCACAAACAGCTGCAGGGCATCGGCGGCGACTGGCACAGGCAGGAAAGAACCTCGGACGGGCGGTTCACCGTCATGCAGATAGCTGACGCCATGGGGCACGGGATAATGGCTTCGCCGTGGCTTGTGGTCGTAAGTGACCTTGTCGAGGCGTTCAATAACCTTCCCGCCGAAGAAAAAGCAAAATATAAAGGCGGGATAAAGGAATATAAGGATGCCTACAGGGATATCAACGCACCCGCTATATTCGAGGCAAAGTACAAAAAGACGCTGATGGACGCCATAGCCGAGGCCAAGGGCGACGAGAGGATGGTATCGCAAGCGCTGATGGATTATTACGGCTGCCTCCAGGAGGCCGCGCTTGCGTTCACCCAAAAGACCAACAGGTCAATAGCCGACTTCATGACATATACCATTGTCATCGTCGATGCCGCAACAGGTACAGCCTATCGCCTTTCCGCCGGCAGCCATAATGTCATGATAATGGATGACAAGGGGAAGATGCTTGACAGTCCGACGAAGGTGGACAATGCGACCGTAGGTGTCGGCCTCGGCCCGCTTACAAAGCTATCTCCGAAGAGGGCAAGCGTCGTGATCAGCAGGAACGCCCGCTACGCCGTCCTTTTCAGCGACGGGCTTTCCGAAGCTCCTGCCAGGGTCTGGAACGAAAAGGACGGCAGATTTGAGAGCGCCCTGTTCCACAAGGTGGATGAGAATACCGGACAGATATTGCCCGTCGACGCTGACGAAGCCTTTGAGCAAAAAGCCTCGGATGCGATAAAGAAAGGCGCGGGCATCGCTGAGATGGCGCGGCTGCTGCGCGGGCCAAGGTCGGAGGACGACACAACCCTTGTGGTCATGGACACGGCAGCGGTGCGGCAGCTCACGCCTGAAGAAAAAGCGAATGAAGCCAAGCTGGCGAAGGGCATCGAGAGACTGGCGTTCCAGTCTAGGAGGGCGCCGGGAGCGCTCGACAACAGGGATGCGTATGAAGAGAGGTTGGTCGCTGCCCTGCAGCGCTCGAAAGGGGTCCAGGTCGGTTATTTCAAGATACAGAACTTTAAGGGCGATTTTAACGATATGGGCAAGAGGCTCGGCGTCGGCAGCCACGCGCTGGGCGATGCGGCCCTTGATGTCATAGGCCGCTTGTTCCAGGAGCATTTCAATCGGGCCTTGGCGCGCGAGGCACCGGGCGTGACTTGCGAGGTCTATAATATGGGGCCCGAATATTTCCTTATATTCAAGGGCGTGAGCACGGAAGCTCAAAAGCAGGGTATCCAGAAGGCGCTCAACAGGGTCATCGACCCAAAGACCGAGGAGGACCTGGCATTCAAGCGTGCGGTAATAAAAGACGTTGGCGAGACTATCCTGCCGTATCTTGACAAGGAAGTTGCTCCTCAAGTCTATGAGCGCATGCTTAAGGAGATAGGCATCGATATGGTAAACATGTACGGAGGGTTGTCCGAAGTCACAACCAGCGCAACCTCGCCTGAAAAGGCGCCGGCATTGGCGGACGAGCTGGGAGGGCAAGCCTCGAAAGTGGCGAAGGCCGTCCAGCTTAGGTTCAGCCCTTACTATAAGAGCTTTCTGGAAGCGGCCATGAAAGGCGATGCGGGCAGGGCTGGGGAGGAGATGAAAAAACTTTTAAGCCTTACGGATGAGAGCGGCGCGAAGGTCAGGCGGCAAAGCGGCCTTGGCGTCTATTCGGATAAGGCGCGCAAGGAATACGAGCTCGACGAGCGTTACGGATTAAGCAATGAATATGCCGGCGTCCATGCCCCCATACATGAACAATATGACGCCGCCAATACCTATGAAATATTGATCAAAAATTATCAAGATGCGCTGGCCCGAGGCGTGGCTGCGGATGTTGAAGTGGCCAGGAGGGCGCTCATAATGAAGATGGTCCTCTACAGGTCAAAGAACATATCGGAGCGCGACGGCATCTTCAGGGGTAACGATAATTTCAAGGCCCTCATCAACTACATATTCGAAAACCCGTCCTTGCAGGACATGGAGGCCGTATTCAGGATCGGCGGCGATGAGTTCGGGGCCGTTGCCTGGGATAACACAAAAGACAGGCTGGATACCGCCAGAATAGACGGGAACAATATCGGCGCGAC
>JAFGJL010000023.1 GCA_016929115.1 Candidatus Omnitrophota bacterium | reverse complement strand
GGCTGATCTGAACGCGCAAAGACGCAGGATTGTCAACACCTACCAATAGGCTTTCCGTGTCGATTACCGGTAAATCTTTAACGAGATCAAATAGGTCATTCAGTTTCATAGCATTAACTTAACATATTCGTTAACTTATTGCAATAAAAATTATACATCTACCGGACATGCTTTCGGTCCCCCGCGATCTAAATCGAATGAGCTAAAACCCGCGCCAACACTGCTATATCCTCCGTAGAGAATATGCTCGATATGCTCTTATCAAACAACATCGTCGCTTCCGCCTCGAACTCTTCGTCGCCCTTCCATATCACTATGCGCACAGGAACATCTGGAAAAACGCTTATCTCGATTCCCGCATCGCCTGTCTCGATGTCCCTTCCGCCGAACTTCTTCATCGCCTCGGAGAGCTTGCCCGGATCCTCGCCGTATTTCTTGACGATGGGCTTTATCGCGCCCTCGTAGAATGCCGAATAGTAGAACCGCCCGGATTCCATCTCCTTGAACGACACCCACTCCCCGCTCGGGGCGCATTTCTTCTTTGAGATACCGATGAGATAATGCAGGAGTAATATGGTTATGTAATCTTTGGCAGGCGCGTTGCGGGACTTGGAGAGGACCGTTCTCTTTTCTAAATTTATATCGTACGCATCGGCGAGGAACTCAATGGCGTGCTTACCGGCATCCGAAACTTCCGCCAATCCGTTCCAGCTGTTGTTTAACGCGGTGTCGTAGGCCATCAATAGTTCAATCTGCCAACTTTATGATCTCTTTCATCTTCGTGACAATCTTATCTTCGTCCATGAGCTGGGAGAGCCTGTGCAGCTCTTTGATATATTTACGCAGTTCCGCCGGCTCTAAACTACCTGTCTTGGTAACAAATATCTTGTCATGCCGCGTGACGCCGTGCTTTTCCTTATCCAGCAATATATCCTCTTTAAGCTTTTCGCCTTCGCGCAGGCCCACGAACTTCATTTCTATGTCCCGCCCCGGCTCCAACCCCGAAAGGCTTATCAGGTTCTTGGCGATATCGGCTATTTTTATCTGCTCACCCATATCGAGGATGAATATCTCACCGCCGCTGCCGAACGCCCCCGCTTGCAAAACCAGCGCCACTGCCTCACCGACGCTCATGAAATAGCGCCTGGCATCCGGATGCGTTATTGTCACAGGCCCGCCTTCCTCTATCTGCCGCTTAAACAGGGGGACAACGCTCCCCGCCGAACCAAGAACGTTTCCGAACCGCACAGCCATGAACTTCGTCCTGCTCTTCGCGGCCTTCGCCTGCATGATTATCTCGGCTATGCGCTTGCTCATCCCCATAATATTCACCGGGTTGACGGCCTTGTCGGTCGAGATGAGGACGAACCTCTCGATGTTATAATGGCTCGCCGCATATATGAGGTCCATGCTGCCTATTATATTGTTCTTAACGGCGGCCACGGCATTCTCCTCCATGAGCGGCACATGCTTGTGGGCGGCCGCGTGGAAGACAACGTGCGGCTTAAAGCGCGAAAACACGCGCTTCAGTAACCCCACATCCCGCACATCGCCTATGATGGTCCTGAACTTGATCTTGGGATATTTCGTCTTAAATTCGACTACGAGGAAATATACGTCGTTCTCATTGTGGTCAAAAAGCACTATCTTTTCCGGCTCAAAGCGCGCTATCTGCCTGCAAAGTTCCGAACCGATGGACCCGCCCGCTCCGGTCACCAGCACACGCTTACCTTTTAAATAGGCGCTTATACCTTTTGTATCAATATCCACCTTCTCCCTACCAAGGAGGTCCTCCGGCTTAACGGCACGCGGTTTTAACTCCAGCTTTCCCTGTATTAGCGTATCGAATCCAGGCACTATTTTTATATTAACGCCCGGGATCTCACAATACGAGAGTATATCGCGGATAGCCTCCCCTTTGGCGGAAGGCATGGCTATCACTATCTCTTCTATATTTTTAGCCTTTGCGATGGAGGGTATGTCTTTTCTGGAGCCGACCACTTTTATTCCCTGTATGATCTCTCCACGCTTCGAAGGGTCATCATCGACAAAACCGACCACTTCCATGCTGACAGCCGCGTTTTTCCGGCATTCCCTCAGCGTTAATACGCCGGCTTCGCCCGCACCTATGATTATGGCCTTCCTGGCCTTTTTGTCTGAACCGTTAAAACTGACCCTTTCTTTAAGCAGCCTGTTAAAAAAGCGGATGCCGCCTACCGCGAATGTATACAGCACCCAGTCAAGTATGAACACAGAACGCGGGTAACCGGTCAGACCGTATACAAAGACCACGCCAAGCACAAAGACGATGCTTGACATGACGCTCGCTTTTAAGATGCGCCACAGATCGTCAACGCTGACATATTTCCATAGGCCGCTGAATAACCTGAAGCGGTAAAGGAAGAAGATCTTTACTATGACAAGAAGCGGCAGGGTCTTGTAGAACGCGAGGGCGTTACTTGCGGGTATTGCAAACTCAAATCTAAGAAGAAATGCGAAGAAATACGCCAGCGCCGCCAGGACTATATGAGTGGTTATTATAACAGCCCGCCGGTTATTGTGTATGAAGTGTCTTATTTTTGTCATCGCGCTAATCGCTCCAGCCTTTTACAAGCTTCATCTAATATTTTGTCATTCTTCGCAAAACAAAAGCGCGCAAGCGCCTCTCCGGCATCATCATGATAAAAGGCCTCGCCCGGAACACAGGCCACCCCCGTTTTGGTAAGGAGGTCCATCGCGCGCTCTTTGCTGTTCCTACCTTTTATGCGGGAGATATCCGCTAATACATAATAAGAACCCTGCGGCACATAAGGCTTGAGCCCTGCTTTTGACAGGGCATCACATATCTTATCGCGCTTGGCGTGGTAGGCCTTCTTCAGTGAAGAATAATATTCATCGCCAAGTTTCAATAGCCCGTTAACCACACCCATCTGTAAAGGCGCCGGCGCGCACACATATATCAGGTCGCTGAAGTAGCCTATCGGCTTCGCCCATTTTTTATCGCAGAGGCAATATCCGATACGCCAACCGGTTATACTGAATGTCTTTGAAAGCCCGGATATGGTTATGACCCTTTTCCTGAGGCCCTTGACCGCCGCAGGAGCGATGTGTTTTTTCCCGTCATAGACAAAATGTTCGTATATCTCATCGGTAAATATAAAAAGATCGTATTTCTCGGCTACAGCTCCTATTATCTCCAATTCTTTCCGGCTGAACACCTTGCCGGAAGGGTTCGCTGGTGTATTTACTATTATCGCCCGGGTTCGCCTGGTAACAACCTTTTCCAGGCCTTCCTTTGTAAATGCCCAATCAGGGGGCATGAGACGAACGAACTTCGGGACAGCCTCGGCCGCGATCAAAGTGGTGATGTGATATCCGTAATACGGCTCGAAAACTATCACCTCATCGCCCGGGTTCAACAACGCCAGACACGCGCAGTAAAGGGCGCCTGTCGCGCCGGCGCTTACCACGATCTCGGTCTCAGGATCGTATTTTAGGCCTGTGCATCTTTTCACTTTCAGGGCTATGGCCCGGCGAAGCTCTTTCAATCCGTCATGCCGAGTATATGTGTTTATGCCGCGGTCTATGGCTTCGTGAGCGCCGCGCCGGACTACCAACGGCACTTCCGTATCGACGATACCCTGCGAAAGATTGATACCGCCGATGCGATCGCACTCTATCGACATGTTGCGTATCTCGGAGCGCACGACCCATTCCGTTCTTGAGCTCAGTTTCAATTTGCCCATATCATGTCTTTCCATAGAACTTGCGGATAACGCTGATGACGTAATCCACCTCTTTATCAGTGACCTCGATATTCATCGGCAGCGAACAAACTTCGCAGCTAAGCGCCTCGGTTTCCGGAAAACCCTTGTCCAGAAGCTTAAGTGCTTTGTGTTTATAGTAAGGCTTCCTGAACTGCGTTAGTACCTCTACGCCATTCTTTTTAAGAAATTCTGAGAAATCGTTGCCCTGTTTCGCCCTGACAGTATAGTTCTGGTAAACATGGTCAAATCCGGGCTTGTTGTAATGAGGCAGGAGGAGGTCCGGTATATCCGAAAGTCCTTTACGGTACCTTTCTGCTATCTCCTTCCTGCGCACAATCCATCTGGGAAGATGTTTCAGTTTTACATCAAGAAAAGCGGCCTGCAGGTTATCGAGAAGGCACGTAAATCCGTGACCATGATACTCGCCCGTTTCGCGGTCCTCGCCATTATATCTCATGCGTCTGGCAAACAACGCGACATCCGGGTCGTTAGTGGTGATAGCGCCGCCGTCGCCGTATCCACCCAGTATCTTGAACGGATAGAAACTCCAGCAACCGGTCAGCCCCCACGATCCTGCGCCCTTGCCGTTTATGCTTGAGCCAAGGCTTTGGCAGGCGTCCTCGATAACGACCAGTTTGCATTTCTCCGCTATCTTAATTATCCTCGGCATATCCGCCATCCAGCCGCTAAGGTGGACCGGGATGACGGCTTTCGTCTTTTTGGTGATCACCGGCTCTATCTTGTCGACATCAATATTAAAATCTTTCGTCACGTCCACTAAAACGGGTGTCGCGCCCGTATTTACGATCGCGGAGCATGTAGCGACAAACGTATGCGCCGGGATGATAACCTCATCGCCAGGTCCTATACCGGCCGCGCGAAGCGACATGTGGAGGGCATCGTATCCGCTGTTAAGCCCGATGGCGTATTTGGCACCTACAAATTTCGCCAGATCCGCCTCGAAACTTTTCAGCTGATCCCGGTCGACCAGATCGCCTTTGGACATTGCCTCAAAATAGGCGGCGTCTATCTCGTCTTTTATCATCCTGTAATTTCTTGCGGGATCGACAAACCTGATTTTATAATTATATTTAGCCATTTTTTAAAAGGACTCCGATATCTTTTTAAAAATGCTTTCGGGAGTTAAACCATACGCCTGCCTTAAATGATCCGCGTTTCCAACCTCATAGCCCAGTTTTGGCGGTATGCCTATTCTTTTAAAACGCCCTTTATAGCCTTTTTCCAAAAGCACCTCGGCAATGGCCGATCCTAATCCTCCGTTGACATTATGTTCTTCGACAGTAAAAATATTCCCGTGTGTCTCTGCGATGGATCCTATGGTGTCGGTATCGAGGGGTTTCAAAGTATGCATATTTACTATGGTAGGGCTGATCCCTTTCTTTGACAACATATCAGCAGCCAGCTTGCTTGCATATACCATACTGCCGTTGCAGAATATAGCCAGGCCTTTCCCTTCTTTTATAACCATGGCCTTGCCGATATCGAACGCGGGAGGTCCTTCATGAACGGAAGGCGCACCCGTCTGCCCAAGGCGTATATATAAAGGCCCTTTATAATTAACGGATGCCTTCGCCGCACAGGCTGCTTCCAGAGGATCTGCGGGAACAACCACAGAGGTATTCTGCAATGCCCTCATCATGCCCAGATCCTCAAGCCCCAGATGTGTAATGCCCTCAAACCCGTAAGAAAAGCCCGCGCCGGCACCTACCAGCTTAACATCAAGATTGTGATAATCCACATCCACTCTTATCTGTTCATAGGCTCTCATTACCAAAAAAGGTATTATAGTATAGCAATAGACATTCTTACCCGACAGCGCCAGCCCGGCAGCCACACCGACCATATTCTGCTCCGCTACCCCAATATTGCAAAAGCGTTCAGGAGAAGCGTTTTTTATCGCATCGAATAATTTATAACCAAGGTCGGCAGTAAGCACAAAAATGTCGTTGCGCCTTTTATAAATTTTTTCTATTTCCCCGAAAAAAGCCGATCTCATTTAGCCAACTCCTTGCGCGCGTCTCTGTATTCCACTTCATCCGGAGATCTGTAATGCCACAAAACGTTATTTTCCATAAAAGAGACACCCTTGCCCTTTGATGTGTTCAATATTATCGCGTTTGGTTTCCCGGGCATTATATTCTTAAAAGCATTGATGATCTCCCTAAAATCATGGCCGTCTATATCCTGGACATGCCACCCAAAAGACCTCCATTTTTCCGATATCGGATCCAGGCCTATAATATCCTTTGTACATCCCATCGCCTGTATCTTGTTCGCATCCACCAATGCTATTAGATTGTCCAGGCCCTGATGCGCCGCGAACATGACCGCTTCCCAGACAGATCCTTCGTTCATCTCACCGTCGCTCAATAGAACGTATACTTTATAGGCCTTGCGATCCACCTTACCGGAAAGGGCCATGCCGGCCCCTATTGACAGGCCATGTCCTAAAGAACCCGTCGATACCTCTATGCCTTCACAATGATGCTTATTGGGATGCTGCTCCAATGCTCCGCCGTTCCTCGCAAAACCGTTTATTGTATCGGCATCGATTATGCCTCTCTCAGCCATAACCGCATATAAAGCGGCGCATGCATGGCCCTTGCTCAAGATAAAACGGTCTTTATTCTTCCCGCATTGACCTTTGGGATCAATATTCATAATCTCAAAATAAAGAGCCACTAATATATCAACAGCAGAAAGAGAAGATCCGATATGAGGGCTCTTCGTCCGATGTATCATATCCAGAACGGAAAGCCTTATCTTTCTCGACAAAATACCCAACTCACCATATTCATTCTTCTTGTTCTTCATTATGCCCTGTCACCCGATCACTTTATTTGACTACCGCGAATCCTATATACGGATCGAACTCTATCCTCTCAACCTTAAGCTTGTTGATCTTCAGTGTCTCCAGAAGCGCCGCCGTCTCTCCAGGCCAAATCGGATTATCAAGTTCATCAAATGCTATTATAGCGCCTTTCGGCATACGCGGATAGAATGCTTCGATAGCGGCCTTAGTGGGATTATAGAGATCCATGTCAAGGAAAAGCAAGCTCACCACAAGATGGCGGTTTTTGTTGATGAACTCGGGTATGGTCTTTGTCACATCGCCCTTTATCAGTTGGATTTTATTTACATGCCCCAAAAACCTGTTGGAATCATATATCTTTATAAGCTGTTTAAGCTCTTCGTATGAATCGCTCTTCAGCTCTCCCATGCTCGTCTTACGCAGTCTGTTTGAATCCTCTGCGCTTGCCCCGGCAAACCCTTCGAACGTATCAAAACCGTAAATCCTTCTGGTCAGGTTGTTCGGTTCCATAACCGCGCTCATCTGCGCCCAGGCCATAAGGCTAAATCCGCGATACACACCGCATTCTACTATGGAGCCCTTTATCGGGATCACTCTCTTGAATATTTCATACAACGCCAACAGGCGGGTCAGACGCTGTCTTCTTATGTATTTAGTGAAATTGTCGAGTTTGGTTTCAATGGTGTCCGGAGAACTATTAAAGACCTTTTCTATACTTTTTCCGACCAACCGTTCAGCGCCTGTCCTGAAACCGCCATCAGCTTTTATCTTTGCCATCCTTAATCTCCTGCCTGGTTAATGTTTCTGACAAATAATGTCTTCAATGTCATCAGCAATATTTTAAGATCGATCATTAATGACTTATTGGCCACATACTCCAGCCCCAATCGTATTTTCTCAGGCGCGATCTTCTCCAGATAAGCCCTATCCGGATCATCGCTGCCTTTCAGGATCTCGCCCTCATCGCTAAACTTAAGTGATGCGTAATCTGTTATGCCGGGGCGAACGGAAAGAAGTTTCTTCTGCTCGTTATCGTACATATCGACAGCCCACTTCACCTGCGGCCGGGGACCCACCAAACTCATATCTCCCTTGAAAACGTTTATGAGTTGCGGTATCTCATCGATCTTGTATCTTCGCAGGAACCTCCCTATACCGGTTATCCTGGGATCGTCCACAGACGTGGAACTAGCGCCCTGCGTTTCGGCGTCTTCTATCATGGTCCTAAATTTATACATGGCAAAAGGGACGCCGTATCTGCCTATCCTCACGCTACGGTAAAAAACTGGCCTTCCATCTTCGAGCTTAATAAGCGTAGCGACAAACAGAAGCACCGGACTAAGCAAGATAAGTCCGGCCACCGACGCGATTATATCAAAAGCCCTCTTAAAAAACTCGTATGGCATCTTTTCAACCATCACCTATTTTTTCGCCACCACATATATTATCTTATGGTCTTTATTTACACTGTCCGGGCTCAGCTCCACCGGTACTTCATAAGGCGCCATGCCTTCGGTAACTTCGGCAGGCAAATTTAAAAGCTTCCCGATAAATATCCTTTTGAGGTATGCCCTCGACTCTAAGTTGCCGGGAATGAGATCAAACTTTACAGCCGCTTGCTTTATAAAGGACACAAAATATTCCTTTAGTCCCCTTTCCCCCGCGGGAAATCCGCCGTAAAACCTGATATCCCTGAAATGCGGCTCCAAAAGCCCCCTAAGTTCCGGCACGGAAAAATAGCTGTATGTATAAGGAGAGGGATGAAAATCCTCCCAGTCCCTGTTTACGGAGCAGATAATGATATGCCCATCATCGCGCAGTATCCTGCGAGCTTCTTTTGCAAACCTTTGCGGTTCATTCAAATAATATATGGCCTCAAAAAGCAATACAAGATCGGCGCTTTTGTCAGGCAGATCCAATTCATGTACGTCCCCCTTCAACACGCGAACCTTTGTGTTGCCATCATAGCATCGCCTGGCTAAAGATAGATTTTTCTCATCTATATCAACTCCGATAACGCTTTTTGCAGCGGAAGCCAGATATCCCAGCCCCATACCGGTCCCGCAAGCAGCCTCCAGCACATCTCTGTTCCTTATGAAATCTTTCGCAAAACGATATCGTTGATAGACCCTGGATATCTGCTCAGCGGTGGCCTTTTGTCCCGGCGCTTCCGTTATCTTGCTGAAATCAGATTTTTCTTCAAGATTTATCATGCCATTCCTTTTATCCAGATCTATTTATTTCCCCTGTCCGGGACTTTCGGATTTTCCAATACAAAGACAACCTGCCACGCCTGCCACTTCAAAAAGGGCATCTTAAGCAGCGCATCATCCACAGTTTCCAATAAGCCCAGCAGCGAGCTAAAAAAGCGAGATCTCCTGAAAGGCACCGCTGCAAGGATCGCCAAATAGAAAAAACCAAGGATATGGACGTTATCGAAAAAGTACCTTGCCTTTTCAATATCTTTCTTCTTCAGGATGTGCTCAACTTCCCATGGCGTCCGCAGATGGGGCGTCTTTTTCCTGTAAAGATGTATTAGGGGATTATGGCCGAGAGTTTCCGTGCAAATACATTTTCCCCCCGGCTTAAGGACGCGCGCAATCTCCGAATAGGCCTTCTCAAGGTCAAGATGGTGAAGCGCCCCGTATTCGGAAACGACGTCAAAAGTTGCGCCATCGAACCCGAGGCCCTCCGCGTCCATCGCGTAAAAAGACATGTCTCCCTGTATTTTTTCCTCAGCCGCTCTTTTCCTGCAATTCTCTATGGAAACTTCCGAAATATCCACGCCTACCACTTCCCTTGCGCCGGACCTCGCGATAAGAAAACTATCATCGCCATTACCGCAGCAGAAGTCGAGGACCTTCCGCCCTGCGCAGTTCTCTTCGTACCAGCGGTTCACAAGCGCGCGGCTTTTCCTTTCAATCGCGTAATATTTCATGTTGACCCACATGGGATCGTTTCGGATCAAACCTTCCAATTCCCTCGACCACCTTTGTTCCGAAGAAAAGGACCGCAAAGCATCGTGAAATTGCTTCTCCCCATCCTTACGCTCTTCCATGCGAACTCCGCCTATTTAATCCTGTATAATTGATCGGCCACCTTCTGGGCGGTCAACTCCTGCTCGAACTCCCTTTGCGCCTTCATCCTTGACCTCGCACCGAATTCTTCCCGTGCGTTCTTTGAGGACAAGAGCTTATCAAAGGCTTCAGCCAAAGCCACCGGGTCGCGGGGCGGAACGAGATATCCGTTAATACCCTGATCCACCGTCTCCCTACAACCGATGCTATCCGTCGTCACCACCGGCTTTCCGAGGGAAAGCCCCTCGAGAAGCACCCGCGGCACCCCTTCCCTGTAATAAGACGGCAGCGCGACAATGTCGGACAAAGCTATTATCTCCTTAACATCCGTCCTGAAACCTATAACCGGCCTGACCACCCCGCCGGAACGCTCTTTTAAATAATCCTCCGGCACGGAATCCGGGGAATTTTTCTCTACGGGTCCGACTAACAAAAACGCGGCATTCGCGTGTTTTCTACCGGCCATTTCCGCTGCCTCGATAAATTCCCTGACACCTTTCGACCACACCATCCTTGCAATTACCATTGAAACGATCGCGTCCTTTTTCTCAACGCCAAGTTCCTTCTTCTTCTCTTCGAGAGCTCTCTTATCCAGCGAATCGGGTGAGAATTCTTCCGTATCTATCCCGCCGCCCTTTATCACTACCGCCTTTTTCGCAGGTAATATTTTTTTAGCCGCGAAAAAGCGGGCATCCTCTTCGTTCTGGAACCAAACGCCATCGCTAAAAAAGAAAGCGAACCTGTACATCAGAAAGATAATCGGCCGCATCAGCCGCAATGCCGGGCTGAGCCCATCCGAAAACATAGCTCCGGCTCCTGAGACAAGCCCTACTACCCGCTTAACACCGGTAAGCCTGGCCGCGATAGTGCCATAGATATTCGGTTTTATCGTCATCGTATGTACTATATCGAACTTTTCCCTGGTGCAGATCGCGTATAAACGGAAAAGCAGCTTCAAGTCGTTCCAGGGGTCTATGAACCTTGCTCCGGGAATAGAAATATGGGTTGCTCCCAGGCCTCTTATGGCAGCCACATAAGGTCCATCCGGCGTTATCGCGAAGACCTCATGACCTTTGCTTTTCAGAAAAGAGATAAGCCCCTTTCTAAAATGCAGCATCGAAAAATCGTCATTCAGTATAAGCGCTATCTTCATAGGTATATCTATAAAACGCTCCAGACACAACGCTTAACCTCAAGCAATGTTTCCTCAAGAGGTTTATCCGTATCCATTTCATAAACATGCCCGCTGTCAAATAGGTGGTTGTGGCTCTGGACATGCCTTAACCGCACATATTCGTCGCTTTCAACCCCCCTCTTATTTCGCGATATATTCCTTTCAACGGCGGTTTCAACCGGCAATCGCAGCTTGATAACCATGTCCGGGGCCGGAATACTTTTATAGATCCTGCTCTCGGTTCTCGCTAAAACACTGGTTAGGGAGAACCTTCTATTTTCAAAAAACGTATCTCCAAATTGAGAGCTGTCCATCGCCCCAGCGCAACGTGAGGGATAACGGTCACAGATCACGATCGCCCCTTTCGAGGCCCTGAACGCCATTTTCCGTATAAGCGACATCCTGTCGAGAGCGACCATCGTGGAGCGGAGCGCGTAGACGAAAAGTGCGGGTCCCTCGATCTTTTTCAACGGCTCCCTCTCTTTCGAAGAAACTTCCTGCCTCAACCTGGAAGTCCTTAAGGAAGGCAATAACTTCCGCGCTAAAGGCATGGCAAGGTTAGGCAAAAAGGTCGCGGCCGTGGAGGGCGGCCTTCCGGCATGTACAGCCTCGACCCATAAATATCCCTCAAGCCATTTTTTCAGGCCCGCCTGCAATGTCGATTTACCCACCGCTTCCGGCCCTACAATTGCGATAACAACCCCCCTACCCAATGCCTTTCCATTCCTTGCCGATAGTTTTCGTAATACCTTCCTTGATAACGAAGCGCCGGCCATCAGCAGGCCCTTGGCGGGGTTATATATAGAATAATTGCGCAGGCGCGCTCGCAGCTTTCTCCCCAGCGTTATTCTCTTAATGAAGCTGCCTCCCGGCATCAACTCCCTGGCACATGCGCTGAACAATTCTTTATCAACCGATGGAAGCCAATGTTCAATGAGCCTGGCCGTGCTTTCGATACCATCTTCCCCTCCAAGCCAGTCTATCTCGCGCTGTATCCTGTCATATTCCCGATAAAAGAATGGTATTTCCCAAAGTGCTCCGTGCTCAAGCGCTTTTCTCAGAACAAGTAGGACGAATTCCGCCGTTTTGGACGGTATTTTTACAACACCCAAATTTTCTGTGCTGTTGAGCAGCATCTCTTCCAACGGAAGCCAGTAATTCTTAAGCAGCGTCCCTCCCGTTATGAGCCGGAAATAAACGTGGAGGTGAACAATGCATCCGGAAGCGGCATCCATGCCATAATAATGGCTGATCGAATCCGGCTCCTTTTTTCCTTTATCGACCGCATTCTTAAAACCCAGATATTCGATCAGCGACACGAAAGCATCGGCAGAACGTCTGTCCACTAGAATATCGAGATCGCCTTTGCCCTTCAAGGCTTCTTCAAGGCTCTCGTTGCTCTTCCAGTGGCAATACCTTATGTCCTGTTCGTTAAGTTTCTCAAAAAGTCCACTAACAATGGTTAGCATCGCTCTTTATCTCCCGCATGCGCTCTATTACCTTGCAGGCCAGAACATCGATAAGGCTCGGATCGTCACTGACATTGTCGAGAGCAATGGCCCTCTCCCTTATCCTGCCGACCTTGAATAACTCCTCGAAAGCCTCTTCCGCATTCTCTATAAAACGCCGCTCGCTTCCGCTTTTTATCCTACGGCTCTTGTCTTCGCGCTTCCCGGTACGATCGCAAAGGATCTCGAGAGGAGAACGGACATAAACTATGAGATCCGGCAATGGCACCATATCAGAAAAGAGGCGAAGGCTTTCCGTATCCGGCCTAGAATCCCGGTGGACAAAGATATTATGTGCGGCATGTACTATACCCTCATCTAATATCACCATACGGTCTTTAAACTTACTAGCGCTTAAAAGCCGGTAAATGCCCAATTTTCTACAAACGCTCCTGAAAAGGTTCAGGGCTTCGTAAAAAGTATCCGAGCCTCGCTTTAAAACACCGCAGGAAAATCCCAATAAGCGCCTGTTATATTTGAAACTTCCCGCAAGAGGGCCTATGGCCCTGACATCAAGTATGATGTTTTGAATGCTTTCGTTTTTAATACCCCAAAACGGAAGCCCCGGAAGGTTAAACGCCCTGGGGTGCACGGATACCGCGTCTATTCCTTCAGCGGCAAGTTTCTCGATCACCCTGTAAGATATGGCTGTCTTACCTGAGGCGGTACAACCCGTAAATTCCACTATCATCGCTTATCCCCTATTTCCTCGTATATCGATTCATAAGCACGGTTCATGTTTTCAAGAGGAAAGTTTGTTTCTATGTGTTTTCTGCTTTTATGAGTCAGGTGCTGAATTTCATTTCTTTCCAGTGTTCGGAAAACCTTCAGTATGCCCGCCAGTTCCCGAGAATCACCTTGTTTAAAAAAAACCACACCGGAATTGTCTTCCGCTATCTCTTTGTGAGGCGCGATATCCGATAGGATGACAGGACACCGGCAAGCCATCGCCTCCAATGGGGCCACCGGCAGCCCTTCTATTTTCGAAGACGAAACAAAAATATCGCTGTCACAAAAAAGCCTATAAATCTGTTCGCGATTGACTATGCCAAGGAATCTCACTCTTTCCCCGATTCCCAGCATCTCCGCTTTCCGTTCAAGTTTTTGACGAAGCGGTCCATCGCCTACTAGAACAAGCTCATCCCCTAATCCTGAGAAACCGTAAAAGGCAGATAGCAGTACCCCCAGATCCTTTGCTTTTATCTGCTGGGCCGCGCATATAACACGCATGGCGCCCTTTTTGCCTGCCTCCGGCCTAAAAGACCTTATGACCCGGTCTATCCTGTTAAGGTTAACGCAATTTTTGATGACACTGGCTTTTTTGCCGGCTATGGCCCTGAAAAACCAGGGAAAACTCTCCAGCGAAGAACGACTTACAAAAACTATTTTTCGCACGACCAAAAAACTTAGCAATAGAAGAATCCTGTTCCTGGGCTTATAATTAGCATAAGAGCTATGCACTGTTAGCAGGGTATGTTTCAAGAGGTCTATTCTGCCTTTCCCAAGTAACACGAGAGCCCAGATCGCTGCCAGATGCGGCGAATGGCAATGGACCACGTCAAATTTCCCGCTTCTGACAATCCCAGAAACCACGCGGATAAAACCGCCCAGCGTACCGTCACCCTCCCGATAATTGACCGACATGTTCCTTTCTCCCAAAAAAGGAAAAAACGAACATACGGCGATATTATGTTTCCCCGCCAGCGGCAGCACAAGCTCATTGTACGCCATGCTGGTTTCAGTAATTCCGATGAGCAAATATAATATCTTCATGCTTATACAGTTTCGTGTATTATTTCAAGCGGGTACTTCTTTATGTGTATATTGATAAATTTTCGCTTTGCCAGCCCAAATACCAACAATAAAGGTAAGACTTTGTATAATATAAGCGAGTTCATAATGGTTGTGCTGCTTGCCTGCAACAAACCAAACGCTGAAGGATAGACAAAAGAATAAATAGCAATATACAAAGGGTCTTTGGCATAAAAAGATTTTATATAAAGCCATCTGGTGATTTTCCCAAGAAAAAACCCTAAAAGAACCACGCCAAATATATTGAAGTTCAAAAAGAACTCGCCAAGCAAAGAAAAACCTCGCCCTCCTCCCTTCTCATACGTTTGAGGGAAGAATGTTTGCACATAAAGCGTCGAAATGCTGGGCGCATCAATGAACGGGATAGTCCTGATAAAAGCGGATTTTAATAACCCAAGACCGTACTTTTCGGAAGACGGGAACAAATCGTAGTAAGCCAATATATCCTTCAAAATATAATATTGCTGGCTGTATGGATGCGCGATCCGTTCGATCGTTAAATGGTTTTGATACGCCGATAATTCCAATACCGCATATCCGCCTACGGCTTTTTTGTGCAGGTCAGCCATGGATTCTTTAAATCCAATACCAAGGATCGCTAAGGATATGCAAACAAATATAATAATCGCCGTAATCCTTTTTTTTGAATACGCCGCCCAGATAACCGTTGGAATAATAAATAAGGCGACAAGTTGCCCGCGCGATATGTTTACAAAAGCCAAAAAACCCAACAAAGCAAAAGTAACCGTAACGACTAAGTAATAAAAGGGCTTTCTTTTTTCAAAAGCTAAAACAAGAAAAATAGTATAAGTGATGAGAATAAAAGATTCGGATACCGTAAGGTAACCTATACTTAGTTCCCGCGTAAGCACTGATCTCCCCATCTTTGAAACCGCAAGCAAACTATAAAGGCCACCTATTTTAAAAATATAAAAACTCCACAGGAGCGCGGCAAAACACAGAACTGCTAAACTAACCCGGCCAAGAAACTTATAGTTATATTGCCCGTTGTTAGATACCGATATATTATTTTGCTGGGCAAGGCTCCGGATATTATATGCAATCAGAAAAGATGCTGCAAACAGTATATATAAAAGTAAAATGGATAAGTTCTTCTCCGAGCCCAAATTTTCAAAAACAAATAAAAAACCAACCAGCATCACGCAAGTCATGATAATATCAAAGCTCAAAAAATATCTGCGCATGTAAAAAAGAGCAAAAACCAGGTAGGAGATCAAACCCGCATACAAAAATACCACCATTGAATATTCTAAAAGATTATCCATATTCTAAAAACTGTCCTCGTAGGGTTTTCTTATTTAAAATGGGCAGCGAGCCATAAATCTTTTTTTTATGCCCCCGTATATTTTCTTAGGGCATATAATCTTAAACAATATCTTTACAACACTTTGGATTTCCAATTGTAAGGATAATTTAAAAAAATCCACTAATTGTTTGGACTTGGGAGCGCACCAAACCAACCCTGAGAGGTAAGAATAATTTACGGCCTTTACCATCAGCTTCACTTCTTTTCGAAAAACATTATTTGTCCAATCATTAAATTCATTTAGATATTTTAGGGAACCCGCACGATATTTTATTACCCCTTCTAAGCTCTTACCAAATGTATCGGACCATGAGTTTTTTACATTTTTTAGATGCACGCACATAATATCATCAATGTACCCTATCTCGCCTTTAGTGGCGGCAAGGACCATTAAGGGGTAATCCCCTACGGGAGCATCGTAAAACCATTCCGGAAAATGCTTCACGGCTTCTGTGCGAAAAATCACAGATGCCGTCGCGAAAAATCTTCCCTTTCGCAGTAGCACATCCCTAGTCGTATATTTATGGCTCAGGGGAATACACCGAGGCCTATAAACATGTTCCGGAATGGCTTCATCTAGATAAGAGTACTGAACAGGATGAAAACAGCCGGCACAATTTCTATTGGATCTCATATAATCCACTTGTTTCTGTAGCTTATGAGCAGAGGTCCAGCAATCGTCTCCTTCACAGAGAGCAATGTATTCAGCGCCGCTATCAACACAAGCCTTATGTGTCATAAAAAAATTGGACATCATACCTAAATTATTTTTGTTTAATAACAATTGAATCTTATCCGGATACTTAGTCTGATAAGAAACACAGATTTCTCGTGTTTTATCTATGGAGCAATCTTCCCCGATAAATAATTTAAATGGAAAAGAGGTTTTTTGCTCAACCACACTTTGTATTGCTTGCCCGATATGTTTTTCGTGATTATACGTGATCATTAAAACGGCCACAAGCGGCTTCACAATCATCGCCTCCAGATCTTCAAGATAACTTTTTTCTCTATTTCCTCATAAAAATCCATCTTAATGAATTTTGCAATAAGAATAGCGCAGAGAAAACCTATTAAAACTTGCACACATAAAACAGCAGCCGGATACCCCTGCCAAAAATAACCAATGCTAAAAAGGATTATTCCTACTCCCAGAGCACTAATAAATAGTGGCATCATATCCACTATCTGCTCCTTAGATGAATACCTTATAAATTTTCCTGTCCAAAAACTGTTTATAAAATAAGCTACTATTGAAAAAAGAATCATGCCGATTATCATGATTTTAATGCCGAAAAAAATACCCAGAACTATAACCGGTATAGCTAATAATATTTTGGCTATCTCTATTGTCAAAAAGAGATCGGAACGTTTTTTTATTTTCAAAACATCAAGATTCAATGCATGCAACGGATAGATCATTCCCACAAAGCATAACAAGCGCAAATAAGGCACCGTTGGCAACCATTTTTCTCCGATAAGAGTTAATACCAAGGGCTTTGCAGAAGCAGCAATGCCCATCATCAACATAAAAGAGATAAACATCGTGTTCCTCATTACCCTTTTGTATCCCCTTTTAAATCTCTCCAAGTCATCCTGAATAGAGGAGAAAATAGGGTAGCTAACTTGCTGAACAACGATTTCTATATTTTGCGGAGGGAAGTGCGATAAATTATATGCGTAAGTATAGTACCCAAGCATAGTTGCGGAAAAAAACTTTCCTATCACAGCATAATAAATATTGTAATAAACTTTATAGATAACGCTCGATAAGAAAAGTTTTGACCCAAAATTAAAAAGCTCTCGGAATGAGGCCAGACTAAACAAAAGTTTTGGCCGCCAATCATTCCAGACCCAAAGCAGCAAAGACATAATGAGCTGAAATAACAAGATCTTCCAAATTAAGCTCCATACGCCCCATCCGAAAAAAGCCATACTGATGCTCACAATCCCTGAAAATACAGCGGCAAAAAATGTAATTTTTGTTTGAAGTTTGAAATCGACTTTCTTTTTTAAAATAGTCAACTGCACCATCCCTATGCTGCTTATGACAAGCACGCTGCTCAACGCCCGGATCAAGGGAATCAATAGGGGTTCATTAAAGAACCTGCTTATCGCGGCCGCACTAAGAAATAATACTATGTATAAAACAATTGCGGCTGCCAAATTAAAGTAAAATACGGTGCAATAATCATCCTGGCTGGAGTTATTTTTTCTTATCAACGCTTCCGTAAAACCGCAGTTAATGAATGCCTGCGAAACAGCGATAAAAATGGCCAACATCCCGATCAATCCGAACTCCTTTGGCGAGAGCAATCTGGCCAACACGATCCCAACTAAAAAATTCGACCCTTGATTCACAAAATTTCTAGCGAAACTCCACTGAAAACCGGAAATTGCTTTATGCCTGAGAACGTTTTCGCCCATTTTATTTTTTCTATTAAACCTTACAAACTTTTAAGAAGATACGACCGCATTCACTTTTATCGAGCTCTGGAAACTCTTTAATATCATGCATATTCTTTCCACGTCGTCTATTCCAAGTCCTCCGTAAAATGGCAAACAAAGAACTTCTTTAACCACCTTATGCGCTACGGGCAAATTTGATTCCCTCGATGATGGGAGTTGCGAATAACAGGCATAGTCGCTGCACAAAGGATAAAAATATTTTCGCGTAAACACATTAAATTTTTTGAACATCTCATATACCTCATCTCTGGATTTACCAAATTTATTTTCGTCTATCCTGATAACAAAATACTGATAGCTCTTCTTAATTCCATCCTCTTTGTTTTTGCCATTGTTATCGCATATGCTGATACCATTTACACCCTCAAGGAAACGACAATAAGCTTTAAACAGTTTTTGGCGCTTGCCGCGCTCTTCTTCTATATAATCCAAAACTGCCAATCCCATGGCGGCTTGCAGTTCATTCATCTTACCGTTAATTCCAGGCATAATAACTTCTTCTTCATTTTTTATTCCGAAGTTTTGCAATAGATCTATTCTGGTCTTTAACTGGTCGTTCTTCACTGCTACCGCTCCGCCCTCGGCCGTGTGGAAAAGTTTCGTGGCATGAAAACTGAACATCGACGCGTCACCAAATTCACCAATACCCCTGCCGTTAATTTCAACGCCAAAAGCATGAGCTGCGTCATATACGACCTTAAGCCCGTACCTGTCGGCCATTTCCTGAATCTTTATAACATCGCACGGCGTACCGAAAACGTGTACCGCCAGAATCGCGGTTGTTTGAGGAGTTATCAATGATTCAATCCTCGCTGGGTCAATGTTCATCGTAATAGGGTCTATATCGCAAAATGTGGGCTTGATACCATTCCAACTCAAAACGTGCGGCGTAGCGGGAAAAGTAAAAGGCGTTGTTATAACCTCTCCCGACAATCTCAAGCTCTGACAAGCTACTATCATGGCTATTGTACCATTATTGAAGAGTGATACATGGGGAATCTTAAGGACCCTTTTCAAACTTTCTTCTAATTGCTGATGCTGTGGTCCACGATTAGTCAACCATCCGGAATCCCAGACCTGCCTCATCTTATCAATAAAGCTGCCTATTTCCGGCAATAATGGCCGCATAACATAAATTGGTTTTTCAAAAGGCTTTATGGATAACATAAATCTTGTCCTTGTTTATTTACTCTCATAAAAAATCTTTCACAGGTCTTCAATAAGAATACCTATGCCTGTTTATTTGTTTCAATAATATAGAATTTACTTTTTGAAGTCGTTTTCCTACATAGACAGACCCTTCTGGCAAATCTTTTGTAACTACGGAATTCGCTCCTATCACTGAAAGATTCCCTACATTACAGGACACAATCGTGCTTAAAGCACCTATACGAACATAATCTCCTATTATCGGGCCTCTCCGCCCCGTGTAGTCCATAGTCATATGTTTATTTTCCGCAAGCATCACGGATGGGCTTATGAACACATTTTTCCCAATTTTAGAAGTAGATCCAATCGCACTATAATTTAATACCAATGAATTATCGCCAATCTCCACAAACGGACCGATATAAGCACTAAAGCCTATAACAGCATGTGAACCTATCATGGTATTGCCTCTTATATAGGCATTGTTTCCTACGAGGCTGTCATTCCCTATAATAACCTTGTTATAAACATATGCACCATCGCAAACAGTTGCCCCATTGCCTATAACACATTTATTGGCAAGAACAAAATCCACGTAATACGGGTTTTGTTTGATTATGAAGTCCTCTTTTATAACATCATCAAACCCAATCTTACACCTGTCCCCAATCGCTACATTATCTCCTATTACGGCAGTGCTTGAGATTTTGGTATAATCTCCAATTTTTACGTTCTTCCCTATTTGAGCTTTTGGATCTATTATACTATTTTTGCTTCTTAAGCTTTTCCTCATATCAATATTCTCCCATGGAACTGCTCTTCCCCATCCAGTAGACTATTTATTGAGCAAAAACTCTCCCTTAAAACCCTCTATCTCTCTTTTCAACCGCTCGTATTCCCCGACCTTCTTTATAAAGAATTTATGTATCAACTGAACTTTGGTGGATATGCCATGAGGAGTGATGAGATAGATATACCCCATTTTATTCTTTGAATTCTTGAAGCTCTGCACCTTTATGAGGCCTTTATCAAGGAGTGCTTTAATAATGAAGTTGGTCTTCCCGAGGCTGATGTCGTACTTTTGGGCAAGATAACGCTGGGTCAAGTTAGAATTCGCTTCTATTTCCCTCAAAAGTTCCAGCGTTCTTTCGGATTCCAGGATATAGTCGCTTCTATTCATGTGTTCATCCTTTGAACGGACTTTTATGATACATCTCCCCAGATAAAAAGTCAATGAAATTTTTATGGCTAACTTTTATTTTTCTTATGCGGAGCTATCTTTTGCTGCGGACGTTACTAATCCCAGAAGCACTACGAAGACGATCGCATTTGCAGGTATATGCAGGCTGAAATCCACAAAGCTGTGTAACGCCATGCTCATGATACCTATACTGGCGCCTGCTGAAACACCCATCCGGAATGTGCTAGACGTAGAATAGGCCTCCCTGAAACCTGCCCATAAGGCTGCACATATTATCCAAGAGATGAAAATAAGCCCAATTAGTCCTATCTCGGATGCCATGTGCAGATAATCATTGTGCGCATAGTCTATAAGGTAAGATGGGTTTATGCCGGCGGGTCTATATTGTGGAAAGGCATGAATGAACATCCCCGGACTGTACCCTAGTATGGGATTTGCCTTAATAAGCCCTATCGCCCCCTGCCATATAAGGATACGCGTATCATCAATGCCAACGCCTTCGGCTATGCTTGCAAGACGCGCTGTTACCATGCCCAGATCGAACTGCGATAAAGTGAAATATAAGACGGCGCCGCATATGATACAAACTAAAGCTATGGTTTTAAACGGCTTTTTTCGCATAAACAAAGGCAGCATTACAAAACAGGATAGGGTAAGCGACAGCCATGCTCCGCGCGATGAGGCAAGGACAAAAGAAACCGCCATGACAATCACTAAAAATATCAGGAGAGTCTTTTTCTCTTTAGATATTTGAGTGAATAAGAGGCCAATGCCGAGAGGGATTACCATCTCAAGATACCCCGCGAAGTGGTCACGATTAGCGAAGGTAGAGCTAACCGATTGGCCGGGGGTCCAGGAGCGGCAAAGAACGTAATTAAGATGCAGGATAATGCCTATAAGCGACAACAATGCCCCCATTGCTACCAAGGTTGCCACTGTTCGCATGAGCTTGCGCCGCGAATCCATGTTATTGACAAAAACGAAATAGAGGGCGCAGTAAGAGGCCACTCTACAAAGCGCTATCACCGCGTCGTGCCTGTATGGAGCGCGCAGGGATGAGGCAATAGAGATAAAAAGAAAGAGCACTACCGGGATATTGAGAGCGGTCGGCTTGAAGAAAAGCTTCCCATCAACATTCATCTTGAATAGCCATGCGCAGAACATAACGAGTATTAACAACTGCGCGGAAACAAGAGCCCAGGGCCGCACTGCGCCGAGGACGAGGGGGGTAAATACAAGAATAGCTATGAGGCAGATCTCGATGATAGCATTGCAAACAGCTGTGGCGCGGTTAAGGGATCCATTCATCGGGAAATCGGGAATACGCGGTTCTTATAAAAATAGGGACAGTCCCCGCCTACGCTTTAGACACGCTGGGGACAGTCCCTATTTTTTCCTTATCCGTATCTTTGCCGTAATAACTTCCGTCTTTGCTGTAATAGTAATGGTGCGAGTAGTAATGGTCCCCGCGCTCTATGACGAGGTTGTTCAGGACAACGCCAAGGACATTGGCTCTCGCGTTGGTAAGGAGCTGTTTTGAATGGTGGAGCGCGCTCTTTGAGGTCTTTTTGCTGTTTATGACGACGACGGTATTGCCGATTATGCCGGACAGGACAACGCTATCGGTGACTATGGTGAGCGGCGGGCTGTCAAAGAATATCCTGTCGAACTTTGTCTTTGCCTGCTCTATGAATTCCTTCATGCGCTTTGTGCCTAAAAGCTCGGACGGGTTCGGCGGGATATGGCCGCAGGTGACGATGGAGAGATTCGGGACATCGGTCTTTCTTACCACCTCTTCCAGGCCTGCCTTACCTGTGAGAAAACTGCTCAAGCCCACGTCGTTCTTTATTTTGAATATCGTATGGACCCTGGGCTTGCGCATATCGGCGTCGACGAGAAGGACGGTGTTACCGCTTGACGCCATGGTGATGGCGAGATTGGAGACGGTTGTGGATTTACCTTCTTTCGGGCCGGCGCTCGTTACAAGGATATCACGTATCATCTGCTCTTCCGGGCTCGAGAAGAGGATGCTCGTCCGTATGGCGCGGTAGCCCTCGCTCACCGCGGATTTCGGCATCAGATGGACGAACTTGTCTTTTTCTATCTCCGAGTATTTTGATTCAATAGTAGGAACGTAACCAAGAAGCGGCAACTTCGCGAGGCGCTCGACATCATCGGCCGTCTTGACGGTATTATCCAGATAATCTGCCAGAAAAGCCAAACCGACGCCGCCCAATAACCCGGCTATCATCGCGATGAGTATATTCTGCGCCTTTTTAGGCCTTACGGGATTCTTGGGGACCTCTGCCTCGTCTATCACCCTGACATTGTTCGATTTAAGGCCTGTCGCCTTAAACGGGTCCTCCTGCTCTTTTCGCATCCTCTCTTCCATCTGGGCTATCTCTTGTTTCAGGCGGATCATCTGCGGATGCTTATCCTTGTATATCTTGTTCATCTCGGAGTATTTCGACTGCAGTTTCAGGTATTCGTTCTTGATGAGGTTGACGTTCTCGTTCTTTGAAATAGCGATGAGGTTTCGCGCCGCATAGACCGACGCGAGCTTATTTACCGCGGAAGTTGCTATCTCTTTATCCTTATCCTCGAAATGGATATAGACCAGCCGCGTATTCCTCGAGGGCTCGACCTTCAGCTTTTTCAGGAAGAGCTCTATGGGATCCTTGGCCTCGGCGAATTCCGGGATATTGGCCAGCTGCAGGACGTAATACACTTCTTTGGCGATGGCCCTGCTCTTTATTATCTCAAGCTGCGTCTGATAATACTCCCTGTATCCGATATAGCCGGACGAGCCCAACGCGAAGTTATCCCTCACTGAAAGGGCGTCGGGAGTCTCTTCGTCGATCAAAACGGTCGAGGTGGCGCGATAGATCGGGACCATCAGGAATGTGGCGATGGTGACGGTGAAGACGGTGACGACAAAGAAAGTGAAGATGGCCCAGCGCCTGCGCTGGATTATCCTCAGGTAATCCTGGAGGTTTATTTCAATCTCGCGTTCCTGGATAGGTGTGTCCATATCAGAAGAAGCTCTCGGGGACGAAGACGACGTCATTGGGCTGGACCTGGACGTCCTTATCCTTATCGCCCTTCTGGGTGATGTCCGTTATCCTTACCTTTATAGTCTCTTCCTGGCCGCCGGATTTTTTCCGTATTATCTTAGTATCATTGACAGCGGCTGTCTTGGTAAACCCGCCGGCCATCGTTATCGCCTCAAGGACTGTCGTCGGCTTCTCTTTCGAGAGATCGTATGCCCCCGGTTTATCGACCGAACCCAATACGAAAACTTTCTTGGGATGGTACTCCTCGACCCTGACGCTCACCCGCGGGTTTACAAGATAGTCCTTCTCTAATAATGCTTCGAGCTTCTTCTCGAGTTCCGATATGGCAAGCCCCTCGACCTTGACGTTGCCCAAAAGCGGGAACGATATCTCGCCCTTCGTGACGCGGGCCTTCGTCTCCATGTCGGGCTGCTCAAAAACGGTGATGTGCAGCAGGTCGCCTGTCTCTATCTTATACTCTTCGCATAAGACGGGAGTTGCCAGCAAAAAGACCGATAAAACCGATATGATCACCGATAGTATACGCATTATATGGTTCCATTCCGTATTTGGAACTGATCTAGCCAGGAAAGCCAAACGGCGGGATCAATAGATCATGCTTACTGAAGCAGTCGCTAAATTTTCGTCCCAACTGTAAATACCGAAATTGGAATCTCTCTGCCTGAATTCATAGCCGGCCTTGCAGACTATCCACTTCTGGGGCGCATACTCGACGCCTGCTCCCACCGACCATGTGCTGTCCAGTCTTTTCTGCGTAACGGCGGCCTCCGTGGTCTCCGTCGGGTATTGCGCGAGCTGGTAGCCGGCGCCTACATTACCCGAGAACTTCTCGGTAAACTTATGGATATAGCTTCCGTTAAGCATGTTCATGATGTAGTAGTTCGTGCCTGTGTATAGGGACTCGAACGGCGAACGCAGCCAGTTTATTTTAAGGGTATCACGCTCGGTAAATCGCTCCTCCAGGCCGGCCATGGTAACCAGGCTGTCAAAGTCGTTTTCCGTCTCTCTTGTATAATCTCGGTATTGCCAGCCGGCCTTTATCTCGCCCGTGCACTTCGCGGTGAGCTCACCCCTTATGCCGACCAATCCCTGGTAAGAATTGGAGTCCGAGTTTATCTTCTTCACGTAATTGATATTGCCGTAATCGAATTCAAAGAGGAGTTTCGTCTTTGTGTATATCCTGTATGTTATGATGCCGTTGATCAGGTTGTCGAACCTGTTCTCGTATTGGTAACCCTCTGTTTCGTAATAGGTGTATATATTGTTATACCCCAGCTCATAGCCAAGCCTGTTATACTCGGCCGATGCTTTCACGCCGAGGTTATTGATATCCCTTGTCAGGCGCTGGGTGAATTCCGTGTCCGGACGGTCATAGACATGCCTGAACACATCGTCGACCGATATCTTCACATCCCGCAACTGCATGTCGACGCCGGCGTTGACTGTATGATTGATGGCGTTCTGCTTGGTGTATTCGCCGTACATGAGAAAATCCACTATGTAACCGGCCCTGAGCAGGTTATCACCCGCGAACGGATATTCAACCGTCATCCCGGGAGTAAGCGTGGTGACCCAGTCATCCTTCGCGCCGCTCGGGTCAAGGAATATGTTGGAATCGTACTGTTCCTGGGCCTTACCGATGATGTGTATCGTCCCTTGTCCGCATTTTATGCCTTCACCCGGTTGTGCGTTTGCATAAGATACGAACGCTACAGCCAAAAATATGACCGCACACAACAAAACCAGTCTTCGGTCCATCACTTCCTCCTTAAATTATGAATGATAAATGCAAGTTACCTTGCCAACTCAATCTTTAGTCAGGGACCGCTTCTCCGTCAGTCAATCGCTCGGGCTCGGAGAAGTCGGTGTCGCACCGCCCTCCTGAGTCGGCATGTTCTCGGTTATTGACTGCGGATCGTCGATCTGGTTCGGCGCTTCGGGGACTACTATCTCGCCCGGTATTTCGCCGCCCGCGACCGCCTCATACTCCGCTATGATGGCATCCTTCTCTTCGCCGGTAAGCTCTGTGAGCGTGCCATCAACCGATGAAAGCGCCGCTTCGCCGGCGACTACAACGAACGTATTGCCGGTAGCCGGGTTCGTCATATCGACAGTCCCGTCGGCGACGAATACCCTTGTCTCGCCTGTCGGGCTTACCACCATATAGAATGTCGTGCCTCTAACGCCGCATATCGCTGTAGGCGTCTTGACCTGGAACTTGGACTTGCCGCGCAGTTTCTCTACCTTGGCGCGCACCTCTCCGTAGTCGCAGGCCATCAGGTTCTCGTATTCGTTCGTCTTGTAGTTCAATTTAAGGGAGGTGAGCACAAGCTTCGATTCGGCGCCAAGGATGATAACGTTGTTGTTGGTCATGGTTATCTCGATGCTTCCGGCACCTGTCTCTATCTTATCGCCTGTGCCGAGGACCTCACCGGCTTTTGCCGGATGGGCCGCTGTTGAACCGGCCGGCGTTATCATGACATCGCCTTTGAGGGTAGTGACCGTGGCCTTCATCTCTATTTCATCGCTCGATCCGGCGGCCTGGACAAACGCCGGCGCGGCCATAAGGCCGAGAACGGCCGTAAAGACAAAAAGAACGCCTATTTTCCTTAACATTGTTTCCTCCTTTTTAGAAATCTTAACATAAAAGATAGCACAGGCAGGCCGCCATGTCAAGTAGTATTGTATTATTATTATGCTGTATAGGCTTAGGCGCTGACGAGGAGCTGCTTAAGGAGAGCATACTGCTTAATGGGATCGGTTATCCTGATAGGCGTGGCATTTGGCAATAGAACAAATAACAATGCGCCGCTTTCATCGATCGCGGGCTTATCGATTCCAAGCTCACCGGCTATGCGGGAGACCTCGCCTATCGTACGCGGATCTATGGCTTGGGACAATGCTATCGTCACTATCTCCATAAGAGGATAATATGTATCATAAGAAAAGAGTTGGAACTGAGTTTCGTCAATATAAGCGGCGTGCGTCTTTGGCTCAACGGCGGAAAGCTTGGCTCTTTCAGTGGCCCTGGCGAACATGAAGACCTCGACGCCCTGCTTATCTAAATGTTCCCGGAGTTCTTCCGGCAGTTTCTCGACCGGGGAATCTAATCCTACGATTTCGAAGTCAGGGAGGAGCTTGGAAAATTCGGGGTTCTCCTTCAGTTCTTTCAGCCTCTTGAATACCGCCAGCACTTTTGCCCCCTGGAGCCCTGCCAGGTCCTTGTCGAACGCAAGCACGACCTTCTTAGTAAGCGACCTGGTCACTATCGCCTCTTTCACATTCTGTATCAGCTCATTATCGTCGGTGAGCTTTCTGACAAAGATCGGTTTTTCCGCTTTTGTTTTCGTCTTGTTCTTAGCGACGACATAGAGCCATTCCCCTTCTATCGATGCCTTTCCTTCGCGTTTCATCTCTTCTATCTTCGCATGCAACGGCTTTATGATAAGGCCCCGCCTGTCCAGGGGGCTCATCGAAGGCGAGATGTAGTCGGTTGTCAAGGGCTTCTTATAAAACGCCGCCAGCTCATCGAGCGTTATCGCGGTTTTCTTTCTCTCTATTGAAACTATTTCGAATCCCGCCTTTTCCAGAGCTATCTTATAATCTTCCGCCGACCTTATCTTTATCCGCTGGCGCGCCTTGATGAGATCGTCCCTGCCTTCCCGCCTGAAGGCCCTGACCATCCGGCCCATGGCAGACCTCTGGAAGTATCGGAGCTCGCTTTCGTTCTCCCTGAAATAACCGGTGTTGAACGCTACGATGCCGCCCGGCTTCACGACGGCCGCCAGGTCGCCCGCCAAAGAGTCGAGATCATTTATCAGGTGGACTGTATTAAATAGGAATGAGGCGTCAACGGGCTCCTTTACGACATCCCTGACCTGTTCCGCCGCCGCCTGTATGAATCGCGCGCGCGAATCGCCCATAGCCATCTGCGTGAATCTCAGATGCGCCGGGTTCGGCTCCAGCGCGATTATATCGCCTTTATATTGCAATTGCTCCATGATGATGGCCGTGGAGATGCCTGTGCCGGCGCCGATCTCAAGAACGCTGCTGCCGGACGTTACCCCGGACAACTTCGCGAGATGGCGGTTTACATCCCTGTACCAATCCTGAACGACCTCGCCGCCGCTTTTTGCCGGTTCGCGCTCCGCCTCGGCGGTATCCGGACGGGCTTTTTTGGCCGGAACGCGCGGCGCGCTCAAAGGCCGTCCTTCACGATCCGCAAGGTTGCGTATCCCCCTGATCCATAACTCATTTCTCGCGTTCTCCTTCTCGACAGACGTCGGGGCGCCACCGAGCCTTTTTAAAACGGGCTCCACTATATCCGTAAATTCACGGCCTGTGATTTCGAACGCTTTGTAGAAAGCGGCGGCCCCTTCCCCTTCTCTCTCGGCCAGCCCTAAATAAACAAGCGTTTCGAGGTTCCGGTTTACAATGTCGAACGGGAATAGCCCGCGGAGGCCGTTGCCGCGCACCATGAGGCGTATCATAGCGGTGGATTGCCAGCTCCCATTGAATTCCGACCTCAGCAATACATACGCGGAATGAGGCGATATGCGCCGCTCCTCCCGCGGGGAGACGACCGCGAGAGGGAACTTTTTCTCAAGATAAGCCCCTGATAAAAGGCCTTGTTTTTTCTCATAAAGGGTCTGCAGCCTTTTGGGGACGACTTCCTCCAGGAGCGGGAAATTGTTCAAGCTCTGGAAATAGAGCTTTTCGAGGAACGCCGCGGCGCCGCTCGGCCCCAGGACCGGCTCGAGCGAATCGAAGACCTCGCTCAACTTGATGCCGAGTTCGTCGTGCATGCGCATTACGGCCTCGGCTTCCCGGCATTTGCGCACAAATTCGTCGAACGAGAGTATCTCGACCCTGAATCCGCCCCCTTCGCGCCTGACGGAGAAATTGTCCAGGCCTATATGCCATGGATAGAACCTGGTCTCCCTCAATTTATCGAAGGCCACCATGGCATCCTCGAGCGTTATCTCGCTTCCGTCGATACCCAGGAGATCCCTGAAGAGGAGCTTATGGTTCTCGTTCAGCTTTGAAAAATCTATTTTGGAAAATTCCCTTTCCACCGAAAGGCGGCGGTTCACGAATACGGCCGCGTCCAGGTTCAAGACCCTTGCCAGAAGATTGTAAACATCCTGCTGGGGCATGTAATATCTGAGGAGTATCCTGCATACCTCCCCCACGATGGCCTCGTACTCTTCGTCGGTTAACGGCTGTCCTTCGTATTCGCGCCTCGCCAGGACCGCCGCCGCTGTCGGCGCCGTACCGGTCTTGCGCACCTTGATGCCGCAATAGTCATCATCCTCAAAATCGGCGTAGAATATGTCCGCCGACGCGACGCTCCTTCCGAAATACTGGGTCAAATCATACCTTCTGGAGGCTTCGCTGAACCCGATCCGCGCGAAAAGGCGTTCCAGCGAGTCGACATCTACTCCGGAATCGCGCAGATGAGCGGCGATAAGCCCTACCGCTTTTTCGCGCGTCTTAGCGTATCCGGCGTAACAGACCGGAAGACCGCTTATCGTCCTGCCCGAAAGGTCCTTGATGTCCTCATCCAGCTCCCCGTAGGAGGTCTGATTTTCAAGCTCGTCCACTGTCTTGGATATATCGAAGGAGAAATCGTCCCGTATCCTGAATACATCCCTGCAGGCATCTTCGAAATATTTCTTCAGCTCATCGGCCTTTTCCGCAGGCAGCACGGACTTGGCCCAGTCGTGAACAGAATCCCTTGTAAACTGAAGGTTGCGCAGGAAGATGCGCGTCGTATCGCGGTTAACGTCGCTCCACTTGACGACCTTGCCCATGTCAAGACAGCCTATATGGCCTACCGAAGGGTCATAACCGTAATTGTCCGGTTTCACGTCCCAATCCACTATCCCCCTTTTTATCAAAGCCCTTATGTTGATCAGGTATTCCTCGATAAGCAATTTGGCCGTATCCATATCGCCCCTTGATATGGCGTCGGCGAGGATGCCGTTGTACCTTCTGTAGTTGGCCTTGGGGTCCCACATGCCTTCCTTGAAGAATTCCTGGACGAATTTCTGCACCACCGCGTTCTTGATGACCTTTTCCCTGACGATGCCGTCCTTTTCTTTCACCTTTATTTTGAGGTTCTCGAACAAGGCGAACCTTATGGTCAGGTGCCCCAGATACTGCCGGGCAAGCTTGTAACTGATCATGGGGCTGTTATAAAAAGGCGAAGGCATCCTGAAGACATCCCTGTGCTGATCGACCAGTTCTTTCACCACGAGCTTCGAAGACGCGTCTTTATAGACCCGGGCATCCGAACCGCTTTGCGTAAACTCAAAGACCTCGCCCTCCAGATGGTTCCTGAACGCCTCCATTATCAGGCCGGTTATCTCGTCCGTCAGGCCGATCCTGACAGTGTCAAAATCCCTGCCGTGGTCCAAGAGCATGAAGTTCCTGTACATGATGACGAACCTGTCGGCAAGGCGTTCGTACCTGTCCTTTATATCCGTATCGAGGCCGTAGCCTTTTTTGTAAAGCGCGAGGCGGAAAGCGGTTGCGCCGCCGCCCTCTTCCTCTATCGAAAGGTCCAGGATGTCCCTGCCGCGCTTCGAAGAGAAGCCCGTGATGGTGATGCCGCTTATTTTTTTACCGCTAGGATAGAATTTGCCCGCTATCTCATCGTTGCCGAGCACCCAGCTGATGCGCTCGGCGAAATCGTCAACGCGGATATCTTTGACAGCGCTCTTTATCAGGGGCGTGGCGCTTTCAGGCCCGTTTTCCCCGTACTTCTTCTTGCGGTTCTCACGCCCTATCAATTTTGCCAGATAGCCGCGGTCTATTCTGGCGCCCTGTCCGTCCTGCGCAACCACATCCTTGGGGGCGAGGATCGCGGCGCCGGCGTCAAGCGTCTGTTTCAGCCTGTCAAGCTCTTTCGCCGCCCCTTCCGTGGTATCCGACATGATCGGCACCACATAAATGAGGGACTCATTCACCCTCGCGAACCTGTACCTCTTCCTTTCCATGATGGGAAGCCCGTCGTAATCCTTGAACCCGATCCCGACGACGATAAACCTCTCCCTTGCGTCTTTTATGCAAGCGAGGATCTTTCCCGCCGCGTCTTTCAATTCAGGGAAAGCCCTCTTTTTTGATATTTTCCTGACAAGCGCCTCCCTGTGGAACAGGCTCTGGTAATCTTTAACACGCTCGATATCCCGATCGGCCCCAAAAACAACGGCTTCATCCATGATCATTTCCAATACGTCAAGCGCCGTATCTTGCGCCTTATCGAATAACCGCTTATTTTTCCCTATCGAACAAAGGGCGTCGATCGTTTCCTTGTAGGGGAAGACCCCGATAGCGTCAAGCGCCGCCAGGCGCACGCGCTCGGGCAAGGACCTGCTCTTTACCAGGCCTTTAAGGATCTTCACCCCCCATCTCTTATAACCCCTCTTATAGTATTCGATGACGCCGTTATAGATAAGCATCGCTTTTAAATACGCGCCTATATGGATCTCCCTCGATTCGAGTCTTATCGGTATATAATCATAATAAACGGGCAACGCGCTACCTTCTGACCTGTCGACCATGTAAGGGTGCGGAACGATACCGGCTTTATCGGTTACCCACTTGATGGCGCGCCTGGCCTCTTTCTGCCCTATCCCGAAATCATCCATCATCTTTTGCTCGTTCAAAGAGGGGTAGCCGGGGATGATCCGCGTCAGGATCTTTCCTGTCCCCTGCCTGCCTATAAAATTCACCACATCCACCGACTCATCATCCTTGCGCCTTATGTCCTTTATCGCATTTTCCAGATCCTCCCAATCCCCCAGTTCCTCTTCCGTGATCCTGGACAGATGCCCGTCTTCGGGCGGCCGGATCTCCCTGCCCAGCCTGCGCGCGCATTCCTCGCGCAACCGGAGCTCGTCGATATCTTCCATATCTTTTCTGGAAAGCTCTTCTATCACGAAAGCAGCGAACAGATCCCACGAACCGTGGCCCACCTCGTCTATAATGCACACTTTTGGGACTATCGGCTTGCCGTTCTTATCCGTATATTTAAGGCCGTTCAGTATGGGAGTGGCCCTGAGCTGCGCGTAAAGGGCGTTCGCGGCGTAAGGGATGATGATATCGTTTTCACTGCCAACGCCTTTTGTGGCCTCCCCCTTGCCGTCAACGGTCTCGATCTTCTCTATCTCATCGCTGCTGAGGTATCTCTCTTCTTGATCGGTCATCTTTACAGATTCGATGACCGGCTTGCCTGAAGCCGGGTTCTGTTTAACCCTTTCGATCCAGGCTATGATCTTCGCTCCGCCTCCCGGCCTGTCGTAAACCGGCATGGATTCCCGCCTCCGGCCTTCTTCATCCTCCCGGAGCCTGTTCTTCCTGAACTTCACCCACCCGGGCTTGCCTGCTATCCTTATCTCGCACCGGGTATAGTAGCTTTTCCTCAGCCGCCTCATCATCGCAAGCTTAAGGGACTTGAAGTCCTTGATCCCTCCCAATACAAGATCGCTCATTTCCGTTCGGACACCCTGCCTGGGGTTCCTCTGATGGCCCAGGGTATGCTCGGAAATAAAGAACATGTAATCCTCGTCAAGGCGGCCTTTTAGCAATCTTTTTAGGTAAGCGGTCTCGAAAACGCTTCCCGCGCCTCTGGCGAGATATATCCAGCGCTGTATTATCCCCTCATCTTCCGGTATGTAGGATGCGAAATAAGGGTTATACTTGCCCAGCAGGCGAAGATCGCTGTACGAACATTTATTCCCGGGCGCCGCTTGAAAAGTCTCGACGCCGCCTCTTAACGTTTCTACGGTTATATGCCTCAGGCAGCCGTATTTATTTTTGTCGCGCAAAATACCGATGATGCCGGGAGCGTCTTCTGTGCCCCTTCCCCACACGTACGCTATAAAATCTTCGCGCTCCTTCCGGTCTTTTATGCCGTCGAGAAGGCTCTTGGCCCTCTGTTCCGTCTTTTCGATGAGCTCTTCGTCGGTGAACGCCCTGTAATAACCGCGTTCGTTGGTCTTGATGCCGGATGTTCCCAGCGCCCGCCAGAAAGAGTGGAGATTGGCTATATTTATATTAAGCTCGATCCTGATGTCGCCGCGCGTATTATCGGTATCGACGTCTTCGGCCCTGATATCTGTATCTATCCCTCTGTGTTTGAACAGGCCGCGAAGGCGGGCCATGAGCCTGCCGAGACGTTGGAAAGGCCTGTTTCGCGGGAAATGGAACCGGAGGGTGATGCAATTATCGGGGTAATTTATGATGATGGTGAAGAATTTCCTGACATTTTCGCTCTTTGCTATCTCCGTGGCGGCATGCCAGATGGTGCCTACGACGCTCTTCTGCTCCACTCCTCCTTTTTTCGTGATCTGCTCATATAGAATACCGTAACGCTTCAGGTCGCGTATGGCTGATATTATCTCTGCCGCTATCCTCGTTTTTCTCTTGTATTTATCAAGCGCTTCCTTGAGCACCCCAAGCGCTTTCAACGAATTATACCAAAATGCGAGGAACTTTATTTTCTCTGTCTTCGTTTTCGAGGTCGAGGGGACATGCCCCAGCAAAACGCGCTTTGCCTCGTTGAATTCTTCGATGTCCGTTCCGTATACGATGTTACTGCCGGATGGCGCGGGTAATATGCCTCTTATCTTGGCTCTTAGTTTTCTGATCGCTTCAGGCGGTACGGAATAACGCCTGAGCCATTCGATACCCCTCACCTTGATGCCGCAGAGTTTTTCGACGGTCGGATGCAATGAACCGTTAACGGGCGGAGGGAGATTTAAGAGCTCGGGCCTGAGTTGACAGGTATGCGGCCTCGTGCCTTTTATCAATATCCCCACCGCCTTCAGGATCTCAAGCTCCTTATATATGGTCCTTGGCGAGAGCGCGGCCGTTCCATCGGCCTTTTTGCGCTTCCCGAGAAGGTCCTTTGCCGATATATCCGTCCTCGTCCTCAGGCCGCTGTCGCAGAATATTGTCCTCAGGCACTCGGCCGGCGAGCCGGCAGGCGGGGCGCTGGTAGCGTGGCCTTCGGTGTTTTGGGGTTCGATATTTTTTAAGGCGTCTTCGGCCGCCTTTCGATATTCCTCATCCTCATCCTTAAGCATTTTTTTAAGGAGCGGGATCGCTTCTCTCGCCTCAGGCCCGAAGCCAACCAATATCTTTGCGATATAAGGAAAGAACTCTCCCCTGTCGTCGAAAAATAAAAAACCGCCTTTTTTTACTGGAGGTTCGTCCCTCTCCGAAACCTGCTCCAGCAAAAAGCCCGTGAGCGCGGGAATGGCCCGGGCATCTTTTATCCGGCCAAGAAGATTCGCAATGCGTAAACGCATGCACTTATCATTACTCTTGTCTCGTAAAGCCGCTATCAAGGGTGGAATGGCAGGCTCTCCGATCTGGACCAATCTTTCTCCGGGCTCTACGTAATTTTGCTCCCAGCTCGCCAAAAGACCGATAAGCAGTCTAATATTTTCGGACTTGGCCTCGGGGATCTCTATACTTGTATAAGAGGTTGCTGCTCGACTTTTCATGTCGGCGTCTTCGCCATCATCAAACAGAATTTCTCTCAATGTTTTCAGGGCCGCTTTACCACCGATTTTCCCAAATGCCCTCACTGCCAAAAGGCGCATTTGTTCGCCGGCTTTGCTCTGGGATCTATTTTTCCCGATCTCACATAATACTCCCACGGCCCTTTTATCTCCGATCTTTTCCAAAACGTACAATATCGAAAGGCACCTTCGCTCCTCGGACTCGTTTCCGGCCTTTCTTTTCAGGGCATCGATCATAACCGGCACCGCGGGCGATCCGATATCTTTCAGTACATCCTCTATTCTGTCGCTTCTTGCTCTTATCTCTTGCCTCTCTTCATAAGCCATCTCCACTTTCATCTCATCATCCGGCAGGGCCTCTATCAGAAAGGGAACTGCGACTAAACCGAACTTAACCAGCGCCTGAGAGGCGGAGTTTTTTACCAGGCGTTCTTCATCTCCCAGGCAATCGATAAGCGTCGGGATGATGGACCTGTGCGAGCTTTCTATCAATATCCGCACAATAATGCCCCTGATAAATCCGTCCTTGCACGATATGAGCGCTTTCACAAGGTGGGGAATGGCAGGTTGGCCGATATCGACCAACCTGCGCCTCACCTCTTCAAGATGGCCGTAATTTCCCAGAAAGCCTGTTAAAACTCTTATCTTATCTTCGGGAGCCACCGCGGCTTTATCGATAAGCTGAAGCTGTCGCGTCACATCGGGATATGTTTTTCTGCGATATAGTTTTAATTTTAGCTTTCTTGGGCACCCCTCGTCCCAGATATATTCTATCTCCTCGACCCCATCTTTCCCCGCAAGGTCAACGATCCGTTCGTAAACATCCGTGTATTCTTCCGGGATCGGGGTATCCGTTATCAACAAGCCCCCTTCTCTCAGGGATGCTGTCACACAATACCAGAGTCCTTCGCGGAAACTGTGATAATCCCCTCCCGGGTGTTTAATAAGAGCGGCGTCCTGGGAGCCTAAACTTATAGCCGGAGGTAACTCAAGAGTCATGACATCCCAGGAAACAGGGGTGAATCCCGCCTCTTTTACCTTATTCGGGTCATCATAATCTCTTTTATAACGCTTGTTATATTTTCCGGATTCATAATCCAAACCCTGAACATTCCATTCGCCTCCTACTGTTTTGCATATCTCAATATCGCATCCCCCGGCCCAGTATGTGCCCTTAAAATCTTCGCCGAGCTCCGCCCTTACCACATTGCCGAGCAGTGAAAATGCCTTACGGTTAAACTCAGCGGGGTCTTCTTCTTTCTCGTCATCCATCGGCTGGTCGATGTGCGGCGTGCCGGGGCCGAAGCCCTTGTTTTCCAAAACCGCTTCGAAAAGCGCGTCGCTAAATTCCTTGTTGTAGCTCATAGGAGCGTGACGCGGCGAAGAGTAGGCGCCGTTGACCAGATGGACGGGAATGCCTTTCTCTCTTAAGAACCTGAACACCTCCAGGATTTGCCGCCTCACCTGCCCTGCTTCCGGCAGGAGCCCAACTTGTCCGGCATCCTCGATCCTCGCGAAATAATCCATGTCGAAGGACAGAATGACCCCTTTTCCGAATAACGGCAGGTTCCTCAGAATAAGCGACTTCCAATCGCTATCCGTATCTTTGAAACAATCGTTCTCCCTGTATAAAAGCGAGTGGTCGTCGGGAGGATAAGCCCAGAATATGTCGCCCACCGCCCCGCTCCGGGCCGCATAGCTTACCCAATTCGCCGGGCCGATGCCGTTCCCCGGGTTAGTCTCAAAATTATCGCTGTGGTAATCGAATACGATAAGCGGCAGGCCGGCCGGGATCTTTCCGGCATCAAGTGCGCCGGTGACCTGGTAAAAAACGCGATCGTGTTCCAAATATACTTGCACTTCAGGGATCTTTTGCGCCGCCGGGATATTGGTGTCTGTCCCTATTTTATTTTTGGACGCGGACATGTCGGCTTCACAGAGCTTTTCGGACGGGATTTCGCCCAGGCCTCTGGAGCATCTGAGAAGTTTCTTCCTGAGCTCTTCGGAATGGCGGATCTTGTCGTGCGGCGCGTCGGGGAAGAGTATGTGCTTGGTCTCTTCGAGCATGAGGAGGGCTATGTCCTCGTCCGTGATATCGGGGTGGGTGAAGAGCTTGCTGCCGAGCCACAGGGCGGTATGTCTGCCGCTTGTGCCCCGCCTCGTATGCGCTATCGGGCCGTCGTCGAATAGGCAGAAGTGGTCTTTTACTATGAGAATATTGTTGCCGATCTGCGCAACGCGGGAAAGCAATTCGCGGATGCCCGATGCGGAGTACTCGGCCGTGACCAGACCCGAGACATCGAGTTTCTGGCTGTCCGCCATCTTCTCCAGGACGCCGTCCTTTTGGCGGATGCGCTTCAACCGGCGCGCCACGGTCCACCAGATGCCGAGGTCGGCGAACGGGATCCTTATCTTCTGGGCAAGGCGGTGGCGCAGGTATCTCAGCCGCTCGCCGAAAGAGCCGAATTCGCTCTTTTCGTAGAGCAGCGCGGATACGCGGCCGTCGGCTATCTTATATACTTTGTTATCCCAAATGAGCTCGGCGAGGCGCCTGTTGCGGTCTTCATGGAGGGCCGAGACCGCCGCCATATCGGGCGATTCGCCGGGAACGAATTTTTCGCAGAGCTTCAGCGCCTGCTCCATCTCCTTCATCATGTTCCTGACCGCTATCGCTTTTAGCGCGTCTTCCTTGCCGACCATCCCTTCCGTGAATTTTTGCACCTCCACGGTCATCTTCAATAAAGGAGCGGCGCGCGAAAGGGCCTCGCGGCAAACATCTATTTCACGCAGGACTTCCTTTGTAATTTCTTCCTTCTTCAGGTACTTCAGGACCATAATGAGCGTGGTGACGGTGCTGCGCCGGGTATACGCGTCATTACTTATGTCGAAACTATAGGGTTCCTCCTCGCATACTTCCAGGTCGGACGCCAATTGGACCAGTTGATGCCTCAGCCCGCGTAATTCTATGACCTTCTTACGGATCTTTTCCGACAAGCCGGAACCGGCGCTATCCCTATCGCTCTTTACGGTATCGCGCGGCATCTTCGCGTATATAGCCCTTATCTTCTCAAAGACAGGATGACGGACATTGTCCAGTTTGTAACGCTTTACAGCCTCCCAGGCCAATAACCATTCTTTTTCTCTCACAAGGCTTTCCAGAAGCGCTCCGACAGTGCGCGTGCGCAGGCCTGCCATCCGGCCGTCCAGTTTCGAGACAAGTTCCGCGGCGATCCCGGCATCCGAGGCATATTCAAGGATCGCCAGTATCATGCGGTCGTCGCCTTGTTCGAGGATGTTGTCCAATACGGTATTTGGGTCACCGGCAGCGAGCATATCCGCGAGCTCCTTCTGTCTGAGCGGCTTGTCGCTGTCGGACGCGTCTCCGTCCCCTCCGGACATCTTCTTTTTCGATCTTCCCTTAGAGCGGTCGCCGCGCTCCTCCCTTTTCCTGATCATTCCTATGATGATACCCAGCGGGCCCGCGGGCGGTTTTTCGGGCTTTTGGCCGGGAACGGGCTCAGGCGCCCAGAGGCCGCGGCTGTTCTCCCTCGCCTCGCGGTATAGTTTCAGGAATTCGTCGGCGTGCCTTACATTCGGCGGTACCGTCATGACGCTAGCGTAACCCTGTTTTATTATCTCGGCGTTGACGAACGTGCCGTCCTCAAGATATATGTAGGCGAGCGTACGGCCGTACCTGTCGGTCCTTTCGACATCGAACTCAAGCCGCACTTTCTTTCCTTCTACGAGCTTGCGTGTAAATTCGGCGGCCTTCTTGCCCATAGCCATTATCGTCTTCGTATCCTGGCCGCTCCTTTCCGCATCCTTACGAAGCTTCGGCGACATGCGGGATTCCGGCGTATCGATGCCGATAAAACGCACCTTAGCCCCGTCTTCCAATTCAACGGTGTCTCCATCGACCACGCGCTTAACGACATTAAGGTCAAGCGCATTTATCTTTTCCGCAGCCGGTTTTACCGGCTCTCTTGGCGCCTCAAGCTGCGGCCGGGACGGTTCCCCGGAAATCTTCCGGATCGCCATCCCTATCGCGATCGATCCTGCTATCAACGCGGTAACGGCGGCCATGGCCACGAGCAATCTGTTGTCGACCGCGCCCATCGAGCCCTTACCGCTGGGTCTGGGGCCTTTGCGTGAAAAGCCCTTGATCTTCCCCCTATACGGGAAGCGGCTCTGCATTATCGGCGCCAGCCCCGCCTTCGGGACATTTATTATGGTGGGGAAGAATTTTGGAGACATGGGATTATCGTAGCTCATCTCGTTGTCGCATATCTTCCTGAAGGCGATAAATGCGGCATCTTCGATATTGCCGGTACCGATATCCGCTTCGGGGAAAGCGGCCTTTAGCTCGGTCAGGATCGCCAGATACAATCTTCTCTGGTTGGCATTGTTTTGCGGAGAGAGGTCCGGAAGCTGCTCAAGCGCTTCCGGGTCGTTATTGATACATCCCAACAAGAATCTTGATGAGGGTATGCCGTACACATTAAGGGCCCTCTTCACCTGGCCTAAAGTATACGCGTCATCGCCATCATCCCTCTTCCTGACGGACTTCTTCGCATAAGAAATCCTCCAGATGATGGTTATTGCCGCCGCGATGCCTATGATGAGGATGGTAAGCGTCGCTATGGTAAGCGCGCGCAGCGTGCCTGAACCGGCGTTTTCCGCGACTCCGGCAAGGGCATCATGCGACGTGGCCGCGAATAGCACGAGGCTCGCGGAAACGTGTGAGAAGTATTTTCGTATCTGCTCTTTCAGTGAAGCGGTAAGAACGGCTTCGGCATCCGGTTCGGTTGTTTCGCCTTTCCGGATAGTATCAGGCGCGGCTATTTTGCCAGCCTCTAACGGAGCGATGACTGGTATTGTCTTCTCGCCGGGTTTGCGCAGTATAAAGGACTTATTGTCAGGCGCCACGACCGCCTCATATCTCCACGAGCCGCCATGTTCGTCCGTGGCCAGACACGGCACCACCCAATCCTCCCCCTCCTTATGCTTCTCATTAAAATCAAGCACAAGCTGGGTGCCATCAACGTCCGGCATGAGGCGGAGGTTGAATTTCGAGATATCGGTGCTTTCGAGGATATACTTGAAGGAGAACCCCAGCAGGTTCTGGACGCGAAGTTCCATGCCGGCGATATCGGTGTGACGATTGGGGACAGCTAAAGTGGACGCGGAGCAGGCGTTCCTCTGGATAATATCAGGATTTGCCCAGACGATATCCTGTAGGAGAAAAGTGATAACGAGGAGTAGCGCGATAGGTCTTATATAAGTAAGGGATTTTCTCATAATTATATGTTAATACTATCAAAATATTGAAAATATAACTTGTTATAAGTTTAACATATAATAAAATTTAGTCAACTCAAAGATTTAGCTTTTTTGTATCCTAACATTTTGGGCATAAAAAAGTTCCCGCCCCGGCCGGGAACTGGTGACAAAAATTTATTTTATTTTCGAAAGGCCGTCTTGGGCTTGCTTATTCGCAGGATCTGTCTCCAGCGCTCTTTTGAACGCCGCCGTCGCCTCTTCCATCCTGCCGCTCTCAAGATACATAAGGCCGAGATTCGCGTGCGCCGCTGCATAGTCGGGCTTTATCGATATAGCTTTCCTTATCAAGTCTATCCCCTTCTCGCGCATGCCGCCCTGGAAATAGATGACGCCGAGGTCGTTCATGGCAGCGACATTGTCAGGGCGAAGGGATATAGCCTTCGAATAAGCCAAGACAGCATCTTCGTTCCTGCCCATAGTTAAATAAATGAAGCCCAACCGCATATGGATGTCGGCCGCGTTCGGATCTATCTCCAGGGCTTTTTTAAGGGCCCATACGGCTTCCTCCCTCATATTGAGTTCGCTATAGGCCATAGCCAGGTTGCGGAACGTTACCGGATTCGGAGAGAGCGATATCGCCGTTTTGTAAGCGGCTATCGCTTCGTCCTTTTTGCCCATGGCCCAATATATCAGGCCCAGTTCATTGTAGGAATGCGGATAGTTGGGATCCAGCTCTATCGCCCTTTGGCAGTACCATATGGCGTCTTCCATCTTCCCGAGCTTATAGCTCACGACGCCGAGATTGTAATATGACATCATGAAACGCGGATCCGCCGCGATCGCTTTCCTGTAAAATTCCGCCGCCTTTTCGAGATCGTTGGCGAGCAGGTATTCATTGCCCAGATTATTGTATGAGCGGCCGCTCGTCGGCGTGTATTTCAACGTCCTTTCGTAAAAAGTGCGCGCGTCTTTCCAGTAACCGTTCTGCTGCATGGTGCGGACGGAATAAAATGCCGTCAATATCACCAGCGCGGCGATAGCGTATTTTTTTAATTGCTGTTTATCATAAGCCGAGCGGAGCGCCTTCGCCACGAGGAGGAAAAAGCCGATCGAAGCCAGGTATAGGTAATGGTCGGCCATGTAAAAAGATATCGGGTAGAGGTTCGATACCGGTAAGAGCGTTATGAATGACCAGGCGGTCGCGAAAAGGACCAGCGTATTGTTTTTCCGCCATGCCATGAAGGCGAAGGCCGCCAATGCGATGACTATGGCAAGGCCTGTTATGGCCGCCGGGTCTGTCATCTTGAACAATACGTGTTCATGCCCCATGTGAAGGCCGAAGGGCGCGATAAGTATCCGCATATAACCGGCTATGGCGACGAATATGCCCGGTATCCTCGCAGCGATACCGCCCAGCGACATGTCGGGCGGAGCTGTTTTAGCCGCCTTAAAGAAAAATATGCGGAAAAGAAGATAGAAGGCGGTGATAGCGGCGAGGATCATGAGGGGCAGGACCTTTATCTTCTTCCGGAAGGTGAAATGGTAGGCCAGGAACAAGCCTAAGAGCATGAGACCGCTCTCCTTCGAGAAGAGCGCGAGAAGAAAGGTCAAATACAGCAGAAAATACGTCCCCGGACGGGGCTCATCCAACTGTTTTATGTAAAAGCTGAGCGAAAGGAGCATGAATAGCGCGACTATAGGATCGCCTATGACGGAAATGGCCGCGACGGATTCGGAATGTATGGGGTGCACGGCGTAAAGCACGGCGGTGAAGAGCGCGAGGATGCCGTCCTTGAAGAGTATATTGATCAGCCGGTAGAGCGCGAAGACGACGAGGATATGGAAGAGGATGCTCGTCATGTGGTAGAAGCGCACGTCGAATTTCCAGAGGTGGTACTGCGACATGTGGACCACCATCTGTATGGGCCGGTAAAACTTATAGACATACCCGGATGTGCCGCCCATGTCAGTAGTGAAGACTTTCGGCACGTGCGAGAAGCTCTTTATGTAATCGTTGTCCTTTATGAGGATGTTGTCATCTAGCAGGAACTTGCCGTGGATGGAATTGGCGTAGACGCCTATGACAAGCGCCGCCAGCAATATGAATGGCGCGACAGGCTTGAGCTTTTGGATGATATTATCCATAGTAATAGTCATATTATACCGCATTTTTTAAATTTCCATATGGGGAAAAATAGGGTCTGTCCCCATTTTCTCGGCATGCAGACAGGCCTCATTTACATTTGGTCGCAGTTAGACTATAATACTCCTATGATATACGACAGGTTCCAACAGGAGGCGATAGACCACATAAACGAGGGCTACTCGGTCATCGTCTCCGCGCCGACAGGAGCCGGCAAGACCGCCATCGCCGAGCACGTCATCGACACATGCATACGCGGCGACGTCGGCGTCATATACACCGCGCCTATCAAGGCGCTCTCCAACCAGAAGTTCCGCGACTTCCAGGTCCAGTTCCCGGACCGCATCGGCATACTGACCGGCGACGTCTCGCTCAACCAGAACGCGCCGGTCCTCATCATGACGACCGAGATATTCCGCAACAAGATCCTCGAGCAGCCCGAGAGCCTGTCGCGTTACCAGTGGGTCATATTCGACGAGGTCCATTATATCGACAACCCGGAGCGCGGCTCGGTCTGGGAGGAGTCGCTCATATTCTTGCCGCAGCACATGAAGATACTCTGCCTCTCCGCGACCATACCGAACATAAAGAACTTCGCGCGCTGGATCGAGACTATCCACAAGAAGCCGATCAAGACGGTCATCGAGGACAAGCGCCCGGTGCCGCTGCATTTCTTCTACCAGTGCCATAACCAGCTCGCGGACAATATCGATGCGCTTAAACGCGTCAAGCGGTGGCAGCCGAATAAATTGACATCGCTCATCAGCTATATCAGGCGCGAGGGCGGCCTTCCCTGCATCTACTTCGTTTTCGGCAGGAAGCGCGCCGAATATCTCGCGGAGGAACTATACAACATCAACTTCCTGACGCAGGAGGAGCAGGACAGGATACTCGCCCTCTACGACGCGCTCTGCGAGCGCTACGAGCTTAAGACCGAGCGCAGCGCCAGGGACATGCTCCATCTGATCAGCCGCGGCATCGCGTTCCACCACGCCGGCATGCTCCCGACGCTTAAAGAGGTCATCGAGCGGCTCTTCACGAGCCGCCTATTGAAGGTGATATTCACGACAGAGACCTTTGCCCTCGGCATCAACATGCCAAGCCGCACCGTTATATTCGACGACTTCCTGAAGTTCTACGGCCGCTACACTCGCGTCCTGAAAACGCGCGACTTCTACCAGATGGCCGGCCGCGCCGGCAGGCGCGGCATCGATACCGAAGGCTTCGTCTACTGCCGGATAAACCCGCACCGGGTGAAGTTTGACGAGGTGAAGCGCGTGGTCTACGGAAAGCCCGAGGAGGTAAAGAGCCAGTTCAACACCTCTTACGCTACGATCCTGAACCTCTATGAAAAATACAAGGATGACCTCTTCACGGTCTATCCCCTTTCCCTGCATTATTTCCAGTCGGGCAAGCAGCACCAGAAAGAGGCGCTGCGCCTTATGGAGGCGAAGCTCGGCCTCCTCAGGGAATGGGGCTACATAGAGAGCAGGGCCCTGACCGGCAAGGGGCTCTTCGCTAAAGCGGTCTACGGGTATGAGCTCCTGCTTTCTGAACTTTATTCAGAAGGCGTCTTCGAACAACTCGATGAGATATCGCTCGGCGTGATGGCCATGGCAACAGTCTTCGAGCCACGCAAGAACCAGCGGCTTTTGAACGTATCGAAATCGCACCGCCGGCTTCAGAGCACGTGCGAGGGGACCTACAACAGGATAAGGCACCGCGAGGTGCGGGGCAGGATATACCCTATAGCCAAGCCGCCCTATTTTCATCTTGCGCAGGCTATGGAGCACTGGATGCGCGGCGAGCAGTTCAATAAACTCGGGCAATGGACCGATACGGACGAGGGCGAACTGGTGCGGTATTTCAGGATGGCGATACAGATACTGCGGGAGATAAACGATACCCCGATCTCCCCCATGCTGAAGGATAGGATCAAGAACGCCCTGCGGCTCATCAATCGGGATATTGTGGATGCGGAGAAGCAGCTAAGGGAGGGATGAGTCAATAATAAATTATGAATTATGAATTATGAATTGATGTGTCGCTTCGCGACCTTTATATTCAGGCCCGAAGGGCACCATAATTCATAATTTATCATTCATAATTCATAATTTTTCCGAACGTAATCCTCCAACACCTGCCTGTGATCGAACGCGAATTCCATCTTGCCTATATCGCTCAGCGGGATGACCTTTGCCTGGCCTGCGTCGTCACCCGCTTTCGGCTTACCCTTCGCCTTCGCTGTGAAGACCGTGGTTATGGTGTGGAACCTGGGGTCGCGGCCCGGCTTTGAATAAGTGTGGAATTGCTTCAGGTCCTCCAAGGTTAGGCCCGTCTCCTCTTTCGCCTCTCTCGTGACAGCGTCTTCCAGCGTCTCTCCGTAATCGACGAAACCGCCCGGAAGCGCCCAGCCGAACGGCGGATTGCTCCTCTTTATGATGACAACGCCCTCGGCCGTTTCTATGATAGCATCGACGGTCACGAACGGGCCCCACTGGATGACATCGGTCAGATGTTCGAGATATCCGATGGCGCCCTTCCGGAAGACGTCATAAGACTCTTTGTCGTAAAGGCAAAAAACGACCTCTTTTAGGGCCGTCTTTTCTTCACGCAGGTGCCTGAAGGCCTCCTGCGCCATTATTTTAGCCGAGGCAAGCGGCGGAAAACCGCCCGTGCCGCAGCCCAGCGCGGGAAACGCTATCGACTTGATCTTCAGGCCCTCCGCCACCTTAAGCGCGCTCCTGCAGGAATTCCTTATCTTATGCTCGTCGGTCCTGAAGGTCATATCCATCGTCGCGGCATGTATGACGTATTTCGCGTCAAGCTTTCCCGCGCCTGTGGCGATAGCGCCGCCTATCTCTATCGGGCCTTTTTTAACGGCCTCGTCCTCGATGCGGCTGCCGCCTTTCCGCTTTATGGCGCCGGCCACTCCGCCGCCCATCACAAGCTTGTTATTGGCCGCGTTGACGATAGCGTCGACCTTCAGCTCCGTGATATCGCCCTGGACTATTTTTATCTCGCAATCGCGTATCTTCATTGTTTCCCTTCAAACTCTCTCGCGCACGCCACCCGCTCTTCCACCGGCGGATGGTCGTAGAAGAATATCTTTATCCATAAGGGCGGTTTACGCTCAGACAGGTTCTGTTCTGCCAGCTTCTCCATCATCGATATGAATTCGTCCTTCTTCCCCGTGAAGGCAAGCGCCATCTTATCGGCGTTCCTCTCCATGCCGCGGCTTATCCAGTTGAGCATAGGCGTAAGCGCGATCTGCCATACGGTGAAGAGGAGTATCCAAAGCGGAAGGCCCGCTATGTCGGACATCCTCACGCCTAAAGGATCGAAGACGATATGGCCGAACCTGAAGAAGATATAAAAGACGAGGAAGATGAGGGCCGCGTTGAGGACGATTATCTTTACCAGGTGCCTTAAGCGGAAATGGGCGAACTCGTGGGCGAGGATGACCTCTATCTCCTCCGGCGAGAACTTGCCTTCGAGCGTATCGCCGAGGACGACGCGCTTCGTCCTTCCCAGGCCGACGAGGCCGGCGTTGGCCTTTTCTGTCTTTGAGCTCATGTCGATCTGGAATATATCGAGGACCTTGATGCCCATCTTAGCCGACAAGTCCAGGATGCGGCGGCGCATCTCCTCGTTCTCTATCCTCTTGTATTTGTAGAAGAGCGGGATGACGATGACCGGAAAAAGGCGCGCGATGATGACGCTCAAGATCACCCAGAAGACGCTGCACATCCACCACCAGTCAGCCGGATAGGACCTCAGGAAATACGCGAATGCCTCGATGAGGATGATGAAAAGGGCGACACTCAGAAAGCCGGCTTTGAAGTAGTCGGAAAACCAAGCCTTGGCGCTCTGGTTCGAAAGGCCGAAGCGATGTTCAACAACATAAGAATTATAGAAAGATAGCGGGATGTTTATGACGAAGTAGCCGTTGATGAGCACGAACGAATAGATGAGGATAAGCAGCGGCTGGTTATTGAAGGACCTGGCGATCAAAGAGCGCAGTCCCGAGGATAGCCCCGATATCTGGAAAAGCACGAGCAATACGATCATGAACACGATGTCGATTATCGCCACCGTGTGCTTTATCCTTGTATATCGCTTTACTTTGTCGCTATCTCTCTCCATCGACCTTCTCTTATTTGAATTATAAATGATTAATTATGAATGATGAATTCAGGTGCCCTTCGGGCCTTAATAGAAGGTCGCGAAGCGACACAACAATTCATAATTTATAATTCATAATTCATAATTTACAGCTTAATGAGCCGCCAACTTTGCCTTAATATCCTCGGGTATCGCTTTGGGCTTCAGGTTCTTGTCCACAAAGACCAGGACGGTCTTCGCCGTGGAAATGACCTGGGCCTTCTGATTTCTTATATCGTATTCGAACTCGGCGCTTGCGCGTGAGATATTCTTTACGCGCGTATCGATCTCGAGGACGTCATCGTAGACGGCCGGCAGCTTATAGTCGATCTCCTGACGCGCGACGACGAAACCTATGCCCTTGGCCCAGATGTCCTTCACGAAGATGCCCCTCTTCTCGAAATATTCCGTCCTGGCCTCTTCGAGGTATTTCAGATAGTTGGCGTAATATACCACCCCGCCGCAGTCGGTGTCATAATAGTAGATACGTTTCTTCATCCTATTCTCCTATGACCTTCACCAGCACTCTCTTCTTCCGCTGCCCGTCGAATTCGCCGTAAAAGACCTGTTCCCATGGCCCGAAATCGAGCTTGCCGCCCGTGACGGCGATGACGACCTCCCTGCCCATTATGGTGCGTTTAAGATGCGCGTCGCCGTTATCTTCGCCGGTCCGGTTATGGTCGTAGAGCTCTTTGCCGTAAGGGGCGAGTTTCTCGAGCCACCTGATGAAATCCTTGTGCAGCCCGCCCTCGTCGTCATTGACGAAGACGCTCGCGGTGATGTGCATGGCATTCACCAGGCATAAGCCCTCCTTGATGCCGCTCTTCTTCACGGCTTCCGCGACTTGCGGGGTGATATTGACAAGCTCCCGCCTGTTCTTAGTATTGAACCAGAGATGGTCTGTGTAGGATCTCATATGTTCTTCAGCGAATGGATCACGTAAAGGACGAACTTGCCGACAAGCCACACGACAAGGACAAAGAGGAAAAATACGAACAGGACCCGCAAAAGCAACCCCAGCACCATGAAGAGCGGCAGCAGCAGGAACCAACCTGCAAACCCGACTGCGGCAAGTATACCCACCAAGACCAGGAACAGCAATCCTACCAAAAAGGCTTTCATAAACGCTCCTTTAACTGAAATTATAATGCTTCTTAACAGGTTGCTCAACTTTCCATACGCAGGAAAGGCCTACCGGGAACGTGACAAAATCGCCCTTGCCGAATGTCACCTTCTCACCGTCCTTAGTCTCAACGGTGACCTTGCCTTCCAGGAAATAGCACTGCTCCATCTGGTCATAATGCCAATCAAAGCTCGAGACCTCCTTCGTCCATATGGGCCATGAGAACACGCCCATCTTCTTTAAGGCCGCCTGGTCAAACTTTTCCACCTTTATGCCCATATATCCTCCTTCCGCTACTCTCCCATAAGCTGCACTATTATCTGCCTGTCTCTCTGCTGATTATCAAATTCCGCGAGCACCACCTGCTGCCATGTGCCCAACATCAGCCTCCCAGCCTCGAACGGCACCGCAACCGACGGGCCCTGGAGAGCCGCGCGCACATGACTGAACCCGTTTGCGTCACCCCATGTGTCATCGTGGCTGTAGTGCTTGTTAGCCGGCGCGATCTTCTCGTAGAGATCACGCATATCCTGCGCGAGGCCAGATTCGTATTCGAACGTAGTGATGGCGGCGGTCGAGCCAACCACGAACGCCGTCAGCTGGCCATCCTTCATCCTGGAAGCGCCGAGTATCCTCTTTAACTTATCCGTTATATCTACGAGGTCTCCGGCGCCCTTTGTGTTTACCCTGATCTTTTCAGTAACGATTTTCATGATCTCACGAGGTATGGGGCAATCTTGTATTCCCGATGAATATATGGTAGCATAAAAACCATGGCCGATAAAATAAAATTCAGGAAGATAAAAAAAGATATAGAGAAGGCCCTGGCGCTTTACGTCGGGAAGCTTGACGCGGCCCACTATCTGAAAGAGATCTCGCCGGTCCTCTCCTCAAGCATAAAAAACTTCCTCGCCCGGAAAGGGAAAAGGGTCCGGCCCATTCTCTTTGTAATAGGCTACCTCGGCTATGCCGGCAAAAAAAAGCGCGGCTTATACGAAAGCGCCGTCGCATTCGAGCTCCTTCATGACTTCATGCTCATCCACGATGACATCATCGACAAATCGGACCTGCGGCGCGGCCTTCCCTCGATGCACAGGCTTCTGGAAAAACGTATCCCTATAAGCAAGAAGGCCAAGTTCTCCGGCAGCGACCTTGCCATCGTTGCCGGCGATATCGTTTACGCCATGGCCGTCGACGCGTTCCTGTCGATAGACGAAGACCCCCGGCGCAAAGAAAAAGCGTTAAAACGTTTCGCCGAATCCGTCCTCTTCACGGGCGGAGGCGAATTTATCGAACTTCTAGGCGGGCTGAAGGACATCAAGAAGGTGACAAAGGACGATATATACAAGATATACGACCTGAAGACCGCCAATTACACGTTCTCGTCGCCCCTCTCCATAGGGGCGCTCCTGGCAGGAGCGCCTAAGGCGGAAATACACAATCTCTTCACCTACGGCACATACCTCGGAAGGGCCTTCCAGATAAAGGACGATATCCTCGACATGTTCGGCGACGAAAAAAAGACCGGCAAACCGCAGCTTACCGACCTTAAGGAGTCAAAAAAGACCATTCTTCTATGGCGCGCATACCACTCCTCCTCTCCAAGCGACAGAAAGGCCATCCGGGATGTCCTGGCGAGCGAAAACCCCGCGAAGAAAGAGCTGATGCGTATACGCGCAATAGTCTCGTCCTCCGGCGCCCTGCAATACGCGAAAAAAGAGGTCTCTTGCTTCCTCAGGAAGGCTGAACGCTCAAGCGCGTCACTTACCATGCGTCCGCGGTACAGGAAGCTGCTTGATTCCTACTGTAAAGATCTGTTAAACATATGACACGCATGAAGATCTCCGTAGCAAGATCGGCCGGTTTCTGTTTTGGCGTAAAACGCGCCCTTGCCATAGCGTTCGAGACTGCGAAGTCCCCCGCGCCTGTATGTATGTTGGGCGATATAGTGCATAACGAAGAGGTCGTGCGCCAGATAACCGGCGCGGGCATAAAAAAGATAAAGCGGCTCGGTAACGGCAGGAATAAGGCGCTTCTCATCCGCGCCCACGGCGCCAGCATGGATATATTTAAAAAAGCCCGCTCTCTAGGCTACCGTATCGTCGACGCGACCTGCCCCATGGTGAAAGAGATCCACAAGACAGCGAAGGAGATGGAGCGGAAGGGCTACACCGTCATCATTTTAGGCGATAAGAAGCATGATGAGGTGCAAGGCATCATCGGACAGTTGAAGAAAAAGGCTTTTGTCGTGGAAAGCGCCGGTGATATCTCGCAGAAGATCAAGAAGATAAAAAAGTGCGCGGTGATAGCGCAGTCCACCCAGAACCTGGACAAAGTGCTCGGCATCGTCGACATATTGAGCCGGCATATCAGGGAATTGAGGTTCTTTAATACCATCTGCAGGCCCACACGGCTAAAACAGGATGAGATAAAGAGGATGCCTCTGGCCAACGATGTCATGATCGTCATCGGCTCAAAGACGAGCGCCAACACGAAACGCCTCTACGAAATATCAAAATCGCTGAACAAGAGAAGCTACTGGGTCCGATCAAAAGCCGACTTGCGGAAGGCCTGGTTTAAGAGAGCTGAAACGGTCGGGGTCACCGCGGGGGCATCCACGCCGGATGAGACAACGAGTGATATAGTACAGTATATAGCAAGTTTTAGCTCATAGCTCTTAGCTCATGGCTCATAGGTTTGAAAGCTTTTCCTATGAGCTAAACTTTTATTTCCAACCCGCCTCACTTCCTCTCGATCTTCAGTATCTTATAGGTGAAAACGCCTGCCGGCACTTCTATTTCCACAAGCTTGCCCACCTTATGGCCGATGAGGGCTTTTCCGACAGGAGAAGTGACCGATATCTTCCCTTTAGCCAGATCGGCCTCTTCCTCTGAGACGAGCATGTACTGGACTTCCTGCTTCGTATCGAGGTCCCTTAGCGTGACCGTCGCGCCTATGAGCACCTCGTCTTTTGGCATATCGGTGTCATCAAGTATCTTGGCACGTGACAGCTTTTCCTCCAGCTCGGCTATCCTTTTCTCGTTAAGCCCCTGCGCGGTCTTGGCGGCGTCGTATTCGGCGTTCTCGCTTATATCACCGTGGGCCCTTGCCTCGCCGATCGCCTTCGACAGCTCGCGGCGTTTGACGGTCTTGAGATGCTCGAGCTCCTTGCGCAGCTTCTCGTGGCCTTCGTGAGTAAGATAGAAATCCCCGCTCACAATATCTCTCTTTTCGGGAAAAATGGGACAGTCCCTATTTTCCACTTTTAAATTATTATATCATTAAACCCTCACCGTGTCATCTCTTCGAGCGGCAGGACGAAGGCCTTGACGCCTTCCGAGCCGAGGGCCTTGCGCAGTTCGGTAACGCAGGCGAGTATGTGCTTTGCGGCGTCATCGTCGCAGGCGGTAAAAAGGAGGTTGTTCTTGCCCGGCCATATGTCGTCGCCCATATGGGTGCCGGAGGAGGTGCCCTTGCCGAAGATAGACGGTATCTTCGTGTAGTTTTTGACCGCGCAGTGCTGCAACACCTCCATCACCTCGTCGTCCATAGCCTGATTGTAGGATACCATCACCATCTTCATGGCCTGGCCTCTTTCTCTTTTACGAAGAACCTTTCAAAAAGACGCTTCCTCTTCTTTTCCTTCTTCAGCCGCATCTCGAATACGGCGTACAGCGTCGGCACAAATAGGAGCGTGATGAGGGTCGAAACGCTAAGGCCGCCGAGCATCGTGATGCCGAGCGGCTGCCACGACTCCGACCCTTCACCGCGGAAAAAGGCCAGCGGCAAAAGGCCCGCGAGCGTGGTGATAGTCGTCATGAGGACAGGCCTCAGACGGTCCCTGCCTCCCATCGTTATCGCCTCTATCAAAGTATGGCCGCGCGCCCTGAGGATATTGATATAACTTATCAGCACAATGGCGTTATTGACGACGATACCCATGAGCATGACCATGCCCAGAAAGCTTATCACATTAAGGGTCATCCGCGTGACAAGGAGCGCAAGGATAACGCCGGTGAAGGTGAACGGTATTGAGAACATGACGATGAACGGGTCGAGAAGCGACTCGAACTGGGCCGCCATGACCATGTAGACGAGCGAGACGCCGAGAAGCAACAAGACCGTGAGGTCGCCGAAGGCCTTAGCCTGTTCTTCCGCCTCGCCGCCGAAATCTATTATTATGTCGGATGGTATCGGGACCGAGCGCAGGCGCGCCTTGATGTCCTCCCTGACCTTGCCGGCGGAGCGCTTGTAGGTATTGCATTCGACGCGCACGATCCTCTCGCGGTTCTGTCTCTCTATCTCGACCGGTCCGGCCGTCTCGACTATCTTAGCGACATTGGAGAGCTTGATCTGCTTGCCGGTGATCGGAGAGACGATAGGCAGGCCCTCGATGTCCTCTATCTTGGAGCGCCCTTCATCCTCCAGCCGCACGTAGATGTCATAGGTCTCACCCTTCTCCCTGTACTTGGTGGCGGTCGAGCCCTCCACGAACGTCTTCATACTGTCGGCTATCGTGTACATGTCCAGCCCTAACGTCGCCGCCTTTTCCCGGTCGACCTCGATGCGCAGCTCCGGCCTGTTTATCTCCCTTGAAATACTGACGTCGACGGCCCCCGGCACTTCCTTCACGATATCCTTTATCTCGTTGGCAAGGCGGTTCGTATCATCGAAGGAGTGGCCTATGATGTCGACCTCGATCGACTTCGACGCCGAGCGGCCGGCGATGAGCGCGCCGATAGGCGTGCCTGTCGCGACATCGACCTTCTCGACGCCCGGGATCTCCCATATCCTCTTCCTTACTATATTCGCGATCTCCTTGTCCGAGCGCCTCCTCCCGCTCTTCGTAACAAGCTTTGCGCCGCCCACGATGACGTGCTTTCCGGCGCCGCCTCCCCACACCCTTCCCGTCCCCGGCGTCTCGCCGCTTCTCACGAAGATGAACCGGGCTTCAGGCACCTCCTCTTTAAAGATCTCTTCTATCCGGTAAGCGACGCTGTCGGATTCCTCCAGCCGCGTGCCGAGCGGGAGACTGATCGTGAGGCGCAGGTCGCCGGTATCCTCTTCAGGGATGAATTCGTTACCCACAAAACGGCTCAGGAAAAGACTGAATATAAAAGCGGCGAGAAAGCCGTAGATGACGGACTTTTTGTGGCCGAGGCACCATGCCAGAGCGCCTGAATATCTCTCCTCTAGCGACTTGAAAAACCGCTCCGAGGCGTCGTAAAACCTTTGCAGATAAGGATGCTTCGCGCGAACGGTGCTGCCGGCCGGTTTGATCCACTTCGAACAGAGCATGGGGCTGAAGGTCGTAGCCGTGAACAGGGAAGCGAGGAGCGTGACGGTCACTATCATCGCGAGTTCACCGAACATTATACCGACGAAGCCCGTTATGAAGAGCATCGGCAAAAAGACGACGATGGTAGTGAGTGTTGAAGCGCCTATCGAAAGGAACATCTCGCTTGTGCCGTAGATCGCCGCTTCGCTCGGCCTCTGTCCCCTTTCGACATGCCGGAAGGCGTTATCCACGACGACTATCGCGTTATCGACGACCATACCGGCCGCTATCGCCAGCGACGAGAGGCTTATCGTATTTATCGTCTTGCCGCTCAAGAATAGGTATATGAAGGCTATGAGCAGCGAGAACGGCAGGGTGAGCGCGACGATAAGGCTCGGCGCGAGCTGCCTTAAGAAGAACCAGATAACGAGGATGACAAGGATGATGCCGATACGGATGGTCGAGGTCAGCGAATGGATGGAATTTGTGATGTCCTTAGCGCTGTCGAATATTATGAACATATGCACGTCGGCCGGCAGGTTCTTCTCAAGCTGTTTTAACCGTTTCTTGACCTTCTCGGCGACCTCGACCGTATTGGTCCCGGTCTGCTTCTGGATCATCATCATAAGGCCATGATGCTTGTTGATCCTGACGATCATCTTGACTTCCTTGAAACCGTCCTCCATACGCGCTACATCCTTTAGATATACGAATTTATTGTCACGTTTTCCCAGGATGACATAATCCATCTCGTCCGGATCGGCAAACTCGCCGGGCAGCCGCAAGAGATAGTCGGTCAGGCCCGACTTTATGCTGCCTACCGGCTGGGTGATATTCTCCCTTCTCAAGACGTCGTAGATATTCTGGACCGAAAAACCGTAGCCTTCGAGGCGCGCCCTGTCTAGCCAGACATTGATCTGGCGCTCGAGCCCGCCGAAGAGCTGGACCGTGCCGACGCCTGCCAGCTGGCGTATGGGGTCGCCGACCTGTTTGTCTATCAGGTCGTAGAGGCCGGGATAACTCTGTTCGGCGGTGATGCCGCAAAACAGTATCGGGATGTTCGCGGTATTTATCTTTACGAGGAACGGGATCTCCATTTCGTCGGGTATATCGGGCAGAAAACGCTTGGCTAGCTCTATCCGGTCGCGTATATCGTTCGACGCCTCATCGAGGTTCGTCCCCCATTTGAACTTGAGTGAGATAAGGGAAACGCCTTCCATGGAACGCGACGTTATCTTCTCAAGCCCCGGCGTCGTAGCAAGCTGGTTCTCGAGCGGCTCGGTCACCTTTATCTCCGCGTCCTCAGCGCTGGCGCCGGGATAGGCGGCGATGACGGAGATGACCGGCGGCTCTATCGTCGGGAATAGGTCTATACCGAGCCTGCTAAGGCTGTAGAACGCTATGATGATGATAGCGGAGAATATCATCAGGTTCGTTACAGGCCTTTTGACGCCGAATTCCGGAAGGTTCATCTCTTCACCCTGACTTTACGTTTTAATACTCGATCTTCTTTTCTTCGATCTTCACGAGAGAGCCGTCGCGGAGCCGGTGCTGGCCCATTATGACAACGACATCTCCCTCGTCTATGCCCCCAAGGATCTCGTAATACGAGCCTTGGCGAATGCCGGTCTTGACCCTGCGCAGCCATGCCCTGCCGTTATTCACGATATAGGCGTAAACATCCGGCTCCCTGCCTATTAGCGCCTCGCGCAGGACGCCGATAGCGTCCCTGTGCTCATCTATGACCATCCTGACCTTGGCGAACATTCCCGATTTGAGCCGGTGGTCTTCATTATCCACGGTTACCTGGACAGGCGCGGACCGCGTCATCGTATCGATGAGCGCGCTTATCTCCGTTATGGCGCCGGTGAAGGTTTTTCCCGGATAAGCGTCCACGCTTATAGTGACCTCCTGCCCCAACTTCAGCCTGGGGAGGTACTTTTCAGGGATATCCACGTATATCTCGACCTTATCCAGCGTTGAGACTAGCGCGATGGGTGTCTGCGGAGTGACCTGCGAGCCGATATCCACATAGACGCGTCCCAATATGCCATCCAGAGGGCTTTCAACCGGCGCCTTCTCGAACTTCATCCCCACCTCGTCCCTGTCGATATAGACTATGGGCTCCCCTTTCTTGACGGGAGATCGCTCTTCCTTGACCTTTTCCAGGACTTTGCCGGGGACTTTGGGATATACGACCGCCTCATCCTGCCCCTTGACGCTTCCGACATAGTCGAGGACAACGGCGATCGGCCGGCGCTCTGCTTTCATGACCCTGACCGGTATCTCCTCGGCTTTCTCCCTCCCGACCTTACGGCCGCACCCTGCCATGCCTGCCGCAGCTATGAATATGACCAATATACAGATGGACGCTTTTCTCATGATACTCTCCTTACTCGATCTTAATATTATCCTCTATAAGCGTCGTCCCCTGCACCTTCGAAAGTTCCAGCAAGGCGACGTTGTAATCTATCTCGCTCTTCACCAGGTTCGCCTCAGCCCGCGCCAGCCTCTCCTGGTAATCGCGCATGTCAAGCGTCGAAACGAGGCCTGCCCTGAAACGCGTCTCTTGGGCGTCATAGTTCTCTGCCTCGGCCTTCCTGGACTTCTGGCTTGCCTCGAGCATCCTGTATTTTATGTCGATGTTGCGCACAGCGTCCCTGACCTCCAGGATCATCTTCTGCTCAAGGCGCTTAAAGGCTATGAGCGCCTGTTGTTTCTCAAATTTAGCCTTTTCGTATTTTCCCTTCTCCTCGTCATTGAACAGCGGCATCTTGACGCTGACGCCGACCATCCAGTCCCGGTATTTTCCGCCGCCGACATGGCCCAGGTCCTTCTCGTAGGTATTGCCGAGGCCGTTAAAGCCGAGGCTCCCCGTGAGGTCAAGCGTCGGGAGCATCCCGTTACGGTTGTAGATGACGGTTATATCCCTGTTCTTCAGGTCTAGCTTGGCGGCCTCGTAATCGGGCCTGTGCACGAATGCCTTCATTATCGCCTGGATAAGGTCCGGCTCCTTTTTCTCGTATTTCAACACGTCCAGAAGCACTATAGAGGCGTTCCAGAGCCCGGGATCGTCCACGAGATTGGTGATGAACTTGAGGTTGTCCTCGGAAAGCTTCATCATGTTCTCGGCGGCCAGGAGGAGCTGCTCGAGCCTCGCCACCTCCGCCTCCGACTGCAGGATGTCGACATTGGAGGCCAGGCCCTTGCCGTAGCGCTCCTTGTTTATGTCGTAGAGGTCCTGCGCCCTTTTGAGCGACGCGAGAGCCACTTTATACAATTCCTGCGAGTACTGGAAATCATAGTAGCCCTTCTTTACCTCTGTCAGGACGCTGATGAGCTCTTTGGCAAGGTCCTGGACCGACTTCTTCTTGTTGTTCCTGGCGATGAGGAAATCCGCCTTGTTAACTATGATGCCGAAACCCTTAAGGAGCGGCTGGACGACGGTCACAGTGGCTTTCGAGTCATACATGGGGTTCACGCTCTGGATGAGGGGGTTCAAATTTGAAGACGTCCGCGTATTGTTAAAATCCACCGAAAGCCTCGTCCCTGTAACGAACTTCTCATCATATCCGAAATTAAATATACCTGTCCTCGTCTTCGTGGGGTCGGGCCCGAAAAGGGGCGAATCGCTGTTGTCGACGTCGAACTCATTCTGGAAATCGAACGAGAACTTGGGCTCGAACTTGCCCTTCTCCGTCCTCACGTTCGCGTCGGCGATGAGCGGCGAGATCCTCTTTATAAGTATCTCGGAGTTATTTTTAAGGGCCATGGCGATACAGTCGACCATGTTTATGCGCAGCTCTATCGGGACAGCCGCTGTCTTCAGATAGGCCTCCTTATCGAAGGACCTGATCTCCTCAGCCCGGAGCGCGGGGCCCCAAATAAAGGCTATCAATGACAATATGGCCAATAGGCGTTTCATAAAACGCGCACCTCTTCCGGTCGGTTTAAGGACGCTTAAAACTATCCTGTATATGCTTGAGGATCCGCAGGTATTCCTCGCGGTCCCGTTGCGATACCTTGCTGAACATGCCCATAATAGCTTTTCTGCGCTGCTCTTCCATTTTTCCGATAAGCGACGCGCCCTTTGGCGTAAGCTTTACTTTGACGACGCGCCGGTCTTTGGGATCGCTCCGTCTCACCGCATAACCCTCGCGCACAAGACGCTCCACTATGCCTGTCACGGCGGCCGTCGTCACGGACATGTACCGCGCCATGTGTGTCATGGCGGCCTCCCCGTGGTTTTTGAGGAAACCCAGGATAGCCAATTGCGGCACTGTGACCTTTATCTTGTAAAACGCCCCCCTCTGCTGCCTGGCCGACTCCCTCATGATGACCGGCATGATCTCATTTATCTTATCGGCGAATTCCAACAGCGATAATGCCATCTTCCGCCCCCTTCCGAAATTT
>JAFGJL010000022.1 GCA_016929115.1 Candidatus Omnitrophota bacterium | reverse complement strand
CCCGCGCTCCATCCTGCTCCTTACCTTCACGCGCAAGGCCGCCCACGAGATGCTCTCCCGTGCCAGCCGCCACGACCAGCGGTGCATGCGCGTGGAAGGCGGCACGTTCCATTCGTTCGCGTACCGGATGCTCAAGAAGTACGGCTCCGAGATAGGCCTTGCGAAGACGTTCTCCATACTGGACGAGGACGACGCCGGCGTGGCCATGCATAAGTGCGCTACGAGACTGGGGTGTTTCGATAAGGACCGGCTCTTCCCCAAGAAAGAGACGCTGCGCTCCGTCATAAGCATGTCGGTCAACAAGGCCGCGCCTATCGAAGACATACTCGATAAGGAGTATCCACATTTCCTCGAATTCGCCCCCGAGATAACGAGCATAAGGAAGGAATACGCCGAATACAAGGTGAAGAACTCCTATCTCGACTACGACGACCTCCTGGTCTACTTGCGGCTTCTCTTGAAGCGCAGCGAGATAAGGCCGAAGATAGCCGGCAAGTACCTCTTTCTCATGGTCGACGAATACCAGGATACGAACAAGATCCAGGCGGACATCGTCTATCTCCTGGCCGACAGGAACCGCAACGTCATGGTGGTAGGCGACGACGCCCAGTCGATATACGGGTTCCGGGGCACTTCGCATGAGAACATCATGGAATTCCCGAAGCGTTTTTCCGGCTGCGTCATCATAAAGCTGGAAGCGAATTACCGGAGCACCCAGCCCATCCTGGACGCGGCTAACGCCGTTCTCGGCAATATCAATAACAAATACGCGAAGACGCTCACCGCGGCCAGAAAAAGCGATGGCGTGAAACCGCGCCTCCTGTTCTTCAAGGACGTCTACGAAGAGGCGATGTGGATAGCCGATAAAGTGAAGGAGATGCGCGACGAAGGCTTGCCTCTCGGCCACCAGGCGGTCCTGTTCCGCTCGGCCTATATCTCGATACCGCTCCAGGCCGAACTGAGCAGGCGCAATATACCTTATCAGATATTCGGCGGCCTAAAATTCTACGAGACCGCTCATGTGAAGGACCTCATAGCGCATTTGAGGGTCCTTGCCAATCCGAAGGACGAGATATCGTGGCACAGGATCCTCATGCTCATAGACGGCATAGGGCCTAAGACGGCCGAAAGGATAACTGAAAAGCTGGCCGTTTCGGGCGCCTCTTTTGATAAGGCGATCGATGAAGTACTCTTGAACGGCGACAAGGCGCACGCATATTCAGGGCAGCTGAAAAAACTCGGCGCGTGCCTGAGGGCTACGATCGATAATGTAGGCATGGCAGAGAGGTATGAGCGCATCCTCGACCATTATCTTCCGCTTATGAAGGAGAAGTTCGACGACTGGCATATCAGGGTCAACGATTTTGACAGCCTGCGCCAGATAGTCGCCACCTACACATCCCTTACGGATCTGCTCGCGGATTTCTCGATCGAGGCGCCGGAGAGGGGGGTGCGCGCTGTTGAAGCTGAAAGAAAGGACGATGAAGGGCCGCTCACCCTGTCCACAATACATTCGGCGAAAGGCCTTGAGTGGGAAGCCGTCTTCCTGATCGGCGTGGCGGACGGGATGCTGCCCATAAGCTTCGCGCTCAATTCAGAGGATGACATAGAGGAAGAGCACAGGCTCTTCTATGTGGCCCTGACGCGCGCCAAGACCAATCTCTTCCTTTCGCTCCACCATGAAGGGACTAGGGGCGGGATAACCCAGTTCAACAAGATCTCCCGGTTCGTCGATGAGCCGAATGTGGCCGCCGCCCTGGATCAGGATGTTGTTTTCGATGGAGAAGTACGCGGCGATCTTTCGCAGGAAACGGACAGCGTATTCGGCGTGGACCGTGACAGTGATTCGCTGTTGAGGGATATCATCGATTCATTCAGTTAAGAATTTAGTTAAGATATATAAAAAGCTAGATTGTCTTCATAATCGCTTAGCCAGGCTTCCACTAACCAAATAAAACCAAAAAGCATTTTTCTCGTCGAGAAAAGCCTAAGATTTCCGTCCAGAAAAACAAACTTTCTGTTAAGGTCAAAAAAGTCAGTTTTCATCTATTGCATTTTCCCGGAAAATCAGGCATACTTCAGTGGTATTCACAATCGCTCTTTAAAAAGCAGTCGAATGTTTGAACGATAAAGGCAAACCATTCGAAAGAATGGGACGCAAAGCCACGGGCCTTCATCCTGAGCGAGGCCCCGCCAAAAGCGGGGATGAGCCAAAGGATAAGGCGGCCAGGTTACCGAAATAAACATAAACCTATAGCCGGCTTTGCGCCGGCATTTTTTTTGGCCGGCGGTGGCACTCCCTTCCTTTGGTGGTCTTGCCGAAACTGAAGGAGGGTCCAAGATGAAGTCAGGCAGGACAAAAAGGATCATAGCGTACCTTATATTGCCGTTCCTTATCATCTCGCTGTGCCCCTCACGGGCCGAAACCAGGAAGCAGGATCCGGCGGAATACCCGGTCTTCCACAAGGGGATGTGCTATACGACATGGAACAAGGACAGCTTCGGCAACAAGAACTCCGATGACTCCCTGCGGTCGATGGCGGACGTCGGCGCCAATTGCGTCGCCATAGTGGTGACCTGGTACCAGGATGACTTCAATTCGGACGCGATCAAGCCTACCGACAGGACGCCGTCCGACAAGAGCCTGCGCCATGCCATACGCCAGGCCCACAAGCTGGGCATGGCCGTCATGCTGAAACCCCACGTTGACCTGGAGAACCAGCAGGATTCGTGGCGGGCGGACATCGGGTTCCAGTCCGACGACCAGTGGGAGAAATGGTTCGCCAATTATGCCAAATATGTCGCCCGTTACGCCCAGCTGGCCGAGGCGGAAGGCGTGGAGTTCTTCTGCGTCGGGACCGAGCTGACGTTCGCGGCGACTAAGACCGATCTCTGGAAGAACAAGGTTATACCGGCTGTGCGCAAGGCCTTCTCCGGCAAGATCACCTACGCGGCCAACTGGGACAGCTACAACGCCGTCCAGTTCTGGGACAGCCTCGATTACGCCGGCATAGACGCCTATTTCTCGCTCTCCAAGAAGCCCGACCCAACTTTTGAGGATATAAAAGAGGGGTGGAAGAAGTGGGTGGGAGAGATCGAGGCATGGCAGGCGACGATAAAGAAACCGGTCCTTTTTACCGAGTCGGGCTACTGCAGTTCCGACACGGCCGCGTACAACCCCTGGGAGGAAGCGGTTTCCGGCCCGCCCAACCTGACGTTGCAGGCCGACTGTTACAGGGCCCTTTTCGAGACTTTCTGGGACAAGCCATGGTTCGCGGGCGTATATTGGTGGAATTGGACGACGGTAGCCAACGGTAACGGCTCAAACAGGCGTTTTTCGCCGCAGAACAAGCCCGCGCTCGAATATGTGAAGCAATGGTATACCAGCCCGATAGACAGGATACCGGCCGTAGAGGAAAAGATATACGCAGCCGTGCCGGCAGAGGCCGAATTGAGCGGTCTTCCGTCACCGGCACCGGTCATACCGGCCACTTTTACAGGCGTTGGGAATGCCCCCAGTCTGAACATGGTCCAGCCGCCGCTGAGGACGGCGGAGTCGGACAGGAAGGACTAAAAAATAGGAACGCGGACAGGGGTTATTGTGATAAAATGGTCCTGGAGAGATCCGGGACCATTTTTATGCGCAATATCAAGCTTACGATACGATATGACGGCACAGCCTACGTCGGATGGCAGCGCCAGAAGAACGGCGTATCCGTCCAGGAGGCAGTGGAAAAGACCCTGCGAAAGATCATCGGCGAAAAGATATGCCTTATCGGCGCCGGCAGGACCGATTCGGGCGTCCATGCCCGCGGCCAGGTCGCGAATTTCAAAACGGCCTCACACCTTGCGCCTGAGCGTATCAAGCGCGCGCTCAACAGCCGGTTGCCGGAAGATATCGCGGTCTCCGCTGTTGAGGAGGCCGGCACGGATTTTCACGCGCAGTTCAGCGCGCTGGGAAAGCGCTACCGTTATACCATACTGAACAGCGATGCCAAAGACCCGTTCGTGCGGAGATTCGCCTACTATTGCCCGCAAAGCCTGGATCTCTCCGAGATGCGGAAGGCAGCCCGTCATCTTGTTGGTAAGCATGATCTAAAGGCGCTCCAGAACTCCGGATCCGTCCGCAAGGATACCGTCAGGATGATAAGAAAGATCGCGATTGAAAAAAACGGCCCACTGGTATATATTGATATCGAGGCAGCAGGCTTCCTCTACAATATGGCAAGGAATATCGTCGGCACCCTGATAGAAGTGGGCCGCGGTAAGATGCCTGCGGTCCGCGTGAAAGAGATCCTTTCGGGAAAAGATAGGAGATATTGCGGCCCGACAGCGCCGGCGCGCGGTTTGTGCCTGATAAAAGTCATATACTGAGATGAAAGACGGGTATAAGGTAATAGTCTTCGACCTCGGGAACACGCTCATCAGTTTCGACCACTCGATCGCGGCCAGAAAGGTCTTGAACCTTTTCCATACCCTCGATCTCAAGAAGCTCTATGACACTTTCTTTGATTCCGAGATAACGAGCGTCTTCGAAAAAGGCCTCATCTCTCCCAAAGAATTTCACAAGAGAATGCAAGAGTTCCTGGGCATCAAGCTTCCATATGCCGACTTCGTTCCTATATGGAACGAGATATTCTGGGAGGACAAGGGCTCTTGCTACCTTGCGCGGCGGCTGAGATCCCGCTATAAACTATTCCTTCTTTCCAATGTCAACCGGCTCCATTTCGAGTATATCCGGAAGAAATTCGATATCATATCCATATTTGACGAGCTCATCCTCTCGTTCATGCTCGGTGCCATGAAGCCTGACAGGCTCATGTTCGACGAAGCGGTTAAGCGCGCCGGAGGGGATGCGGGCCGGCTGCTCTACATCGATGACAGGAAGGAGTTCGTGAAGGAAGCCGGGCTTTTAGGCATCGATTCCATTAAATACGACGGCGCCGAAGACCTCGCGGTTAAGCTTATGGAAAGAGGGATCCTCCTTCGCCAATAACGGTCAATAAACAGAGGGCTTCGTAGGATCATCCGCCGAAGCACCTGGGCTACCGACAGTTGATTGCGAAGGCGGAGAGATTTTATTTGACAATTGACGGGCCATGTGATACCATTTAGCACCTCTGCGAACGAGGTGTTTTTATTTTATACCTCGACAAGCTCGGTATATAAATATGAAGACATATATAGCCAAAGAGAAGGACATAAAGAAGGCCTGCTACCTGGTCGATGCCAAGGACAAGGTCCTGGGCAGGCTTGCCTCCAGGGTGGCTACCGTCCTCATGGGAAAGGGCAAGGTCATATATGCCCCGCACCAGGACGTGGGCGACGAGGTCATCGTCATAAACGCTTCCAGGGTGAAGGTCACCGGCAAGAAGCTCATCACAAAGGAGTATAAAAGGTATTCGGCCTATCCCGGCGGATTGAACATCGAGAAGCTGGAGAAGGTGCTCGCGAAGAAGCCGGATCATGTGATAAGGCATGCGGTCAAGGGGATGCTCCCGAAATCGAAGCTTGGCGCGAAGCTGCTGAGGAAGCTGAAGGTCTACGGCGGCGAGAAGCATCCGCACGCGGCGCAGAAACCGCAGCCGCTGGCAGTATAATCAAGGGGTAACGAAGATAATGGCAGAGAAAGTCCAATACATGGCGACAGGGCGGCGTAAGGAATCGATAGCGCGCGTGAGGGTCATGCCCGGAGGGGGCAAGATCACGGTCAATAAAAGGCCTTTCAGCGAATATTTCACCCGCGAGAGCCACCGTCTAATCATAATG